>NZ_WSRS01000035.1 GCF_009767945.1 Streptococcus danieliae | reverse complement strand
GGGAACGCAAATAGACTGCTTGGATACGCTTATGATAGGCAGAATATTGTTTATTTTTAAGAGCTGATTTTAATTCTCTAGGGGACCTCTAAAAACCCCAGTTTTTCTTCAAATTTAATCACTCAAACCTTGATAAATCAACATTTAGATTTTCAGAAATTTAGTTTTTAGAGGTGCCCTCTAATTTGATCTTGTGTGAATTTCATACTATCTATTATAATTCAGATTTTGATTTTTGTTAAGTATTAGAGGTGCCCTTAATAATAAAAGTCTTAACCATCCCATATTCTCCACCTCTTTAATTTTTTCTAATGCTGATACTATATTTGATAACCAGATCACTATTCAAAATAAAAGATCAACTTCTAATTAAAGCGTTTTCAACTTTTATGAGTTCATTATAAAGAATGGACAAAAATAAGACCATGACATAAATGTCATGGTCTTATTTAATTTAAGGGAACCTCTAAAAACCCCAGTTTTTCTTCAAATTGAATCACTCAAACCTTGATAAATCAACATTTAGATTTTCAGAAATTTAGTTTTTAGAGGTGCCCTTAAATAGAATCGATTTCTCTCTCCATTCGGATATTAGACACTAGAACAGGATCCCCAAAATTTTGAGCTAATAAAAGCGCTAAATCATAACATTTCTTAGCTTTTTCTACATCATGCTCCGCATACAGATAATACTTAGCGTCATAGACTAAGCCGACCGGTTTAACACTGTGTTGCTGAGTCTCCGCAATAATAACATGCATTCTATCTGATAACCTTTTTATATGAGAATACTCCGCATGATCCAGATATACTCCTGCTATCGCTGTTAATACCCCCAATATTTCAGCATTATAGTACTCATCTCCTGAAATTTCCTGTTCTAAAACCTTTATCTCTAACGACTTTAAGAGGCTTCTATCATAATCCTTATCTTGACACTGAAGAGCATAATAGGAAATCAACAATAAATCATTTACAGTATAGTATTTTTTCAAAAAGAGTTGTTTAAAAAAATCTTCAAAAACATCTTCTGCTGCTGCTGTCTTTCCTGTCGATCGGTAATCCAATGTATTATCAACCAACTCCAACATATAAAGTTCTTCTTCCGGCAAATAATCAAAGTATTTCTCATAAATATCTTCAACCATCTGGATTTTCTTGGCCAAGCGTTCCTCATCTCCATAAGTTGGAAACTTAAACAGTTGATATTTCATAGTGAAATATTCATCTGGAATACTGATACTTTCTCCTGCCAAAAGAGTTGCTAAATCGATGTCTAACACCTGAGCAATATACTCTAATTTAATAAGCGAAGGTAGTGATTGACCTAATTCAATCCGAGCCAACTGGCGAACCGTCAACTCCTCCTCACCTCCACACAGGCTCTCCCGAGAAAAACCTTTTTTCTCTCTTTCTTCCCTGATTGTCTTTCCAATGATTTCTTTCACACTCATAGCATCCACCTCTTTATAGCACCATTATAACACGCAGATACTAAAAATAAGAGGAAGATGAACTGGGGACTAATGTTTAAAAAACAACTCTAATAAATAAGGTTTATTCCTGATGACATTCTCGACTTTATCACCTAAAAATAGACAAAGACCAGCTAACCCCTTGTGCCCCAATGGATTTGGCTAGTCTTTTTTCTTATTTTAGTGTTGTATATGGAGCTTTGGCACCACTCAAGGTATGAATACCTCTGAGCACATATCCCTTTCAATCTGATATTGGAAAGGAAGAGGTGAGTAAGCTAAAAAATGAATCAGGATATAATTCTATATTCAAGTTTTTAAGAGTGGTTCACAACTGTTCTTTCTGAATTTTCATTACAAAAACTTTCAGACCACTTTCCGATTCAAAGTTTTCAATCAAAGTAAAACCAAATTTACGATAAAACTGCAATAATTTGGAATTATTATCACATTCCAACCACATATACCTTGTATTAATAATACGAGCTGCTTCCTTTACTTTATCATAAGCAAGTGTCAGTATTTTTTGACCTGATACAATATTGGTTTGAAGATTATAATTTTTCCCAATCTGACCAATAAGATAGCTATTGACTTGATAACCGCCACTTTCCAATCTTCGACCATGACGCTGAAAGTCTCTTTGTTTGTTTTTGCTAAGAGACTGAAAATCTTTTTTAGAGAAGATAAGAGGCTTATTAGCAAGAGAGAAAAAACCAACAAGATCCCTTGTCTGTGTATCAAAAACAAGATAAGTAGATGAAATACTTGATTTTTCAAACTCAATCGCCCTAGCATACAAAAAGACTTCCACATCATGAACTGTAGAAGTCCCTGTATCAATGCTTTTAAAAGACTCAATAATCATTCCAACAGTCTTAAGTCCCAGAGTTTTTATTAGGTCTGACAGTGAAAAAGTATGTAGCTCCATCATTTTACTCCAAAAAATGCTTTTATTTCTTGAGGATCACTAACGTAGGTAACATCCGAGACATCCACTGTTTTAGGCGTTACATCTCTGCGGAGTGCTTTTAGAAGACTATCCGCTGATGCAGCAGTAAAACTAAAGTCACTGGTAAATGTTTTTGTAGCCATTATAAAAACCTCCTTTGTTCGCTAACTTTAGACTATTGTAACAAAAAAAAGTGCTAAAAGCACCTAAAAACTGCATTTCAAGCTGTCTTAGCCACCACAAAAACCCTGCCCCTCTTCTTGAGGAGCAGGGTCTAGCTACGACTAATTCCGCAGTTCTAATACTACTAATTTATCACGATTGATCTGCCTCGTTGGCTAGCTTTCGCAGCTGGATAAGGTTTGTAGCTGCCACGAGAATAATCATCGCTACCAAGATAGTCGAGGCCAGTGGTTTTGCTTGCCCCAAGACAAGCGCTAGTATGCCCAGTGACACGATGGCGAGAAAGGCACTCTGTAACCTACGGAGGCTACTGTCTTTGGCATTTTTCATGGCTTTTCGCCTTCATTCAATCAGCCTGTAGTCAGTTCACTGTTTACCAAATCTCAATCCGGTCTTCGGGTTGGCGCCACATGCCGTCTGCTTCTGTGACTTGGAAGGTTTGGTGGAAGTCTTCAAAGTTTGGTAGCTGGAGGTTGACCCGGAGTTTGGCGGGTGCGTGGACGTCTACGGCGGCCATCATTTGCATGAATTCCTCGCGGCCTTTCATACGCCAGATGAGGGCGTGGTTTTCAAAGAAGGCTGTAGCAGAGTAGTCGGGGTCCTGTTTGGCTGCTTCGAGGGCTGCTGAGAGTCCGCCTAGATCCGCGACGTTTTCCGACACGGTTAACTTACCATTCACTTTTGCGCCATAGGAATCCTGGCCTTCAAAGAGGTCGACCACTTTTTGTGTTTTTTCTTGGAAGGAATCATAATCGGCTTGGGTCCACCAATTGTTGAGGCTGCCGTTTTCATCGAAAGAGGCTCCATTGGTATCGAAGGCATGGGAAATTTCATGAGCAATCACGGCTCCGATGCCGCCATAGTTAGCGGAAGAGCTAGCTTCAAGGCTGTAGAAAGGTGCTTGAAGGATGGCCGCCGGGAAAACAATCAGGTTTTTCTGTGGATTGTAGTAGGCGTTAACCATGTGGGCTGGCATCCCCCACTCCTTGTCATCCACTTCCTGGTTCCACTTGGACCAAGCGTGGGCAATTTCTAGGCGACCAAGGGCCTGGGCATTTTCAAAGAGGGAAAGAGCTGGATCCACCTTCTTCTGGTAATAGCGGGCTGGGAGCTCTTCGGGATAACCGATGTAAGGGCGAATGCTGTTAAGTTTGACAATGGCCTTGTCGCGGGTTTCGGGACTCAACCAGTCATTGCTTTCCAGCCGGTTCTTATAAACCGCAATCATCCGCTCAATCTTAGCTTCAACATCGGCCTTGGCTTCTGGAGAGAAATAGTGCTCCGCATACCAGAGGCCCAGAGCCTGACTAAAAGGCCCTTGCGCCAGGTAATAGGCCGCCTTCTTGGCATTCATTGGTAGCGGCGTTCCAGACAAGGCCCGACTATAGGCTCCTGAAAGCACCCGGATTTCATCTGCCAAGTAAGCATCCGCTTGACCAATCACCCCCAAAATCAAGGTTGCCTTCAAGTAAGGCCAAGCTTCCTCTGAGTAGAAGAGCTCAGAAGCTTGCCAGAAACGCTCTTCCGGTACGATCACCTGATCCGGCTCCTGTCCTAGAATGTCTTGGAAGATTGCTCCCAGAGGAAGCCCTGGAACTAGCTTTTTAAAGTCCTCCCACTGGTAGGGATGGTACAGTTTTGCATACTCTGAAGACTCTTCCTGGGACAGGACAACACTGGCAATACGACGGTCCAATTCCAACCGCTTGTCTAACAAGTCCGCCACTTCTTCCTCGCTAAAAGGAAATTTAGCCAATAAGTCTTCCATCGAAGAACGCCAAAGAGCTAACAACTCTTCCTTTTGCGGATGGTCATCCGCATAATAAGAGGTATCCGGTAGGATGGTTCCCGGAGCGTCCGCCCACAAAACATTGATCCGAGCATTCATAAAGTCAGGAGCCACACCGAAGGGGAAGAAATTAGGAGTCCCCGCCAGCTCAAACTCCGCCACGCGCTGGCAGTAATCTTCATAAGAAGTCAAATTCTTGTAAGTTTCTAGCAGCGGCAAGACAGGAGCGACCCCATCCGCATCCCGTTGGTCATAATCCGCGGCCAAGCGATGGAAGGCCACAAACTCTTGCAACACCGCATCTACTGGTAGATCATCGCCTGCCAACCATTGATCCGTTTGCTTCAAGAACAAGTCCTCAATCCCATCGGCCAGATCCACAAAAGAACCTGTCCGCGCCTTGTCCTCAGGGATCACAGCCGTAGCCGCCCACTCCCCATTGATTGCATCATAAAAATCATCCTGTAGACGTACCATAACGAACCTCCATTCTTTTCCTACTATCATACCATAAAAAAACTTGATAAAAGGGGATATTTCCGATTCCCCCGATTTCACCCCCAACTTTTAGCCTGTTCACCCTTTTCCTTTTTCCAAAACACCTATTAAGCATTTTTACCACATTTAGGATAGAATGAAAGAAATGAAAGGAGTTTCTTATGCCACAATTTCTCGGACAAGAAGTCCATCTTATCGGTAACCGTCTCCAAATCGGAGATTTGGCCCCTGACTTCACCCTCCTCAACAAGGATCTAGAAAAAGTCAGCCTCAGTGATTTTCCTGGGAAGAAAAAAGTCCTCAGCATCGTGCCATCCATTGACACCGGTGTCTGCTCAACCCAAACACGCCAATTCAATGCCAACCTCGCTGGCCGTGAAGACACCGTCATCATGACCATCTCCATCGACACCCCCTTTGCCCAAGCGCGCTGGTGTGGTGTTGAAGGCCTAGACAAGGCAATCATGCTCTCCGACTACTTTGACAATAGCTTCGGAAAAGCCTACGGTCTCCTCATGGAAGAATGGCACATCCTCTCCCGTTCCGTGCTCATCCTTGATGAAACCAACACCGTTCGCTACGTGGAATACCTCGAAGACGTCCACTCAGAACCCGACTACGGAACGGCTATCCAAGCCTTGGATGAGTTGTAAAATCCTATAACAGACAGCAGCTAGCAAGATCCGGCTGCTGTCTTTTCGTTCACAATTATCCGAAATTCAAAACTCTTATCCCAGTCTTTTGGTTTGTTCATGACCCAACCTGCTCCTTTCAAGATTCTGAAATCTGCTTTCTTTTTCATGGTATAATTTAAAACGAAAACTAGTTTAAAAGGAACCACTATGAATCACCTTCATTTTCTAATCCTCGGCTGGATCTCAGCCGGTCTCTTTGCCTGGCTCCACTACACCCGGCCAGCTGCTAAATTTAACTCCCTCCTCCTAGGCCTGACAGGTCTGGTCCAGGTCTTTTTTCCGACCTGGCCTTTGGGACTGGCCTACTCGCTCCTGCTCTTGTGGTTTGTTTGGCGGCCCGAACAGCCGCAAATCTCGGTCTGGCACATGTTGCCTTTTTTCTTCCTGACCATTTTTGCCATCCCAAATCCACTTTGTTGGGGTTTTCTCCTGGTCTGGTCCTTTTTCCGAGACAATCGCAGTTTGCTCAATCCCATCGTTATGATGATTTTTCTCATTTTCGGCTATCTCTACCTAGCCCAACTCAGCTATCAGCTAGGCCTGGAACTACTCAACAATATCTTCTCCGGCATCCTGCTCATTGTCCTCCCCCTACTGGTCTTAATCGGCGGCTTCTTCCTCATTTACAACGGCTTCATTTTGCTCCGCAAGGAAGGCCGATCCAAGGCCAATTATTTTTCCCTCTTCTTGGGGGTAGCCATTGTCCTCTTCTATGCCCTGCTCCTTGTCCGGCTCACCTACTATGAATTTTTTCTCCAGTACCGCCTCTTGGACATCCCTTACTACATCGCCATTTATACCTATGTCCTTTTTGGCATCACCTTTACCGGATTTTTAATTTATTCCTGGCTTTATTTACATTTGCCCAAAAAGAAAAATTATGACTTTATCATTATCCATGGAGCCGGCCTCCTGGGCGGCGAAAAGGTGACACCCCTGCTCCGGAAGCGGGTAGATAAGGCCATCGAAGCCTTCCGCAAGTCCACCAATCCAGCCATCCAGCTCATCGCCAGCGGCGGCCAAGGATCCGATGAAAAAATCAGCGAAGCCCAGGCTATTCAAAACTACATCCTGGAAACCACCGACATCCCGGAAACTGCTGTCCTGCTGGAAGACCGCTCGGTTAACACCTACCAAAACCTGCTCTATTCCAAACAACTGGGAGAAAGCCTGGTCACAGACCCCCGCTTCCTCTTTGTCACCAATGACTACCATGTCTTTCGCACCAGCATCTACGCCCAACAAATCGGCATGAAAGGCGACGGCCTCGGCTGCAACACCGCCAGCTACTACATCCCCAGTGCCTTCCTTCGCGAACTCGTCGCCATCATCGTTCGCCTCAAATGGCTCTACTTCGTCTTCTACGCCCTCTTCTTCTTACTAATCTGGGCGTCGTTCCATTAAAAGCTACTGAGAAAGAGACAGACAAACCATCCCACTGTCTCTCTCTCAGTTTTTTGTTATAATGGAAAACATGGATACTTTAATCAAAACAATCGCAAAAAATGGGGCCTTTCGGGCCTATGTCGTGGATGCGACCGAAACCGTACGGGCAGCGCAGGAGGCTCACCAGACTTTGGCTTCTTCAACTGTTGCGCTGGGACGGACGCTGATTGCCAATCTGATGCTGGCAGCCAATCAAAAGGGCGACAGCAAGATCACCCTCAAGGTGATTGGTGATTCCTCCTTTGGTCACATCATTTCTGTTGCCAACACCCAGGGTCAAGTCAAGGGTTACATCCAGAATGCTGGGGTAGACATCAAAAAAACGGCCACCGGTGAAGTTCTGGTTGGACCGTTTATGGGAAATGGCTTCTTTATCGTTATTACAGACTACGGGATGGGCAATCCCTACACATCTACCACTCCACTGATCAGCGGGGAAATCGGCGAGGACTTTGCCTACTACTTGACTGAGAGTGAGCAGACACCGTCTGCGGTTGGGCTCAATGTCCTGTTGGATGAACATGACCGTGTCAAAGTGGCTGGTGGTTTCATGCTGCAAGTGCTTCCCGGTGCCAAGGAGGCGGACATTGCCCGTTTTGAGAAACGGATTCAGGAGATGCCAGCCATTTCCAGCTTGTTGCAGTCGGAAGACCACATTGAGGCCTTGCTGACAGCTATTTATGGGGACGATGCCTATAGCCGCCTGAGCGAAGAGCCAATCGCTTTTCATTGCGACTGTAGCCGCGAACGGTTCCTCAACGCCTTGGCTAGCCTGCCCAATCAGGACTTGCAAGAGATGGCCGACCAAGACAAGGGAGCTGAGATTGTCTGTCAATTTTGCCAAAAAGAATACCGATTTACCGATCATGATTTAGAGGAACTCATCAATGAAAAATCTTAATACTCCGTTCAAAATTGGAAGTGTCGAGATTCCCAACCGGACGATCCTAGCCCCAATGGCTGGGGTCACCAACTCTGCCTTCCGGACAATTGCCAAGGAGCTTGGCGCTGGTCTGGTGGTGATGGAGATGGTCTCTGATAAAGGGATCCAATACAATAACGAAAAAACGCTCCACATGTTGCATATCGACGAGGGAGAAAATCCTGTCTCCATTCAGCTTTTCGGGAGTGACGCGGATAGTCTGTCTCGAGCTGCGGAATTTATTCAGGAAAATACCCGCACCGATATCGTGGACATCAACATGGGCTGCCCGGTCAACAAGGTTGTGAAAAACGAGGCGGGAGCTAAGTGGCTCAAGGATCCCGATAAAATCTACCACATCCTCAAAACCGTCAAGTCTCACTTGGATATTCCCCTCACCGTCAAAATGCGGACCGGTTGGGCAGATCCAAGCTTGGCTGTTGAAAATGCCCTCGCAGCTGAAAGTGCCGGGGTGGATGCCCTAGCCATGCACGGCCGGACCCGGGAACAAATGTACACTGGTGTCGCTGACCTGGAGACCCTCCAAACAGTGGCCCAAGCCCTAACCAAAATCCCCTTCATTGCTAACGGAGACATCCGAACCGCCGAAGAGGCTAAGCATCGCTTGGAGGTTGTCGGTGCTGATGCCGTCATGGTCGGCCGCGCTGCAATGGGAAATCCTTATATCTTCAACCAAATCAACCACTACCTCGAAACCGGTGAGCTCCTCCCTGACTTGAGCTTTGAAGACAAGATGCGTATTGCCTACGAGCACCTACGCCGCCTCATCAACCTCAAGGGTGAGTACGTTGCCATCCGTGAGTTCCGCGGCCTCGCTCCCCACTACCTCCGTGGTAGCTCCGGTGCAGCCAAACTCCGTGGTGCCATCGCCCGTGCCGAAAGCCTCGCGGAAATCGAAGACCTCCTCCAATTGCAGGAGGTTAAGAGCTAATTCTTTCATAAACAAACACCCCCATCGACAGCAATCCTCACAAAAGGAAGGCAGCAATGGGGGTATTTTTTATCAAGTCAGTTCGACAGCTCACAGGTAATCCTCTTTCAAGTCCTGGATAGTTTCTTGGAATACCTGAAGATCCTGATTCAGCTTCAGCAAGACCAGCGAGCCTTGAATTCGGACTAGCACCTGCTAGACTTCTTTCAGAACAAAAGGAAGGCAGCAATGGGGGTATTTTTTGTCAAGCCAGTTCGGCAGCTCACAGGCAATCCTCTTTCAAGTCCTGGATAGTTTCTTGGAGTACCTGAAGATCCTGATTCAGCTTCAGCAAGACCAGCGAGCCTTGAATTCGGACTAGCACCTGCTAGACTTCTTTCAGAACAAAAGGAAGGCAGCAATGGGGGTATTTTTTGTCAAGCCAGTTCGGCAGCTCACAGGCAATCCTCTTTCAAGTCCTGGATAGTTTCTTGGAGTACCTGAAGATCCTGATTCAGCTTCAGCAAGACCAGCGAGCCTTGAATTCGGACTAGCACCTGCTAGACTTCTTTCAGATAGAGAAAATCTGTTTGAACCTCATCTCCCATCACAAAGTCGTGGTGACCGACCTGCCGAAAGCCATTTTTCTGATAAAAGCCCAGAGCTGGGACGTTGTGTTCCCAGACTCCGAGCCAGATGGCGGTTTTCCCCCATTTGCGGGCCTGATCTAGGGCAAAATCCATCAACTCTTGCCCTAACCCCCGGCCCTTATGATCTGGATGAATATAAATCCGCTCAATTTCCAAACTATTTTCATGGATAGACTCCGTTTGGGCCTCGCCTTCGTTGAGGCGCAGGTAACCGAGAATCTGCTCCCCTTCTTGGTAGAAGTAATAAGCGACTTGAGGATCCCCTAATTCTTTCTTCAAACGGGACAAGTCATAGGCTGTATCCAAGTGCTCCTGGAGATTTTCCTCAGAAGTTGTTCCCTGAAAGGTATCCCGGTAAGTGAGGCAGCTCAGGTCTTGGAGTAGCTGAACCTCCTCCAACGTTACTGGTCGAATCATATCCGCCTAATTCCTTCCTAAATTTGAATATTCATTTTCAACTGGCCACCCTTAACTCCAATTTTCAAAATTGATCCCGGTGGCAAGTCCCCAGCCAAGAGGTATTCTGATAGAGGATCTTCCACTAAACTTTGTAGAGTTCGACGAAGTGGCCGGGCCCCATTTTCCGGATCATAACCCTTTTGCGCCAAGAGTTTCAAAGCGCTCGGCTGGAACTTCAAAGTTACATCCTTAGCCTTCAAGGCTGCAATCATCGGTTTGACCATCACCTTGACAATTTCCTGCATTTGCTCGGCCGTTAGGCTATGGAAGACAACCTTTTCATCAATCCGATTCAAGAACTCCGGACGGTAGGTCTTTTTCAATTCCTCAAACATCCGTTGCTCCATATTTTTAGGATCAAAGCGCAGGTCCCCTGCGCCAAAGCCGACGACCTTGTCATCGCGGAGAGCAGTGGCGCCCAAATTGGAAGTCATGATAATCAAGGTGTTGGAGAAATCCACCTTGCGCCCCCGACTATCTGTCAGAACCCCATCGTCAAGAACCTGCAAGAGCAGGTTGAAGATATCCGGATGGGCCTTCTCCACCTCGTCAAAGAGGAGTACCGAATAAGGACGATTACGGACCTTCTCGGTCAATTCTCCGCCTTCTTCATAGCCCACATAGCCCGGAGGGGCTCCGTTTAAACGGCTGGCCGCAAACTTCTCCATATACTCACTCATATCAAAGCGGATCAAAGCCTCTTCATCATCAAAAGCAACTCTGCCAAGGCCTTGGCCAATTCGGTTTTCCCGACCCCAGTTGGACCCAAGAAGAGGAAAGAACCAATCGGCCGCTTGCCCGTCTGTAGCCCTGAGCGATTGCGACGAATCGCCCGACTGATGGCTGAAACAGCCTGATCCTGGCCAATCACCCGCTTGTGGAGCTCCGCCTCCAAGTTTAAGTATTTCTTAGACTCCGAATGAGATAACTTCTGCACCGGAATCCCCGACAAACGACTCAAGGTTTCCAAAACATCTTCAGCCGTCACCCGATACTGGAACACCACCGGCTTCTGAGCCTCTTTGACCAACTTACGGGCCTTACTAAACTCCTCCTGCATCAAAGCCCGATCCAGCGCGGTCAAACCATTACTGTCGTATTCTGAGCTAGTCAAGCTGCGGTTCTGGACAGTTGCGGCTGCTTCATCCAAGAGGTCAATGGCAGAATCTGGTAGACGTTTGGCGGTCAAATACCGCTTGGCGGTTTGGACAGCCGTTTTCAAGGCTTCATCCTCGATGGAAACCTGGTGGTGCTCCTCATAACGCGGCCGGAGCCCCTGTAAAATAGCCAGGGTATCTGCTTCCTTGGGCTCTTCAATGCTCACCTTGGCAAAGCGACGAACCAAGGCCGCGTCTTTTTCAATATGCTTCTGGTATTCCTCTTGGGTGGTCGCTCCAACAGTCCTCAAGCTACCACGTGCCAAGGCTGGTTTAAGAATATTGGCGGCATCCAGAGTGGAATCAATCCCGCTACCGGAGCCGATAATGGTGTGGAGTTCATCAATGAAGAGGATGATATTGCCTTCTTTTTCAATATCCTCAATGATGTTGTTCATCCGCTCCTCAAAATCTCCACGGAAGCGCGTGCCGGCGATCACATTCATCAAGTCCAACTCCATCACCCGCATGTCTTGAAGAGCTACGGGAACCTGACCTTGGGCAATCCGCTGGGCTAATCCCAAGGCTAAGGCAGTCTTACCGACCCCGGAATCCCCCACCAGCACGGGATTGTTTTTGGTCTTGCGGCTGAGGATGTGGATCATCCGGTCGATTTCTTCCTCCCGCCCAACAACAGGCTCCAAGAGGCCGGCATGGGCAGCAGCAGTCAAGTCACGACTATAATCTTCAAGACCACCACTTTGACTCGGGGGCATGCCCATCATGTTGGCCATTTGCTGAGAACTTGGCCGGCTACCACGGAAAAACTGACGAATGGCCTTGATCTCATCCTTGGACCAGCCTGCCCGCTCCTCAACATCCTTGCGCAACTCCTGTAATTTTTTGGACTCCTCTTTATGCTCGGGATCAAAGCCAGATGCATAGAGGAGCTGGGTTGCCAAGGATTCTCTTTCTTTTAAAAGGACAAGAAAAATATGCTCCGTCCCCAGCTCATCCTCACCTAAGTGCTGGGCCAACGCCTCACCCCGCTCGAAGACTTTTTCCATCAGCGGGGAAAAAGGAAAGATCTTTAAGTTCTTCGATTTCCGATAGGGATAACCGATAACCTCTTCGACTTTTTCTTCCAAAAGATCTAAATTAATCGGCGAATCCTTAAAGACGGAGCCGACAATACTATAGGGATTGACTAAAAATCCGGTCAATAGGTGCCAGGTCTCTAAGTGGTCTCGGCCGTAATTATTGGCAAAGGCATGAGATACTTCGAGAGTCTCAATTAGTGCGTTTGAATACTTCATTCTTATCCTCTTCTGTCAATTTCTTTCAATAATTGGCGCATCATCTGAGTCCGCAAATGAGGACCGTCTGGGCCAAGGACACTATCCAGGGCAACAGCCAGCAGCCAAGTTGCCTCACGTCTGGCCAAAAGCCCTTCTTCAACGAGGAGCCACAAAAGATCTTCATAAACTTGCTCGCTTAATTGGGAAGCCAACTTTTCCTGGAGCTCCAATAACATCTGGTGGTGGTTGGAGTAAGAAATGCGCGCAATCCGGATATAGCCACCACCCCCACGCTTACTCTCGACAAGGTAGCCCTTACTTTCTGTAAAACGGGTCTTAATCACATAGTTAATCTGGCTAGGGACCACTTGAAAGAGTTCCGCTAGCTCACCCCGCTTGAGCACCGCCATATCCATCTGCTCCAAGAGCTGCTTGATATGTTCTTCAATATTATCGGAGGTATTTCTTGCTACCATGGAAGTCCTTTCTAATTTACTGAGCATTCCATCTTCGTCACTTGGTCTCCCAAAGTACTTATTCGTAAAAGAAACCCAAAAATGAAATCTGACTATCTTTGACTTTTATTATATCCTAATTCTCACCAGAATTAAAGGATTAAAAAGGTTCGGGGAACCTTGAAACCCGAGCCCAAAAATTCAAAAGCGAGGTAGGTCTAGTAGACCTTGAAACCCGAGCCTAAAAATTCAAAAGCGAGGTAGGTCTAGTAGACCTTGAAACCCGAGCACAGAAATTCAAAAGCAAGCCAGGGAGTGCAGACCTGATTAACTCCAGTCTAGAAGTTGAAAAGCCAGTGGGTTCCCGAATCAGGCAGGGAACTCATTAGAGGTCGCTGCCGTCCATCACCACAGTCGCTAATGGTTTCAAAAAGTGTGCGCCAAATGAAAAAGGCAGGGAAACAAGTCCCCACCTTATCATTTCCATATCTCCAAACAGAGTTTGTAATGGAATATTAGTCTTGACCAAGAGCCGCAGCCATTGTTGCCGCAACTTCTGATTCAAAGTCGTTTGAAGCTTTTTCGATTCCGTCTCCAACCTCGAAACGTGCGAAGGCAACAACAGATGCGTTCACAGAATCTAGGTAAGCTTCAACTGTTTTGCTGTCGTCCATGATGTAGACTTGTGCAAGAAGTGTGTAAGCTTGGTCAACTTTAGTATTGTCAAGCATGAAGCGGTCCATTTTACCTGGTACAATTTTGTCCCAGATTTTTTCTGGTTTACCTTCAGCAGCCAATTCTGCCTTGATATCTGCTTCTGCTTGAGCAATCACTTCGTCAGACAATTGTGATTTAGATCCATATTTCAAGAATGGAAGAGCTGGTTTGTTAACCATTGCACGGCTTTCGTTATCTTGCTCGATTGCATGGTTCAATTGTGCCAACTCATCTTTCACGAATTGCTCATCCAACTCTTTGTAAGAAAGAACAGTTGGTTTCATCGCAGCGATGTGCATAGAGATTTGTTTTGCCAATGCTTCGTCGCCACCTTCGATGACAGAGATAACACCGATACGGCCGCCGTTATGTTGGTAAGCACCAAATGCTTGAGCATCTGTTTTTTCCAACAAAGCGAAGCGACGGAAAGAGATTTTTTCTCCGATAGTTGCAGTTGCGTTTACGTATGCTGCTTCAAGAGTTTCACCTGAAGGCATTACCAAAGCAAGTGCTGCTTCGTTATCTGCTGGTTGACCTTCTGCAATTACTTTAGCAGTTTCGTTTACCAAGTTTACAAATTGTTCATTTTTCGCAACGAAGTCTGTTTCTGCGTTAACTTCAACAACTGCAGCAACGTTTCCGTTTACGTAAACACCTGTCAAACCTTCTGCAGCAACACGGTCAGCTTTTTTAGCTGCTTTCGCCATACCTTTTTCGCGAAGGAGTTCAATCGCTTTTTCGATGTCTCCTTCTACTTCAACCAAGGCTTTTTTGGCATCCATGACACCAGCACCAGATTTTTCACGTAGTTCTTTAACAAGAGCGGCTGTAATATTGGCCATTTGAGCTTCCTCCAAAATTTTTTAAAAAAGGACAGGACGGAGGTCACTGCCCTTTGGGGTTACAAGATTATTCGTTTGATCCTTCAACAACTTCAACGATTTCTTCGATTGAATCTGCTTGACCAGCTGCTGCTGCCATTTCAGCTTCAACAGAAGCAACGTTATCTTCACCTTGACGACCTTCGATAACAGCGTCAGCCATTTTCGCAGTGATCAATTTAACAGCGCGGATAGCGTCATCGTTTGCAGGGATGATAACATCGATATCATCTGGATCAGTGTTTGTGTCGACCATCGCTACAACTGGGATTCCCAATTTTTTAGCTTCTTTCACAGCGATTTGCTCTTTGTGTGGGTCAACGACGTACATTACGTCAGGAATGCGTGGCATATCTTCGATACCACCCAAGAATTTCTCAAGACGTGCACGTTGTTTGTTCAAAAGTGCAACTTCTTTTTTAGGAAGAACGTCGAAGATTCCTTCTTCTTCCATACGTTTGATTTCTTTCAAACGAGCAACACGTTTTTGGATAGTTTCCCAGTTTGTAAGAGTTCCACCCAACCAACGGTGGTTGATGTAGTATTGACCAGCACGTTCTGCTTCCTCTTTAACAGCGTCAGCAGCTTGCTTTTTAGTACCAACAAACAAAATGATTGCATCTTCTGCAGCTGCATCACGCATGAAGTCGTATGCTTGATCTGCAAATTTAACAGTTTGTTGCAAGTCAATTACGTGGATTCCATTACGCTCTGTGAAGATGTACTTAGCCATCTTAGGATTCCAGCGACGAGTTTGGTGACCGAAGTGTACACCAGCCTCAAGAAGTTGTTTCATTGAAATTACTGCCATGAGTATTTCTCCTTTAAAATGTTTTCTGCCTCTTTTGAATTTCAACTTGCAGGACGACCCGAAGGCAACCCCTCCCACAATTCATTCAAAATGAGTATTTGTTGCACAGCAACTCTTACATTATAAGGGATTTTTTAAAAAATGACAAGTAGGAACTTTGCTTCTGGACGAAAAATCAACTCAAAAGCGCTTGAACTAATTCCGATAGTAAATATAAGGTTCCATCGCCTCTTGCGGGGCGTCATATTGGGGCAGGATAAAGATCCGCTCCCGTGACTCGTCCGATTCATAATTCTTAGGCCCCGTTGATAGAACCTGCCCCGCTGGAACATAGATGTAAACTGGCGGACTCGCCATCACCTCCTCAAGGGTAAAAGCATTTTCCTCCAATTGTTTCACGGTAAAAGTGGACTCCGCCTTGGTCAAAGTACCCGCAGCCACCGTAAAGGAGCCACCCTTGGGACTGGACCAAGTCCCGTCAATAACCGATGTTTCCGCTCCACCAGTCACTTCTGGAACAGCTGATGCTTCCGCCTGACTTGAAGAAGAACTTGCCATTTCTTGGCTGACCGGCTCCACTTGCGAGGAAGCAACCGCGGACTCCGCCACCAGCTCTGCACTTGAACGAGCTTTCTCGGAACTTGTTGCCTGCTTAGAGGAACCAGCCTTTTTGCTAGAAGACACCGCCTGCTTTTGACTGGACGAAGCCTTTGTTTCCCCTTCCTGCTTCTGACCACAAGCAACCAAAGCCAAACTGGCTAGCACTAAAACAAGGAATCTTTGTTTCATAATCTACCTCTCCTTTCCATACTAGAACTAGTATACTAATTATCAAATGCAAGGGCAAGGAATAGCAGGAAATAAAAATAGATGGTAAAATAGAAGGAGAATGATACAAGAAGATTTACTAAAAGAAATTGAGCAGCTGTTACAAAGCGGCGAGCTTGCAGAAAACACAGAACTAAGCAACATCTTTTTACAGGCTAAGGAATCTGCAGCTCTGACTGAGCTAACTTGGAAAAGCCAACTCAGCCAAAGCTTATCCCTGTATTTACTGACCCACCAATTCAGAGCTCCCCGACAAGTGCTCCAGCTGGCTCAGTCGATTGCCAAATCGCCTCATCAACAACGTGGAAAAGGGGCATTTTTACAAATGCTGGCTCAGTCGCTGACCCATTTCAAATAAGAGCCAAAGAATCATTCCCGTTGTCTCTGATCCGAGGTATACCAAGGGAGTAGAAGAGTATAAAAAGAAAAATCGCCACGGTAAAGTAGCGATTTTTCCCTTTTGTGAGCCTCAATACAACGTCAAA
>NZ_WSRS01000034.1 GCF_009767945.1 Streptococcus danieliae | reverse complement strand
TACAATATTTGTCGTTTTGAACAGATCAAACGACTGAATTTGAATACATGGGCTTAGTGCGCCCAAAAATCAGAATTCTCCCGATAATCGGGATAGAAAAGTAGGAAATACAGGGACTTTTGCTGGAAATTGGAGGGCAAGAGTCCCTTCTTTTTTTATATGACGGAATACTTCTGGTTTTTAGAGGTGCCCTTAAATCTATCAAATTCTTCTTGCTCCTCATCACTCATAATCATTGATTCTGCAGTATCAAGAATCGTCCGCAATTGACTTTTATCATGCTTCTTGATGGCCTCGAAAGCTCCATCCAATAATTCTGTAGAGTAGAGACTGAGAAACTTTTTTACGTCTTTATTAACATGGTAGGCATCCCAAAAATGTTCATGTCTCTTAACCTTCAGAGCCTTAGCTATTTCTTTGAAAACATAGGGAGTGTATCCGTGTCCCCCATCCGAATTTGTAATCAATACAGTATTCTCATCAATTTCAAAATGATGAAAAATATACTCCAAAACATGATCCCTAGCCAAACGATTATTTAAAGAGATAAATTCCTTCTTATCCTGGAGTTCAAACCGATTCTTCCCTACCTGCTTGCTACCAGTATGTACTACAAAATGCGATAGATCAAAATGGCGATTATCCTTATTCGTGTCCCTGGCCCTGAGCATGACACCATCGCCCTCTATGTAGATAATATCCGCTTTCTGCTTTTTCTCCTCAGGAACTTCAAAAAAATTATACTCCATTCTTTCTTCTAATAACTGATTGCACATTTTAATCGCCTTAACAACAGTTGGCTTGGTAATCGTTATATTGTAGAGTGTTTGAATGGTTCTAACAACATTATCATAAGACATCATTGTCGATAAATAGGAGATCTGATACATAAATTCAAGAGAAAAACGGACATTCTTTTGAAGACCCAAGCGCTCATCAACTGGAACCACCCAGTGATCTCCCTTT
The DNA here is from genome assembly GCF_009767945.1 of Streptococcus danieliae. Taxonomy (GTDB): domain Bacteria; phylum Bacillota; class Bacilli; order Lactobacillales; family Streptococcaceae; genus Streptococcus; species Streptococcus danieliae. Next base: position 15,914 of record NZ_WSRS01000034.1, on the reverse strand, counting down.
TTCCATCTTCGTCTGCGAAAAGTAAATTCCCCAAAAGTGAAGGCGACTGTACGCTCTGTAGAATGAACACACTTATAACCTCTTTTCTTCATAACAGGAATCATTTGTTCATCATAATGACGAATAAATCTATCGAAGTCTTTTCCAACTTCCCTGGATAACTGATTTTTAAATCCTATTTCATCAAATACCATTCATAGACCCTCCTCCAATAAACATATAGAGTATTGTAAAGAGTCTCTACTAGTTTTTCAAATTTATTTTGATTCTGATGACGAATTATAGCTGTCTATAAAACACAAAAAAGCAACGGTTTGGTGGCCGTTGCTGCAAAATGATCTATTCTCTTTCTCTCTTTACTTTTTTAACTCGTTCGAAGTCTTCGCCAACAGCTTCTTCTCCTCATCCGAGTAATCTGTATAATCGTCTTGCTTTTTAAACATAAGATAATCTATACTATCGAATTTTTTTAGAAAAGCAAAAGTCAAGGTAGACCCCAGAGTAGCTAATGCAATAAAAAAGAGAATATTGAGTATTGAATAATCAAAAGGCTTCCAATTGGAAGTTTTAATGATTAATAGAAAGAGGATGGTTAGATTAGCTAGTAATTTATAATCACGAATAGTTCTACTCCAGTAAAGATCAAAATACTCCTCATAAAATTGAGATTCATCAAGTAAAGAATACTTACTCCTTAATTTTTCTGCCTCTACTCCCCTTGTTATCCGATAATCTATAATAACTCCGACTAATATCGCCGTTAATAAATTTGAAAACAATTGCGTTTCAAAAGTAACAAAAACTAAAATTAATAGTCCAGTTATACCCAAAATCAAGCGCCAATTTGCCAACCAAAAACGTTTTATTACACCTATAAAAATTGTAATTCGTATACATAATTCCATTGCTTCCATCTTAATTCAAATCCTTCCTATTTCCCTGATCGATCATCATTTTTTATCCTCCAGATACCAAAATCCAAGACACGCAAAAACAATCCCCCAGAAAGTCCCTGTGATTATATCTGGGATAAATGAGAAACCACCTGTGAAGTGTACCCCTATCGCAATCAGGATAATGGGCAACACCAAGCCTGGTACAAATTTAGCAGCCAATAGTCCCACAATTAACAAAAAAAACATACTTAACCCAATTGTTTGGAACAATATATAGATGGAAATCCCGATAAAAGCCAGGAACATTAACTTAATAAGCGCTCGAACATAGAAAAAATAGAACATCTTGAATCCTCCCTATTTCAATTTCTTTTGGATCTTGGCATACTCCTTCAGGATCATTTTCTCCAGATAATCTGATGCTGATTTTGCCTGATGAAACTCTACCAAAGCTTCCAATTTCTCCTGGCGTACATCCTCATGTAGCGAGAAAATATAACGCCCTTTCCTATTATAAGATGCTGGTGAATTTTGCTTTTTCTTTGTTACCTTGGTTTTGGTTCTTGGTTTTTGCTCTGTCTGTTCAAAGGTTTCTTTCAGCTGCGCAAACCGATTTTCAGCCATATTTAATCAATCCTTTCCATAGAATTTAAGATATTCCGATACACATATTCTATGTTATCAAAAAATATCTGATGTGTCGTCACTTGCTTGGTGGTCATCAATTCCCTCTGCTCAAAAACACTTTGATTCAGTACCAGGCTTTTGGCCATGAGTTCTTTCTTCTGAACAGATCCAAGATAACTTTCTTCTGCTTCAACAACATCCAGGAATTGCCGACAAGTCTCTGTCACATGATTTCCGTAATACTCAATTTTATTGCCGATTAGATAGGGCTGCACCCGCACATAACTTTTCCTGCTTATAACCTCTATCGCCTCGTTTTTAATATGATCCACAAATCTTTTGAGAGCTAGCCAAGCTCTAAATCCATTTGTGGAGGCATCCGTTACCCCTAGTACAACATCCGATACAGCTATGAAATTGGCTGTCACTAGACTCTCATCATTGTGAGTATCTATGAGAATGAAATCAAAGTCTTTCTCTAGCTGCTCATAATGCTCACTAAACCACATAAAGAGCTGAAGGTATTTATTGTTCCGACTCGTTAAATCAAGTTGCTCATCAGTCAATCGTGCATCTCCTCGAATTAGACTTAGACGATTGTTCACCTGACAAATTTCATAGTCTCCTGTCACAAAAACATCATAGATCGTTTTATCGCTGGTGACATCAAATGAATGCGTTAAATTGCACTCTCTGGCTCCATCGATCAACAGAACTCGCTTCTCTTGAACTCGTGATAACCAGTCACCTAAATTGTAAGTATGGCTACTTTTACCACCCCCACCCTTATCTAAATTGACTGTCAAAATCTTCATATTCAACCTCCCAATAAGCTGTAAACCAAAAATTAGTATATAACTTTATATATAACTTGTTATGACCTTTCTTATATACTTAATTATATCACAAAAGGCAACTACGCTCAACAAATGTTATATAAAAAAGGTATATAACTTTGTATATACCTTTTTACGTTTCAAACACTGATAAAAGCTATTGAATAAAGGAATGTTTCACCTCTGCCACTTTCCGATTATCCCCTGTTCCTGCCAGCGTAAATCTGAATAACAAATCATCCGTTGTCCGATAATCTCCCGATAAATCTCTCTCATGAATATAGATTTGGTACTGCAAAACAGCCGTATAAATAACCTCTGCATCTGATCCCTTCTCCCAGGAATCTGGATAGATTTGTAAACCAATGATTTTTGATTTTAAACCATTGATGTCAACATCATTGTCCTTAATCTTTCCAACTAGATCTTCGGGTACAGGAACTCTATAATTAGGCGGCATAATAACCTTCAATAACTCATCACTTCCTTTAGCACCCCCTGCTTCCAACATCTTTCTCTGATTATCGTACTCTTGACCATTTGTCCAGGAGAAAATAGTATCAAGATAGTTTTTTACGATCTTTTCATCTTGCTTTAGTTCACTAAGAGAAAATCCGACTACTTCTTGTGTTAGTTCTTCTTGTGCTCTTGTAAGCTCCTGACCAACTTTCTGAGTCTCTTCTTCCTTTTTCTCCTTGATCTTTCGAACAGATTCTAATTCTACCGTCTTTGAGGCAATACCTCGGGATACAGATATTGTCAAAGGCAATAGAATAAGAACAGCTGCCAATAAAACGAGAAGGATAGACCGTAAAATTATCTCTGGTTTAATCGGTTTTCTCATTGACTATCACCACCCTTTACTTCTTCACCTGAAGATAAAACTCCAACTTCTCCTGAACCAGGTACAAAAACATCAGTCGGCGCCAACCATTCTAAAGTCTTAATCATGGAGAGTAACTGGAATCTTTCTTGCTCCTCATCATACCAGACTTTCATGAGGACAACTGTCCTTCCCTCTCCATCGACAATACTGATGGTATCAGCTGCTTGCACTGTGAAGGTAAAATCGGGAATTTTGCGGTTCAGAACCATCTGCCAGTTTGATCCACGGTAGAGAAATAGTCCTCGACTTTCCCCCAGTACCATGACATTATCAATCTCTTCCCGCAGCTTCTCGACCCCTCGTTCCTTCTTTTCTTTTTCAGCTGACAGTAGCTCTTTCGATAGCTTGTAATAGACTTCAAAAGCTGCTTTTTTCCGTTCCTCTAGTTGCTCATAGTCCTTTTTAGCTTGGCCATTTTGAATAGCTTTCAATAGCGTTTCATCCTTCTTTTGCTTGGTGTCTAAAGTTACAATCGCTGCCTTTTCACCAAGCAAGCGATCCTCCAGCTCCTGTTTATTCTTACTAAAGGATTCATTTGCAATCAATAAACCCATTGTCGTGATTGCTAAAATTACAGCTAGAAATAACTCGATCTTTCTTTTTCTAGTCATTGTCTTCTCCTACTTAACTTTCCCTGCGAGTCTCGGATCATCTTTAGTTGTACCATCAACACGAATTTGAAGCGGGTTCGGCTGAATAAATTCATCTCCTAGATAGTTAGGCGCAGCTGTATCAAACCAGCCTACTTCGATGCCTTCCAACACAAGACCTGGATCGATGATAGGATCATCAACACTGCCTCCATAATTCTTTTCGTCAAGGTTAATTCCAGTCCATAAGTTGATACCATTGGCCACTGCATCCGCATTTAAGACTCCAAAATGCAAATGGGTAAGACCTGGGGAGCCTGTATCCCCTTCTGTTCCAATCCGTTGTCCTGCTTGAACCTTATCACCAATCTGAACATTGTTATAAGCTCCATCGACTAAGAGATGCGTATACTCAAGAACAACTGGTTTGCTCAACTCTGTTTCAGATGGTTCACTTTTAATGAGAATCTGGCCAAAACCAGGACTTTTTCCGACAACTGTCCCATTGTAAACTGAAAAGATTTCCCCCTTTTCTCCTTTTGGTGAAAAGGCAATTCCCCAGTCTGCTACAACGTCAATCCCATTATGGGTAGAAAATCCAAAATTGGCTGCTGCAATTGTTCGAGCTTTATTGTAGGTCCTAAAAGCTGCTGTCCAATAATAATCGTGATTATAGGGATGGCCTCCCTTTCCTTTACCAGAGGAAGAAGATTTGCGGCACTTATCCCCATTCTTCTCAGAATTTTTCTTGGCCGAAACAGTATTGGCCTGACTAATAATGGATTTACCGTAATCGACGTCTAACTTTTCTTTTCCTAGGCGGACAGCCCAATTAGTCGCATATTGTTGCCGTTGGTCCAAGTGAACCAAACCACCGCCACCTGGAGCCTGTCCAGCGTATTCATAATGATTGAGCCAGATAGCAGCACCTTCAGCTGGAGAACTAGCTGCAGGCATAGCCTTAATTTTTTCCAGTCGCTGATAATAATAATCACCCTCAGCTGTGTAAGGCTTGAAAAATTCGCTGCTATCCGAAAAGGCAAACAACAAGATACTATCAATATCGGCCTTGGTTTTCTTATTGGCATCCGCCCAGTCGAAGTAGGGCATAACCCCATTATAGCCCGTCCATTGCCAGATTCCAAAGCCAACCCAATGGCTACCATCTGGCGAACCTCCACGGTAGCCTTCATCACTCAAACCACCTCCATAGGCTGAGATAACTGAATTAAAGCCGTTTACAAACAAGGCTTCTGCTTTGGTACCATGTTTTTGGATTTCTCGAACAGCATCTTCAACGCTATTCGCATTAGCCCAGTAACTCCAAAGATGGTTCAACTCAACAAAGGGTGGCATCAAAGAACTCTCTTGTTGGGCATTTCCAACAGCTCCATAAGCCTTGTTTTCATCAAGTCCGTACTCAACAGCCACTGATGCAATCTTTTTGGCAATCTCTACTTGATCTTCTTCAACCTCAGCCCCCTCAATGTTTCCAGAAGCCTTACTTGCTATTTTGCTTGAAGTTGAACTACAGTCTCCGTTATTGCTGCCTGAGATGGCACCAAATAAACCAGCAACAGCATTGACCGCCATCCAAAGGACCAGAAGCAAGGCTATAAAGAAGTAAATCAGTTTTTTCACTTCTACCTCCTTATTACCACAAGCCGAGAACCGTCCGCATCATCGCATAGATTACTAAAAAGACAATTACACCGATCCCAAGCTTTTTCAGACTTTGCAAAAACTCTTTATCTCGCTGTTTTTGAGCCTCTAGTCGCCTAGGATCCGATTCCCCTTCCGAGGCAAAATAGTCTCGCTCAGCCTTCATAATCGCTTTTCGAATAGCCACAGCTTCTTCAAAAGCCGCTTTTTTCCGTGCAATAAATCCTTGTTTTTCTCCTGCCATCATTTATTCCTTTCTATTGGATTCCACCGTAGCGCTGCATATCAGGTCCCAAGAGCTGCTGATTAAAGACCAGGTTCCCTACACTTGCGATATTCATAAACAATTGTCCTTTAACCAAACGTGGCAGTGTCTCTAACTCCGACTGATTCATAGACCCTGCCAAGGCATTTGCAAGAAGCGGGATGCTGGTTTCTTCTGTTTGAGCAAAGACACGGTACTGCATCAAACCAAAAATACGCTGAACAGCAGTCACATAAGGATCCTTATGATCCCCAATTCCTGATTCAAACAAAATTCCTCGTAAGGAATTGACCGAGAGAACAACTCCTGCAAAGTTATCCCCCATGGAGTCAATCATATCTGCCAGAAGCTCTACACTGCTTTCATACTTGGGATTAATCAAAGTCTGAGCTTCACTGATATTTACAATGTAATGCTGCATATCCATCTCTGTTAGTTGCGGATTCGTCTTCAACAACTGCTTACAACGCTTCCCATTGTTGACAATATCAGCTGAAACAAGTGATAACACCGAAAAGATTTGGGCATTTAGCAGCTGCGGATTTCCCTTCAAACCTGAGAAATCAAAGGTTACAACCTGTTCGGATGAAATATCCTGGAACTCCGTTGTCCCTTCAAACATCTCCGCATTGGTCGTGAGTAGCTCATTAAAGGTGTTATAAATCCGATTGATCGACTTAATTTCAATTTTATTGGGATGACTCTTCATCTCTAAACTTCGTTTATAGTCATCAATGTAGAGGACAAAATCCGACAGAATAGGATATTCGTCATTTACAAGATCCGTTGCCTTTAGCCGTTCTGGATTGAGTTTGGGATTTCTAGCCCACAAGCCTTCATCGATGTAAAACTCGTTTAATAATTGGCCAAAGGTCGTCAAATCGTCTCCTGTTACCTCATGGTTTAAGAGCTTTAAAATCCCCTTCAATTTTTGAATGTGTAGATTGTAAGATTTCTTTTTGTCAATTTCTGTCCCTTGTTCGTTGGTAACCGTTGGAAAAACTTGGAAGATATTAATCCGATTGGATTCCCCAGACAAGTCCAGGATTAATCCGTGCTGCTGGCGAGTCTGGTCCAGGAAGGTTCCATTCGCATCAAAATTTCGAATGTAATTTCCCTTGGCATAGAGTCCGTCTGTATGTTTCAACAAGAAAGAACGCTGGCCCATCTTAGGATTTCCAGAAAGAATCATAAAGGACCTGGTCCTCCGATCATCTCTTTCCAAAAAATTAAAGTTAACTGCTCCCCTGGTTGGAGTCCAACCAAGATAAACTCCTCGTTGATCTTCTAGTTTAGTGTGGTTGAAGAAATAGCCTCCTGCTAGGTCATAGGCCCGAACAGGAATGCCTCGTCTTCGATTCGGTAAATCAATTTGATATTCAGCTGGAACAAAGGGAGCATGGTATTCAAAGTCTAATTCACCTGATAAAATCGTGGATTTAAAATTAGAAGTCTTGTCCTTAATATCTTCAACCTTCCTAAAGAGTTCCTCCTTAATAGAAGCCGATACAAAAATTCGCACGTACATTCCCAACATAGCGATATTTTTCTTCCGAATTTCTCGATCTAACTCTGTTAAATCACGAATCTCATCCAGCTCCTGCTGATTATCAACAATCTTACTATTTCCTGTAATTCTGGTGGACTTTTCTTCAATTGAATCCTTAATATCATCCTTCAATTCCTTGTTGTTGGCTCTATAAAGAGATAAAAAGGCCCTGGTTCCTGGAATCAACATCAAATCCGATAACCAGAAGCGATCTAAGTCTGTTGAAGGATACTCGTAAAAATGAAGGACTGTATGATAACCATCCCCACTCATCCAGGAACGATCATCCTTTCTAAAGTCAATATTTCCCTGTGGTTGAATACGGCTAAGAAAAGCCAAGTCATAACCTTTGGCTTTTAGCTGTCTTTGTTTTCTTCTGGATAAATCTGGCATGCCTACACCTTTTCGTTCATGTTGTTATACTGCTTCAAAATCTGTTCTTTTTTGATTCTCGTAATTTCTTGAGGGACAAAGTCCCCATTACCATACGATTTAGCTTTGCGGACCAGCTCATCTAAATCACTTGTGGTATCCGCAAAGAGCCACAAGATAAACTCTGTATTGTAGATTTCTTGTTGAATACTCTCTTCGACCTGAAGTTCATTTCGAAGCCATAGTTCCCGATCATCTAGCTGCGCATAGCGGCGAGAATCTGGTGAAAGTTTGGCCTTTTCTTCTCGAACCAAGCTCAGATGATGCCGTAAGTCTATCATCTGTGTGTCCGTATTGGTAGGCAAGGTTGTTGTTTCAATTTGAATATTGGTATTAAAACTCGATAGCCACTTTTCAAAGTTTTCGATCGTTCTCCTAATCTCATTGTAGGAAAGGGAACCTAGATCTTTTCCTGGAATCTCCATCAACTGTAAGTATCCATGATCCACCAATTCAATGTAAGACTGCCGATTATCAATAATCCGTTTAACATCCAGTAAGGCTACACTCGAATGCAAGTCCACATAATCTTGGCTCGCTTCTCTAGGACTTCGTTTCCGCCCCAGGGATTTTTTCTCAGGAGCTTTTTTCTCTGTTTGTTGAATTGCCATCTTTATCGATCTCCTCTTTTATAATTTAAACTGATGTAACGCTTCCGCCTTCTCCTAAAGAATAAAAACATACTCTGCCAATTTTTCTTACCGCCATTTGTCGGAAGCACTAAATAGAGACACATAAGAGGGGTTAAAAGCACAAAGGCCAACAATTGAGGCCATTGGCTCGTTGGGAAAATCTTAGTCCCAATATTGATTGCAGCAACACCAGATCCGCCTACAAAAGCAAAATCCACCATAAACAAGCCAAGAATTTTCACCTTGGAGTAAATATCTCGGGGAACCCCGTATTTTTCAGAAGGCATTGTTTTCTCCTTTCTCTTACTAATTTCATCATAAGGGATAATGGAAATTCTTGCGTTAAGGGGACAAGTCAGGGAAAATCAAAAAAGAGCCTCATCTCTGAGACTCCTCTACAAATTTAAAAAATTCTTCTTCAGACACTAGTTCAATAGGCTGGCCTTGTTCCCGTAAAGCTAAGGCCTTGCTATATTTTTTAGAAACATTTTCGATATGAAACAGATCCAGCTGCCTACGACCAACGATCAATACATCTGTCCGTTTACAGACATAAGGTAAAACTTCTGCCCCTCGCTCAACCAAAAAGGCTGTCACCTCGATGCGAGTCATGGGCCGCAAACTACCTGTAATCGCCACAACTTTTCCAATAACATCCATTTAATCACCTACTCATCTCCCTCTTCAATCTCAGCACCCTTAATGTGATTTGGTGCCTGCATCCGCTCTAAACCATTCTTGGCAGTCTGGTTGGCAAACTTCATTTGATTTGCGGATTCTTTGAAGCGTTCCCGAGGACTCTTTGAAGTACCAGAATTTGTACTGTTGGGAGCTGAATAGGCTTTTCCTTCAGGTGAAATAGCTGGTTTAGATTTCAAGGATGGACTAGTTCCTACAGAAGATGGGGAGGTTTTACCTAGTACAGATCCTGTACCTGAAAGATTCGGTGGAGTTTGGGATAAAGGCACTTCAAGACCTGAAAATTCAGTGGAGGTTTGTGGTGATAAAGGAGGTTCTCCCCCTGAAAGATTTGGAGAATCTTGGGATAAGAAGGGTTCCGTACCTACACCACCAGAAATAGGTGCTTCACCTGGCCCCTGACTCACATCTGGATCTAGGTTGGGAGTTATCCCAATAGGATCATCTAGGCCACCTAGAGAAGGTGCTCCTTCTCCTGAAGAAACTCCTGGTGTATTCATACCTCCCATAGCAGCTTCAAATTCTGTAGAAGGGCTATTCAGCTGAGATCCATGAGGGGAAGCGGAAGTTCGATCGGTCAAACCACTATAAACCGCATCGTAACCCGCCTGCTCTTTTTGACGGAGATGATCTGCTACTCCACCTGCAAACTCCTTGGTCTTCCCAACTGCTTCTTGTCCAAGCATATCCGCAACATCAATCATATTGCTGAGGCCACCCTTGGCAGCTTGTTTGACTCCTTGTTCCTTACCAGCAGCTATAGCTCCACGGATACCACCCTCTGTAACAGCCAAGCTATTCCCCAGAACCTTACTTCCTGCTGCAACAGCACCAGGAACTTTCTTAGCCACGTTGCCCACAGCACCACCAGCTGCCATGGCCATATTTCCAATTGCTCCAGCACCAGTCGCAAAGGCTTGTCCTGCCATCATGGCCCCAAGCAATTGTTGGGCTGTTTCGTTGTGACCTGTTGATACACCTAACCAACGTTCGATCATGGTCACACCTTGCATTGCTGCCAAGAATACTCCTAGATAAACCAGACAGGCAGCGATACATTGTTCCCACATGTTGAGACCGTCAAAGAATCCGCCTGATAGTTTTGTGACGGTACTAACTGATAGAATTGGTAAATCCCGTAAGACTTCCAGGGTCATCCGCATGATCACCACTTCAAAGAAAATCCCTGCCAAGGCTCCGCCCATAGTTCGCAAGAGTTCCTTATACTTCTTAGAGCTAGACAAAGAAGAATAGCCTTGAAGAGGCGAAATCATAGCCTGAATAATAATATCAAAGACAGATTTAACCAGTTTAACAGACATGGAAATAAGCAAAACAATCAACAAACCATACTGGAAGAAAAGTCCCACCCAGTTGACAGTATAGCGTAGATAAACAGGTTCAAAAGCATTTAACTGACCAATAAGCTGATGATCTGTAATGGTTTCTACCCCATCTTGACTTGAATTAAGTTTATGGAGAAAGAGTCCCTTAAGTCCTTTTTGTTGCTCATCCATTGCATCTAACAAATCTGAATTAGAAGCCCCATAAGTAGCTCCAAAATCAATCCGAGTCGCAAAATCCGATGTATCTCGCTGATCAATACTGTCTGTAATATTATTTACAGGAGTTGAGCCTTCCTTGGGGGGCTTAATATAGCCGTAATCATCTAAGGGAAACAGCTCCGTCGAAAAATCATTATCAATCAATACCTTGAGATCAACCACATTATTTTTCATGGGTTGGATGGCCAAGGAAGAATAATTTTTATTCCCATCTGACGACTCGCTGGTGACTGTCTGAATATCCATGGCATCCTGGGCTACAGAAGAAGCTACAGTGTTCAGACCTAGTGGTAAAACTGCTGTCACCAAGGTCACCAAAAGAAAGTTGGTAATCACTCCCTTAAATTTAACAGGCTTAGAAAATACCCCTAGAATCGCTGAGCTAACCAGAATCAAGCTGAAAATAGTCGTTCCTAGAACCTGGAACCAGTAGTAGAATTGGCCAATAACGGTACTACTATCTCCTAGATAGCCAAAGAGACCAAATAATTTAAACATGTTATTAAAGACATGTTCCAAACTGGCTGTAATCTGATAGAGCGCCTTGGCTAGACCTCCTGGTAAATAAGCTAGCGAGGCTAGATAGGCTGGAGTCGCATCTAGGTAGCTACTCCAGTAACGGTAAAAAGCGGCCAACTTTTCCGCATTCTCCCCCACAATATTCCCATCAGTTTTACTACCAGTATCCAAAAATCCTTTTTCTAAGGAATTGAGAAGATCTGAAAACGTATCAAATTGCACATCGGTTTCCTGCCTTTCTTTAGACTACTCTTATCATAAGGGATAATTGATATTTTCGCTTTAAGGGGACAAGTCAGTGAAAATGGACACTAAAAAAGCCTCCCAAACAGGAGACTTACAACTTATTTTGCTTTTCCAGAGAAATCATAATAGCCGTAATCACGAGAATCCCGATTCAATTCAAAGATTCGAATGGACTTCCCACCGTCTGATAGAGCAATATGGTAGCCACCTTCAGTATCCTCCCACTTGGGATTCTTATGGCGACTGACAATAATTGAAAAATGATGGCTATCTTTCAACTCCTCCGCATGTTCATCAATAATAGCTTGAGCTAAAGTAGGAACCTGATCTTCTCCTAAGATCGAAAAATATTTCATATGCCCTTTACTATTTGTAATGGAATAATTTTCCTTATCAAAGGTCAGAACACCATCATAAGCTGCAAAAGGATAAGTATTTCCTTTGTTTTCAGAATAACCGATATAACTCTCCTGTAATTCTGTTTTGATAATTTCTTCAGGAGTCTTAGTACCACAGGCTGCCAATAAAAAAACAGATAAAGTTAGAACAAAAAATGCTAGAATTTTTTTCATAAATCCACCTCCTCAAACACACCAGTTTGCTTGATTTTAGTATAACAAAAACGCTTTCTTGAGACAACTATTTTGATAATTAGTATATAATTTCTTATATACAAAATTATATACTTCAAACTAAATCACATCATCCACAAACAGGCTCTCATCTTCAAAAACGGATGCTACTGCCGCAGCTAATAGTTCACCTTCTGAAGCATGCTGACGATCCTGGATCTGGTTAAGAGGATTTCTTCTAGTCGCAAGTTGTGGCTTTTCTCCTCCTCTTTGACCATAGTTCTCAAGGGCCTGTCTCCAATCAATGAGATTTATAAAGGTAGAAGAAGCAGCTAAAGCAACATCCTGTAAGTTTAGATTCCTGTGCTTACTCTCAACAGGTATATCTGCCAAAGCCTGGTCCCGATCAAATTCATCTTGTAAGAACATATAAGCATAGGGGAAGCTAGTCTTATCATGAAGGAAGATGGGATCTGTCGTTACTTTTCGACCTGCACGATCCCGTCCCTTGACACCACGCAAGATAACTGCCTCTCCTTCCTGCAGTTTTGCCAGCTGAGTCGGCGTTAACAAATCCTGCCGCATACTGTCAATTGACACATTCGGATTTGCTTCATCCAATATGTTACTAGATCGCCGTCTACGAGTAATTGTTTTGGACCCCAGAGCCTTACTAAATCGCTCATTAGTTTTATCAGAAGTTGATTTCACGTAAATTTGAAGAGAACAGTTGTCTTGAATTGTTTTAGCAGTGTTCTCTCCATATTTATCCACCAGCTGCTCTAAATTCTGGATCCATAGGTAGTAGAGAATATTCTGCCCCAGGTTAATCGAAATTTTGGTATCCATGTTGGGAATGGCTGGAATGTTAGTAAACTCGTCCAACACATGAAGAATCCGATTGATACAACTTCGACCATTGGAAAGAGCCATCTCATAATTGGCATTAAACAGTTGATCCAAAAACAAAGAAATCAAACTATTGTACTCGCTTCTGTTTGGAGGAGTCACTAAAAAGATAACCTTCGGACTATCTGAATAGATAAATTCAATATCCGACTCTTGTAACAGGCCCTGATCCTCCTGATTCAGACTCTTGATAACAATTGATTCTAAGATCGGTTTCTTTGTGTAGGGATCTAATTCAAGAACATTCCCATTTCTTTTAAAGACCTTTTCAGCTGAAAATTGAACCATCCTATCTCTAAGTCCCACTTGATTATTCTCATGTTCAAAATCAATGCTGACGGTAAACTGATTTGGCAATTTAGGTTCAATCGCATAATTCAGATAGCCTTCCGCATCGACCAAGGCTGTTGCTCCCTGTACAAAGTACTTTCGCTTCCTACTACCAAGACCAGGACTTTGACTGTAGATACTGATCCTGGCCGTCGCATGGGCAAAATCATTTTCTAAGGCTCTGTTAGAACTAGACCTAAGACGAATTGACATTCGTCTAGGGAAGCCCACTGATTCCAGGTCAATCGAATTTTTAGAAGTTAATTTGGCAATATTATCTTGCAAAAATAGAGTAAGGCTTGACATCATACTGGAAAAGACATTGCCTTTTGTTTCTTCTGAAGCAAAATCAGAAGAGCGAAAATTCAAATCTGCCATATCCCTAAACTTTGAAAATTCCTGCTGGTTAATTTTTCGCAAATTATCAAAATAGACAGTGATTTTAGACTTCTTCCATAGACGGTCATCTGGATCAGGATCTTCAACAACCTCTCCATCAACATTTACAAAGACTGTCTCTGACCCTAGATCGGTCAGGAATTTAGCAATGTTCCGAATGGTTACTGTATCCCAGGCATCTTTTTCACCATTAGCATAGGCTTCGGCAGCTCGATCTATCAAAGCCATGGTAATCGCATTAAAAAGGGAAATCGAGGTATCTTCCCAATATTTAGCATTTCCATTTCCAGTCTCTGGCTTGGTTTTTCGATAAATCGCTTCTGCAACTGCATTCACCCGTGTCTGCGTTTTCTCATAATAACCCTTTTTAGCAGCCGCAATCGCTAGAGCTAAGGGATTATAGGACATCGACCAGTCCATATTTTGGAAAGATAAAACCTCCACATCATAGCCACGTTTCCGAAGCGTTTTGTAAGAAGATTGGTAATGCTCGCCTTTGGGATCTGAAATCACCATGGAAGGCTGATCTTCTGCTCGACTATTCAGTTCAATTGTCGGTGTAATATGACCTTCTCCTTTACCTGAACGAGTCATCCCTATCCCTAACATATTTGTCGTGCCATCTTCAATGTAATAAGAACCTGAAGCTTTCTTATCCAGCCCCACAAGGGGTATCGCACGTCTAATCAAACCACTCAATTTTCGATTCTGCCACAACATCTGAGCGCCTAAAGTCCAACCTCCTAGATTGTTTTTAACCTCATGCAAGACGGGAACTCCTCCAGATCCTGGATAAGAATCGCTCTTATTAGGAACTTTCTTATATTGGCGATGAACTTCCTTGATCGTCGCAAATCGATCATCCCCCTCTTCATTAAAATTATAATCTCGATACTGTTCAAAGTTCACCCAAGCCGACTTCCAAGCAAGCACCAAGCCAATTAAAAAAACAGGAATAGCTATTATAGGAGCTACTCGAAACACGGAAATATTAAAGAGATTTTGAATCAATAAGCTAGAAAAATCAAACTCGACATGAACATCTGCATCTCTGATCGTTTTTAGCGATAAATAAATATACAGAAAACAAGCTCGGAGAACAGTCACAAAATAATTGGTAAATAACAAGGCAATCAAACTAAAAGCTGCTCCCATGCCCCAAAAACTCCAAAAGCTTTTAAACTGTACTACCGGCCGAACTTCTTTTTCAAAGCGCTTCCGTCCCTTTTTTACAAAAGGGAGATGGTAAACAAGCCTCAGGAGAATATTTCCAGCTACCAGGAATAAATAAGCTAAAACAGCAGAAGCCACCTTCTGAACAGGTTCTAGCTGACTTCCTTTTTGATCATTCTTCCCCATCTTGACCTCCCTTTAAATAGTTAGAAACCCGCTCTTCCGAGAATTGGGAAAACGAAAAAACCTGGGATTGTACATCAGGGCTAGCACCTTGATAACGTTTCATGTAAGACTCCAGAACATCTTCTATTCCCAGGCGAACAATAGACGATCGACTGGCTTGAGCCTGTTTTAAATAATCTGTAATTTGAAGAGAATCTGCAATCAAATCATCTGAAAAAGTATCTACATTTCCTTTCCTCATTTCAATATCCTTCCTCTACTTGGATGAATCTACTCTCTCAAGATTAGAACTAGACGTATTTTGTTGCTTTTCTCGACGTCTCTTAGCTGCCTCCACACTCTCTAAAAAGGTAACCCCTCCTTGCTTACTAGGAACAATATACTGATAACTCCGTTTCTCTCCATTCTTATTAAAATAAGGTTTTTGAAGAATCTCCCCTTTAAGTAAAATCGGGGAGCCTTTTACTAAGCTTTGAGCCAGCAACTCAGCCTGATTCTCATAAACTCGAACATGAAAAAAACTCGAAATGATTTTTCCATGTTCATCTTTTAAGCTAGAGCTACAAACAAAATCAAATTTAAACCGAGTATGTCCATTTCCAGTTTTTCCAATCGCATCTGCTGGAATACTGGCAACTCGGCCGTAAGCAATAAACTCTTGCATCTCATTTCCTCCTGATAATAAAGACCACAAGAAGTCAGTTCATCAAACAGCTTCTTGTGGTCACTTAGACTATTTAGGTACGTATTAAATCTAGCGATTCCTATTTACCTTTTCGTTTAGTTAAAACAGCACCTGCAGATGTCAGTCCTGCCATTAGGGTACCTAACAAGCCCAATACAGAAGCTTCTGTACCTGTGTTTGGAAGAGTCTTCACTGGCTCTTCTTTAGCTGGAGCAACAGGAGTTGCTGGTTTTTCAGGTTGAGCTGGAGTGACTGG
>NZ_WSRS01000033.1 GCF_009767945.1 Streptococcus danieliae | reverse complement strand
GAGGGACAATGACTTGGGCGTTTCTCTAAGGAGCCTTCGATGATTTGAGCCATACGATTGCGTCTATCTTTACGATAAATAAGCCAGTCTTCTTTGAAAGTGATGTCTAGGTCTTGAATTCCGAGTAATTTTTGAGTATTATAATCCATATAAAGCAATTCCTATTCTGATGTTTTTTTGTTCACTTATCAGTTTAACAGGAATTGCTTTTTTTGTGCTCTGAATGACAAAAAAAGCTGTATGGAATTTGAACTTTCCACACAACTTATTATAGAACCGTTTTTGGGTTATGGGGTTATAGGCAGGAAAGATGGCTCTTTGTCAACTGTAGTGGGTGACTAGAATGTAAGTAAGCGCTCAATAACAAGGTATCTTCCGATAAAGTAGAAATCTAGCTATACTAGTCTCAGAAAACATGAGTAGAGGAGATTGGTTTAGTGGATGCGAATTTGTTTAGGACGATAAATCTTTGTGACCTCGGTCAGGTCTATTTGATAGCTGGAAAAACAGATATGAGACAGGGAATTGATTCCCTAGCCTATATCATTAGACTTCCTGCGGAACTAATGTATTAGATCCCATTTCTCAGCAGGAGAGATCGTATAACCACCCTGAAACATTTTGTAACTCAGTCTTTTTCAAGTGATGACTCCGATAAATCTTAGGTTCTGTCACTGTTTTGCAGGAAGTCTAATCTTATCCATAACAAAAACCTAGACCTAGAAGGCTGGAACATCTACTATTTATCGGTTTCTGAAAATTTTAAAAGGAATGTTTTCTTCATGCGTTTGTCCTGCCTCTTAGCGACAGACAATTGAAAAGCGAGGGGCTTCTTGTTATAATGGTAGGAGTTTAGAATGGATACTCATTTAATTTTAAAACCTGACGTTGTCAAGCTTTCTAGATAAATTGCAGTTTGCCCTTCGTCGACTTTCCTAGTCATAGATTTGAAATGATTCGAGTATTCTGATTTTTGTTTGGTATGAAAAGAAAGAGAACGTATTTATGAAGTTTGAGGATTTAAAGGCAAGACAGGAGAAAATTCGTAATTTCTCGATTATTGCCCATATTGACCACGGGAAATCAACCTTGGCAGACCGGATTTTGGAGGCGACTAAAACTGTTTCCAGCCGGGAAATGCAGGCACAACTTTTGGATAGTATGGACTTGGAGCGTGAGCGGGGGATTACCATCAAGCTGAATGCAATTGAGTTAAACTATACGGCCAAAGATGGCGAGACCTATATTTTTCACTTGATCGACACGCCTGGTCACGTGGATTTCACCTATGAGGTGTCGCGTTCCTTGGCTGCTTGTGAGGGGGCGATCTTGGTAGTTGATGCGGCTCAGGGGATTGAGGCGCAGACGCTGGCCAATGTTTATCTGGCGCTAGACAATGATTTGGAAATCTTGCCGGTTATTAATAAGATCGATTTGCCAGCTGCAGATCCGGAGCGGGTGCGGACCGAGGTGGAGGATGTCATTGGTTTGGATGCCTCTGAGGCGGTTTTGGCGTCTGCTAAAGCGGGGATCGGGATTGAAGAGATTCTCGAGCAGATTGTGGAGAAGGTTCCAGCCCCAACTGGGGATGTGGAGGCTCCGCTCAAGGCCTTGATTTTTGATTCTGTCTATGATGCCTATCGTGGGGTTATCTTGCAGGTTCGAGTGATGGATGGTCTGGTCAAGCCTGGGGATAAGATCCAGTTGATGAGTAACGGGAAGACCTTTGATGTCACTGAAGTGGGAATCTTTACGCCGAAAGCGGTGGGGAGAGATTACCTAGCAACAGGGGATGTTGGTTACATTGCGGCTTCGATCAAGACCGTTCAAGATACCCGTGTGGGGGATACGGTGACTCTAGCTGCAAATCCAGCAGAGGCGCCTTTGGCAGGTTACAAGCAGATGAACCCGATGGTGTTTGCTGGTCTTTACCCGATCGAGTCGAATAAATACAACGATTTGCGGGAGGCACTGGAGAAATTGCAGCTCAACGACGCCAGTCTGCAATTTGAACCAGAAACTTCGCAAGCTCTAGGTTTTGGTTTCCGTTGTGGCTTCTTGGGATTGCTCCATATGGACGTTATTCAAGAACGTTTGGAGCGGGAGTTTAATATTGACCTCATCATGACGGCGCCGTCGGTTATCTACCAGGTTAATCTGACCGATGGCGAGGTCATCGATGTCTCTAATCCGAGTGAGTTCCCTGATCCAACCAAGATTGATTCCATTGAGGAACCTTATGTCAAGGCGCAAATCATGGTGCCTCAAGAATTTGTGGGAGCGGTTATGGAATTGGCCCAACGCAAGCGGGGAGATTTTGTAACAATGGATTATATCGACGAGAACCGGGTGAATGTTATTTATCAGATTCCTTTGGCAGAGATTGTCTTTGATTTCTTTGATAAATTGAAATCGTCAACGCGCGGTTATGCTAGCTTCGATTATGAAATTTCGGAATACCGTAAATCCCAATTGGTGAAAATGGACATCCTCCTCAATGGGGACAAGGTCGATGCTCTCAGCTTTATTGTCCATAAAGAATTTGCCTATGAACGAGGAAAAGTGATTGTTGAAAAACTCAAGAAAATCATCCCACGCCAGCAATTTGAAGTCCCTATCCAGGCGGCGATTGGCCATAAAATTGTGGCTCGGACGGATATCAAGGCCCTTCGGAAAAATGTCTTGGCCAAGTGTTACGGGGGAGATGTGACCCGGAAACGTAAACTCTTAGAAAAACAAAAAGCCGGTAAGAAACGGATGAAGTCCATTGGATCAGTTGAAGTTCCTCAAGAAGCTTTCTTGAGCGTCTTATCCATGGATGATGAATAAAGACGGAAGGTGGGTGGGCTATGCCCACCCACTTTGTGTAAAGGAGAAAAAATGAAAACAGTGCAGTACCTAAAAGAGTTGTTAGCCATTCCCTCCCCAACAGGCTTTACCCGGGAGGTTGTGGCTTATCTAGTGGAGACCTTGGAGAAAATGGGCTTGCAAGCCCAGGTTAGTCCCAAGGGCAATGTGTTGGTGACTTTGGTCGGCAAGGAGGCAGGACCGGCTCGTCTCCTGACAGCTCATGTCGATACCTTGGGGGCTATGGTGCGTGCGATCAAACCGGATGGTCGTTTGAAGTTGGATCGAATTGGAGGCTTCCCTTGGAATATGATTGAAGGCGAGAACTGTTTGGTGCATCTGGCTGATGGTTCAACGATTTCAGGGACGATTCTCTTGCATCAAACGTCGACTCATGTCTACAAAGACGCAGGGACTTTGGAACGCAGTCAAGACAATATGGAAGTGCGTTTGGATGCTCGGGTGACCAAGGCTGAGGAGACTGCGGCTTTGGGCATTCAGGTTGGGGACTTCGTGTCCTTCGATCCCCGGACCCAGGTGACGGAGACTGGATTTGTCAAAAGTCGTTTTTTAGATGACAAGGCTAGTGTGGCGATCTGTTTGGCTCTATTGGAACAGATTCAGGCAGAAGGGACCCAACTGCCAGTAACCACCCACTTCCTGTTTTCAACCTTTGAAGAAGTGGGGCATGGGGCCAATTCGTCGATCCCAGCCGGAGTGGTCGAATACCTGGCGGTCGATATGGGGGCTATGGGAGATGATCAGGCAACGGATGAGTACACCGTATCCATCTGTAGCAAGGATGCCACAGGTCCTTACCATTACGGCTTCCGGCGCCAGTTAGAGGGGTTGGCCCAGCAATTTGCGATTCCTTACAAGATTGATATTTACCCCTTCTATGGTAGCGATGCTTCTGCCGCTATGACTGCAGGTTGGGATGTGCGGCACGCCTTAATCGGCCCTGGAATCGAGTCTAGCCATTCCTATGAACGAACCCATGTCGATTCGCTCACAGCCACCTCTGATTTAATGTTGCGCTATCTAGAATCCCCTCTAATGGAAGGATAAAGATGAAAGTAATCTACACCTCGATTCGGGCTAATCTGGTTAAGGACTTGGTCCAGGAAGCCTTGGACCTAGAATCTCAAGGTTACCGCGTATTTTACATCGCTCCCAATTCCCTGTCTTTCGAAAAAGAAAGACAGGTTTTGGCATGTTTGCCCAACAAGGCTTCTTTTGGTATCACCGTGACCCGCTTCCAACAAATGACCCGCTACCTAACGCTGGATCAGGAGGTCGAAGCGGAGCGCCTGGATGACTTGGGCTTGCAGCTCTTGATTTACCGGGTCCTGCAGACTATCCCGGTGGACCAGTTCCGCGCTTATGGGCGGATTCGTAAGGATCCGGCCTTTGTCCAAGAAGTGGCGGCTCTGTATAAGGAATTGCAGGAAGCTCGGATGAGTGTTGCAGATCTGGGCAATTTGGACAATGCGGCCAAGGCCCATGACCTGCAGGTGATTTTTCAAGCCTTAGATGAAAGTATGGTGGCGGAAGGTTACCTGCCTGCAACAGCCCTAGCCCATTTTATTCGCAAGCTAGAGTCGGGGAGTCTAGACGCTAGCCTAGCCAAGATAGCCTTGGTGATCGACGGCTTTACTCGCTTTTCGGCGGAGGAAAAACACCTGTTGGGTCTCCTGCACCGCAAGGGTTGTCCCCTTGTTGTGGGCACCTATGCCAGTCAAAGGGCCCGAGAGCAGCAGTATTTGGAAGGCAATTTGTATCAGGCCAGTGTGGAGTTGATTCAGGATTTGGGTCGGGACTTTCAGGCAGAAATTGTGACCGGCTCTCCTAGTAAGGACGATTCCTTTCAGAAGCTGACCGATCGACTGGAGCGGTTTTATGAATTTGGTCCCAAGACCGAGCAGGCTCCACTAGAGCTTCCGCTTTCCCTCCACAAATTGGCCAATCCCCAGCAGGAAATTGAGTGGGTGGCGCGGAGAATCCGTCGCCTGCTGGCGGATGGCTACCGCTATAAGGAAATCCGCCTGCTTTTGGGCGATGTGGACACCTATGCTCCGCAGGTGGCGACGATTTTTGATCGTTACCAGATTCCTTTTTATATCGGGCGTCGGGAGTCCATGGCGGACCACCCGCTGGTCCATTTTGTGGAATCTCTGGAAAGTCTGGTTCGCCGCCATTTTCGCCGAGAGGATTTGGTCAATCTCCTACAAACGGGGCTCTACGGTTCTTTTGCGACCGCAGATTTGGACCAGCTAGAATCCTATTTACGCTTTAGTGATTGCAATGGTCTCACTGCCTTACAGCGGACCTTTACCGCCAATGACGGAGATCGTTACGATTTAGACAGACTCAACCAGATTCGCGACGCGGTGCTGGCCCCTCTTTTACCTTTTGTCAAAGCGAGAAAGCAAAAAGGGAGCAGCCTGCTCAAAAAGTTTCGGGCTTTGTTGGAAGAAATTGCTTTGCCGGCCAACCTGGCTCGGCTAAGCCAGGACTTGGATTTACGGGAGCAAGAGCAGCAGGCGGAGGCTTGGAAGGCTTTTAGCGACTTGTTTGTCCAAATGGACCGGCTGGTGGGGGAGACTCCCTTGACCCTGGCTGCTTTTTTGGAGCTCTGGCGGGCTGGTGTCCAATTGGCCACTTATCGAACTGTTCCAGCGACAGTTGATGTGGTTCAGGTCCAGTCCTATGACTTGGTCCAGCCCTTGCTTGCGAAACAGGTTTTTGCGATCGGTTTGAGCGAAGATTTCTTCCCCAAAGAAACGCGGGATATGGGCTTACTCAGCATGGAGGAAAAGGAGCGGCTCAATCAGAACCTAGACCAAGGTCAAGGACTTTTGATTTCTTGGCGGGAAAATGGACCCAAGAACCAGTTTACCGCCCTGTCGCTGTTGAATGCGGCCCAGGAAAGGCTCTACCTGACCTGTCCAGGTCAGATTGATAATGGGGAAAAACAGGCTTCCAGTTATCTTCAAGTCTTGACCAACTTTGGCCTTGAGTGGCAAAAGGAACCGGCGGCTGGCTCAAGTCCGGATGATATTGGTTCCTATCAAGGCTTGTTGTCGCAGGTCATCGATCTCTACCAGACAGGCATCGAGGAGGAGTGGCAGCCGGAGCAGGAGTCTTACTGGAAGGCCTTGGTTCGTCACCTGCGTCGGTATCTGAACCAGAAAGATCTCAGTCTGCCTGGGCTCAACTATCAGGTTCAGAGCCGGCCGCTTAGTCCTGCGACCCTGGCTCATCTCTACCCGCAAGATCAGGGCCTGCAGTTGTCGGTGTCCAGTTTAACGGACTACTACAAGAATCCCTATTCCTTCTATCTGAAACATGTACTCCGCTTGCGGGAAGAGGGCAGTGTGCATCCCGATGCCCGTATTCATGGCCAGTACATGCACCACATTTTTGAGGAATATTTTGGCCATCTGGCCAAGCAGGAACCGGCTCAGGCCCTACAGACTGCCATTCAAACCGTCAATCGCCAAAACTATGTGACCTATCGTTATGGGCTAGATGGCGAAAGTCGTTTTTCCCAACGGATGCTTTTGGATATTGTTCGGACATCGGCTAAAACCTTGGTGGCTCCCGTTACGGAAACGATTGAGGAGGAGCAGCGTTTCCGCTACCTTTTGTCACCAGAGGACCAGCTCTATGTCAGTGGAGTCATTGACCGGATCGATCAATTGCAGGGAACCTCAATCAAGGGAGTGGTGGACTATAAATCGGCTAGTCAGACCTTTTCCTATCCCGATTTTTACAATGGTCTCAACTCCCAGCTAGTAACCTATTTGGACTACCTGTCACAAGATCAGGTCTTTGGCGCCATGTATTTCCACCTGACCAACCCCCTCATTTCCTTTAAAAAACAAGAGGAAGCGGGTTGGTACCTGGCCCAGGCTATGAAGGAATTTACTTACAAGGGACTCTTTTTGAGCAAGGAAAAAGACAAGCTGAGTGAGCAATACTTGCTGAAAAGTGGTCGCAAGGACTTTACTTTAGAGGAAGAAGAATTGGCTCTCTTACTAGCCTACAATCGCCAGCTCTTCCAACAGGCTGCCCAAGCCATCCGGTCTGGGCAATTCCCGATTCAGCCGATTAGTGAAGATGGTCAGTCTGTACGTGCCTATGTTGACCAATACAAGGCCATCACCCAGTTTGAAACCCCCTACCATTACCAGAACTTACGGATTTTGGATCAGCTAGACGGTTCGACGAAGAAGGAGGACTGGTTCGCGAAAATCAGCCAAGATTTGGGAATGGAGAAACAGGAGGAGCAGGAGGAAGAATAAGATGAAGCCCATTGCTTTTTTAAACGAAGAAGAGATTCGCCTCTTGCAAGAACAAGAGGCCCAGTTGCAAACCGACCGCAAACGCACCTCGGAACAAATCCTAGCGATTTACAGCTCGGGTCAAAATATTTTGGTATCAGCCTCGGCAGGTTCAGGGAAAACCTTTGTCATGGTTGAGCGGATCCTGGATCAGCTAAGCCGGGGGATTGGGATTAACCAACTCTTTGTGTCGACCTTTACCGTCAAGGCAGCTGGGGAATTAAAAGAACGGCTCCAGGCCAAGCTAACAGAAAAACTAGGGGATCAGAATTTAAATCCCCAGTTACGGGAACACCTACTCCGTCAGCGCCAGTTACTGCCCCTGAGCGATATCGGCACCATGGATGCCTTTAACCAGAAATTGCTAGCCCGAGAAGGTTATCGTTTGAGTCTGAGTCCTAATTTTCGGATTCTATCTGACCCCAGTGAGTTGCTCCAGTTCCAGAAGGAGGTTTTTAGCCAGGTTTTTGAAAGCTATAGCTCCGGACCTGGGGAAGAGGAGTTTTACCGTTTGGTGACCAACTTCACCGGTCAGGCCAAGGATATCGGCGGTTTTCGCCAAGTGGTCTATCAGTTGGCCGACTTTATGGATGCTCTGCCTCGGCCCCTGGAGTGGTTGGAGCAGGCGGTTGGCGATCAAGAATCGCAAGACCTACAGGAGCTGGTGCGGGAGCTCTACCCAGCCTTTGGCAAATCTTGTCTAGCGGCGGCCGATCAGCTCTATGATTTGACCCAAGATCCGGATTATAAAATGTTCAAAAAAGACGGTCAGAAAACAGCAGTCTTTCTGAAACATGAACAAATGATTGAGGGGTTGCGACTGTTAGCCGATCAATTTGTGACTTTTGAGACTTGGGCAGAAATCGAAGCCAGCTTGAATCAAATGTTGTTGCTGCTTCCTAAGACAGGAACAATTACAGTCGCCAAGGTCAAGTATGATTTTCTGAAGTTGATTGTGGACCAAGCCCAGGCTATCCAGGCTCTGCCATTTATTCTGGAGCAGGAAGGGGAGGTGGCCCACCTACTGGGAGCTCTCAAGGCCTTTGTCAAGGATTATTACCAAGCCTTGCAGGAGGCCAAGCTGGCTGAAAATGCCTTTACTTTTAGTGATGTCAGTCACTTGGTACTCCGCCTATTGCGGGATTTTCCGGATTTACGGGCTGACTTGGTTGCCAACTATCATGAGGTCATGGTCGATGAATACCAGGATACCAACTCCCTGCAGGAGGAGGTGCTAGAACTGATTTCGAACGGTCACAATCGCTTTATGGTGGGGGATATTAAGCAGTCCATTTACCGCTTCCGCCAGGCAGAACCTGAGATTTTTAACCAAAAATTTAAGCTCTATCAGGAAGAACCAGAACAGGGGCGCCTGATTTTGCTTAAGGAGAATTTCCGGAGTCAGGAGTCTGTTCTGGTAGCTACCAATGGCCTCTTTAAACACTTGATGGATGAAGAGGTCGGAGAGATTGATTACAATCAGGTTCATTTCTTGGTGGCAGGCAGTCCTGGCCAGAAGCAGCCTGAGCAGCAAAAGCAGGCCCAGTGTTTGATTTTTGACCAGGAAAGTGAGGGTCCCTTGCATGAAGGTCATGTCTTGGTAGCTCAGATCCAAGCCCTTCATGAGTCAGGTGTAGCCTACAAGGACATTTGTGTTTTGGTTGAAAGCCGGACTCGCAATAAGCCTTTGGTGGAGCTGTTCTACCAATGGGAGATCCCCTTTGTGGAGGACCAGGGGCAGGGGTCTTATCTCCAAGCCGTTGAGGTCATGGTCATGCTGGATACCCTGCGAACCCTCTACAACCCCCTCCAGGACTATGCCCTTCTGGCCTTGCTCAAATCGCCTATGTTTGGTTTTGATGAGGATCAATTGGCCCGCATTGCCCTACAAGAACAGGCCGTTTCGCTTTCTTTTTTTGAAAAATTAAAAAAAGCCCAGGCTGGAACTGGGGCTGCGCCAGACTTAATTGAGGGCGCGCTCAAGGATAAGATTCAGCACTTCTTGGAGTATCTAGAGACTTGGCGGGCTTATGCTAAATTACATAGTCTCTATGATCTGATTTGGAACATTTACAACCAGCGGCACTATTATGACTATGTCGGAGCCTTGCCAGATGGGGCTAAACGCCAGGCCAATCTCTATTCCTTGGCCTTACGAGCTCGGCAGTTTGAGCAGGGCGGCTTCAAGGGGCTGGCGCGCTTTATTGACCGGATTGAAAAAATCCTTGCGGCGGACAAGGATTTGGCGGATGTGGTTGCCGAAGTGGATGAGGATGCTGTGCAAATTCTGACCATTCACAAGAGTAAGGGCTTGGAATTTCCCTATGTCTTTATCTATAACCTGGACAAGGATTTTAATAGTGAGGATCTGAAAAAGCGGATGCTTCTGAGCCGGGACCTAGGGATTGGGATCCAGTCGGTGAAGCTCCTCGATACACCGAATGATCAGCCCAACCATTTGCAGTCGGTACGGCTCTCTGTCCCTTCATTGACCTACCAGCGGATTCAGCAGGAGAAGCGGCGCCAGACCCTGTCTGAGGAAATGCGGCTCTTGTATGTGGCCATGACCCGGGCTGAGAAACAGCTCTTCTTAGTTGGTCGAGGTAAGGCCAGCAAGCTGGCAGATGCCTATCCCGATCTGACGGCCAGTCAATTTTTACCAGCCAGCGATCGGTTGGGCTACAGCAATTTCCAAGACTGGATTTTAGCGGTTACAGCTGGCTTCCCCAGCTTTAAAGAGGAGTTGGCAGTGACGATTTTAGGGCAGGAAGACATTAATTTAAGGGAAGTCCACAAGGAAGCTCCGAGCTTGCCCCTTGACCCTGCTGATCTCAAGAACAATCGGCAATCGGACCAACTGGCGCGTGCCTTGGACATCATTGAAAATGTCGACCGCTTGAACACCCTTTATCAGCCAGCCATTCAATTGCCGACGGTTCGAACTCCAAGTCAAATGAAAGAACTCTACCAGCCTGTCTTTGACCTTGAAGGAATGGCCCACATGGTGGAGGTCAAGCCTCAGACTTTGGACTTTAGTCTGCCAATCTTGGGAGCTAAGAAGTCAACCATTACAGCTAGTCAACTGGGGTCTAGCCTCCATGCCTTTATGCAGGGCTTGGATTTGTCGCAGGGACGGGTAGATGAAGCCCTGCTGCAAGAGCGTTTGCAGCAGATGAAGTTGGAGCCCGCCCTGGCCAAGGCCCTGCCCTTGACCAAGGTCTTGGACTTTTTCCAAACAGAGCTGGGGCAGCTCTTTCTGGCTAACCCTGATCGGCTCTACCGCGAAGCACCTTTTGCCATGTTACAGACAGATGCGGCTAGTGGTGAGGAGTTTGTGGTGCGGGGGATCCTGGATGGCTATCTCGTGTTTGAGGACCGGCTTGTGTTATTTGATTACAAGACAGACCGTTACCGAAATCCAGCTCGGGTAGCGGATCGTTACCGGGGGCAAATGGGCTTATATGCCCAGGCTTTACGGCAATCTTATGGGATTTCTAAGGTTGAAACTTATCTGATTCTGTTAGGGGGATCGGAGATTCAAGTGGTTGCATTAGCGGATTCCTAATCAGGGTCTCCCCATTTTCGAGCATTTATGCTACACTAGTAGGGAGGAGGTGGACCATGATAAAAATATTTGGTCAAGTACGCTACCATTGGCAGCCGCAACTATCCATCCTGATTATCTATTGGTCACTCTCTTTGGTCCCTATTTTTCTAGGTTTGGCCTTGATGTACGAAAGTTCGCAGATTCCCATGGTGGTTCTATCGTCCTTTGTTCTCTTTATGATTTTGTTGGGCATTGGTTTTCATAGGTATTTCACGATCTATGAATCAGGGACCTTACGGATTATTTCCGCTAACCCCTTCCAGCCTTCCAAATTAGCCATTGACCAGATTGAAAAAATAGAGGTCACGAAAACCTCTATTACCCTTTATTTATTTGGTCATGAAAAAGGACGGACCTATTACATGCGAAAATGGCCTAAGAAATACTTCGTAAACGCCTTAGCTCTCAATCCTCATTTCCGGGGAGAGGTGGTTTTGACGGACCACCTGATCCACTTGGATTATTATGAGGTTTATTATAAAGAGAAGGCCTAGTGTTCAATGGCCCGTGTCGGACATTCTTTGATGGCCTGGATGAGTTCAGGAGTTTCGTCTAACTCGAGGCTGAGTTGGTCACTTTGATAGAATTTAACAATGCCATTATCATGGTAGTCAAAAACATCAGAGTAGGTTTGACAAAGGCCGCAAGCGATGCAGCGTTCAGGAATTAGTGTTACTTTCATAGTTCTATTTTATAAGGAATGGGACTAAAAAACAAGAAGAAGAGGTAGAAAAGTTTGAGTAGAAAACGTAAAAATGAGATTTCGGATGAAAAACTCAATTCATGGTTGGTTTGGGCGATTTCCGCAACAGCCATTGTCGTGATCATGATTTCAGGAATTTTGATTTTCCTTTCCGTTGGCGGCAGCAATAAGCAGGAAGCCATGCAAGGCTTCTATAGTTCAGAAGTGTCTGCTGGCAATGCCCAGCCTGCGTCTGAGGCCAGCAGCAAGCCTTCTGAAGAGGAAGAAGAAACCGAGGAGACAACGGCTAGTTCCAGCAAGGAAAATACAACTGGTGGAGCAACGATCACGGTTCAAGCAGGTGAGGGAGAAGCAGCTATTGCAGCGCGTGCTGGTATCTCGATTGCGGAATTGGAAGCTCTAAATCCAGGGAATATGCGTACTGGTTCTTGGTATGCCAACCCAGGTGATGAAGTGCGGGTTGAGTAGGAGAGAGCATGCAAGTATTACAAATTGCGATTGACGGCCCAGCGTCTAGCGGGAAAAGTACAGTTGCCAAACTTTTAGCTAAAAAACATGGCTATACTTATCTGGATACAGGTGCCATGTACCGGGCGGCAACCTACCTAGCCCTCCAAGAAGGATTGGACTTAGAAGATGCGGCTGGGATTGTCGCAGCCCTCGATGCTGCGCCGATTTCCTTTGGCCGTAACACGGGCGGCGAGCAACTGGTATATGTTGGTTCGATTGACATTACAGATGCCATCCGCCAACCGGATGTAACCCAGGCTGTCTCTACCGTCGCAGCCCTACCAGCCGTTCGGGAAAAGCTGGTTCAACAACAACAAGCCTTGGCTCAAGCTGGAGAGATTGTCATGGATGGCCGTGATATCGGAACCACTGTTTTGCCCCAGGCACAGGTTAAGATTTTCCTAGTTGCCTCTGTCGATGAACGAGCAGAACGCCGCTACAAGGAGAACCTTAGCCGGGGAATCGAAACTGATTTAGAAGCCTTAAAAGCTGAAATTGCTGAACGGGACTATAAAGACAGTCACCGCCAAGTTTCCCCCTTGAAACCGGCAGCAGATGCCACCCATTTTGATACCACAGGCGTATCCATTGATGGTGTCCTCGCTTTTATTGAATCTGAAATTGAAAAAATAAACTAAGAAAATGAGGCTGGGACAAAAGTCTAGCCTCATTGACTTTGGTTAGCAAAATGCCTTTGACGCAGTAGCTGATTGCCCTCTTCGTTCGCTTTTCAAGCTCGGAAGAGGGCCTAATCAGCCTTGCGGGGGTGGGACTACGAACTAAATTTTTTCAAATTTAGTTCTGTCCCACTCCCTTTTTGCCTTTCTAGCTGTCTTTTAGCTCACGGTTCTGTCATGGTAGAATGCAGGGAAGGAGAATGAACATGGGAAAGAGTTATTATTATGTGGAAGTTGAAACCTTAGCAGGCGAAACCATCTGTTTGCAACTTCCAAATGATTTGCAAGGTGCAATGCGAGCCTATCGTCAGGCTCATCCAATAACCTGGGAAAATTTATTAGCGGATGCGCTCATAAACATCCCAGGTGCTACCTATAGCAAGGAGAATAACTACCAGCCAACCATTCGCTTGGCCAGGGTCAAAAGAAGTTTCTCGTCAAAGAAGCAACAAAGAAGACGGACACGCGGACAATTTCTGACAAAGGAAAATTGGCAGCAAGATGGTTTGACAAATTTTCGAGATAGTCTGCGTTTTATCCAACACGACTATCCCCGTAAAAATAAACTGATCCTATTGCTGGATTATGGCCGTTGGAAATGGCGACTCTTTAAAAGTCGGTGATTTTCTATTCCAAATAGGGGATCAGTTCGGGATGAAAAATCACTCTCAAGGGTCCTACGAGCGTTTCCAGGATTTTAAATCCAAATATAGTCTTTTAGTTTACTTTTAGTACAAGGCAGCGAGTCGCAGACAGTACTGAGGTACGGCAATACGAGCTAACGCAGTAATAAAATATAAGGGCACCTCTAAAAACTAAATTTCTGAAAATCTAAATGTTGATTTATCAAGGTTTGAGTGATTAAATTTGAAGAAAAACTGGGGTTTTTAGAGGTCCCCATAAACTAAACGACTATAAATTAAAAAAAGTAGTTGACAGATAATTTCTATATGGTACAATGGATTACATGAGAAAAGCAGAAGTGAGAGCTTCTCGCCTTGCGACTAACGTTGTCTGGCTCTACGATTCAAGTCCTGAAAGGGATTCTATTCGTGTGAGTGGGTGTGCGTTAGCAGACCCACTCTTGTTTTTCTCGAAATAAAAAAAAGAGGTGAACACCATAGCAAAACAAGACTTATTCATCAATGATGAAATTCGTGTGCGTGAAGTTCGCTTGATTGGTCTTGAAGGGGAGCAGCTTGGTATTAAGCCATTGAGCGAAGCCCAAGCCATCGCTGATGATGCCAATGTTGATTTGGTTCTAATTCAGCCCCAAGCAAAGCCACCGGTTGCTAAAATTATGGACTATGGTAAGTTCAAATTTGAGTACCAGAAAAAGCAAAAGGAACAGCGTAAAAAACAAAGCGTTGTGACCGTCAAAGAAGTTCGTCTAAGTCCAACAATCGACAAAGGTGACTTCGAGACAAAACTTCGGAATGCACGCAAATTCCTTGAAAAAGGAAATAAAGTCAAAGTGTCCATTCGATTCAAAGGTCGGATGATCACCCACAAAGAAATTGGAGCTAAGGTTCTCGCTGATTTTGCTCAGGCAACACAAGATGTTTCTATCATTGAGCAAAGAGCGAAAATGGATGGACGTCAAATGTTCATGCAATTGGCTCCAATTCCAGACAAAAAATAAAGTCTGATCACTAGAAAAGAGGAGAAATCATGCCAAAACAAAAAACTCACCGCGCATCTGCTAAACGTTTCAAACGTACTGGTTCAGGCGGACTAAAACGCTTCCGTGCTTACACTTCACACCGTTTCCACGGAAAAACTAAAAAACAACGTCGTCACCTTCGCAAAGCTTCTATGGTTTCTGCAGGAGACTTCAAACGTATCAAATCAATGCTTACAGGTCTTAAATAAGACACACTCGTATAACTAGAAACTGGAGGAAAACTAAATGGCACGTGTTAAAGGTGGCGTTGTATCACGCAAACGTCGTAAACGTATTCTAAAGCTCGCTAAAGGTTACTATGGAGCTAAACATATCTTGTTCCGCACAGCGAAAGAACAAGTCATGAACTCTTACTACTATGCATACCGTGACCGTCGTCAAAAGAAACGTGACTTCCGTAAACTATGGATCACACGTATCAATGCGGCAGCTCGTATGAACGGACTTTCATACTCACAAATGATGCATGGATTGAAATTGGCTGAAATCGAAGTGAACCGCAAAATGCTTGCAGACCTTGCAGTAAACGATGCGGCAGCTTTCACAGCTTTGGCAGACGCTGCAAAAGCAAAACTAGCTAAATAATCGGTTTGTCCTCCTTGGGTTTTCCAGGGGGGACTTTGTGTATTTTTGGACTTAGGAATCCCTTCTCCAAATTCCTCTCCCGATACCAGCAAAATCATTTGAATATTCCTGCTATCTATCGTACAATAGTTTTTATGAAGATAGGAAAGAGAGTTAGGTTTGTGAAGAAGATTAGTCCGAAGAATTGGTTATTGCTGGGGGTCTTTTTAGGTATGTTAGCGGCTGCTCTTTTATTGCTGCCCATGTTGCCGGAGCAATTTGACCGTTGGCAGGCCACATCCAAGATTGAGCAGCTCAAGCAGGAGCATAAGGCCTTGGCCAAGGAGTCCAAGAGTAGCAAGCAGTATGGTCGGATTGGGCAGGCTGAGGTGGTCGCTTATTATCCCAGCAATTTGGAAAGCAGCACCAACCAGCAGATTCAGGAACTCATTTTAGCCGATACCCAGAAATTGAATCCGGAAGGTCAAGATAAGGATTTGAATGCCTTGATTTTTTATCTGGTGGATAAAGAAGAAGGGGCTTTTGCCAATACCCAGCAAGTGAAGCTTTTGAAAAGGGAGTACCCGATTTCCTCGACCTATGTAGGAACAGAAAAAGAGACTACTTTAGCCTCTTATTACTATACTGACGAGGGGAAACAGCTACAGCTGGATGAACTCTTCCAAGATCCAGAAGCAGCTCAGTCTAAGATGTTGGATATGATTAAGGCTAATCTCTTAGCCCAGAATCTCAATACAGATCGTGTGGCAGAAGTTGTAGAGACCTTGCAATACACAGATCTAGCAGATTGGGACTTCTATTATGACAAGAAAAGCTTCTGGATCCATCTCCCGCAAGCCATTGGGGAGGTAAAGCAAGTGGCGGTTCCCCTAACCATCTTGTTTGATGTGATTAATCCAGAGATACTCAAGGGTGCGGATGCGGAATCCTACCAGGCTTACATTGCTCCCTCAACCAAGAAGGTCATCGCTTTAACTTTTGATGATGGACCAGATAGCCAGTTAACACCTAAGTTGCTGGACATTTTGGAACAGGAAAAAGTTCCCGCAACCTTCTTTGTCTTAGGACGGAATGTGGCAGGAAACGAGCAGATTCTGAAACGGATGAGTAAGCGTGGATCGGAGATCGCCAATCATACCTTTAATCACCCGAATCTCCAGTTGCTTCCGACGGATGGAGCTCTGGCGGAGATTCGCGATACCCAAAGTGAAATCAAACGTGCTACAGGTATCGATTCCAAATTGTTCCGACCACCATTTGGTAATTACACCAGCCAAACCCAACTTTACGGTGGCCTTCCAACCATCCTCTGGTCAGTAGATACCCTGGACTGGCAAAGCCATAACCCAGCCATGATTTTGGAACAGGTCAAGACCTATGCCCGACCTGGCGGTATTGTGCTCATGCATGACATCCATAAGGAAACAATAGACGCCGTTCCAGCTGTTATCGACTACCTCAAAGAGGAAGGCTATGAATTTGTCACTGTCAGCGACCTGCTTAAAACCAAGGGAATCGATCCCCAAGGTATCTATTATGACCGTGACGGTTTGATTGACGAGTAGAGGGCGACAAGATGAGCTAACAAAATAATAAACAAAAATTTTAAAATGAAGTTAACTACCCATCATATCTGCTAGATAAGTGCTATAACTCATTCTGATTAGTTGTCTGATTTCATTTGATAATAGGTTTGGAGCTGTTAGGCTAATTGGCCAAGGCTAATGATAGCCTTGGTTTAGCCCTCAAAACAGCTTCAAAAGTCCCTGTTGTCAAATGAAATCCTTTTGTAAGGTATAAGAAAACACCTCCGTGTTATACTTTTTGTTCACCACAAACAAAAGGAAGGGCACAGAGATGCAAAACAATTATACAACAAAAGGAAAACATTTGACAATTCATGATCGTCGCTACATTGAACGATGGAACAAAGAAGGAAAATCCAATCTAGAAATTGCTTGCCTACTTGGAAGAGCTCCTCAAACAATCAATAACGAGATCAAGCGAGGGCAAGTCTTACAACAAGTGAGAAAAGGACTCTTTAAATATGTCTATTCAGCCGATGTCGCTCAAGCTAATTACGAGAAAAATCGTAAACGATCTGTTAAAAAGCTGATTCTTACTAAGAAAATGAAGGACAAAATTCTTCACTATCATCGCCAAAAGTATTCGCCTGAAATGATGGTTAAGACAAAGGATGTTGAAGCGGGAGTTACAACTATTTACTACTGAATTCACAATGGTCACCTTGGATTAACTAGTAAAGATATGCTTTATCCTAGAAGAAGGAAAACTAGTCAGAAACAAGCTAGCTCAAGTTTCAAACCTGCAGGCAATTCAATTGAAGAAAGACCTGAGCAGATTAATCTTCGAATAGCGAATTCTCACTATGAGATTGATACGGTTGTTTTGACTAAAGAAAAGAATAAATGCTTATTGGTAATGACAGATCGTCGTAGTCGTCATCAAATCATGAGACTAATTCCTGATAAAACTGCTCAATCCGTGAATCAAACACTTAGCCAAATTTTATAGTAGAATGAAACAAAAACCGCACACTTTGTACTATACTATTTTTATGGCATATTCAGTAGATTTTCGTGAAAAAGTTCTTGCATATTGTGAGAATATTGGTAGTATTTCTGAAGCAGCAACTGTTTTCCAAATTTCTCGTAATACCATTTATCAATGGATTAAATTAAAAGAGAAAAC
>NZ_WSRS01000032.1 GCF_009767945.1 Streptococcus danieliae | reverse complement strand
TTGAAACGACGGACTGTTAATTCTAGATAAACAGGCTTATTATCGATTTCTGTTAGCTGAATTTGACGCTTTTTAGGAGTGGTACCATGGGCATAGACATCTTTAGTAGATTCCCAGATAACTCCACAGGAGGGGCAACAGCTTGGACGTTTTTCCAAAGAACCTTCAATGATTTGGGCAAGACGATTTCGCTTATCTTTACGAAAAGTAAGCCAATTTTCTCTAAAAGTAATGTTTAGGTTTTGAATTCCGAGTAATTTTTGAGTAACATAGTCCATATGAAGCAATTCCTATTCTGATGTTTTTTTTCACTTATCAGTTTACTAGGAATTGCTTTTTTTTTTGCACTCTGAATTACAAAAAAAGTTGCATGGAGAGCAAGCTTTCCACACAACTTATTATAGAACCCCTTTTCTGCTTTCAATGGTTCTCCCTTTTCTCTCAGCCTATCTTTTGATAAAATGGCATGTATGAAAGAAATTGTTGAGAAGGCACCGGCTAAGATTAATCTCGGTTTAGATATTCGTGGGAAGCGAGAAGATGGTTACCACGAGTTAGAGATGGTCATGGCCAGTGTTGATTTAAATGATTATATTACTGTTCGAGAACGGGAGGATAACCAGATTACCTTGGAATCCTCGTGTAGCAAGATACCGTTGAATCCGAAAAACCATGCCTATAAGGCAGCCTTTTATCTGCGGGAAGCTGCGGGTTTGCAGGATCGTGGCATTCATATTATCATCGATAAGCGAATCCCTAGATCGGCTGGTTTAGCGGGTGGATCCAGTGATGCGGCGGCAACTCTACGTGCCTTGAACCAACTATGGGACTTGAACTATAGTTTGGATCAGTTAGCGGAGATTGGGGCGCAGGTTGGCTCAGATGTTCCGTATTGTGTTCACTCAGGCTGTGCCTATGTGACCGGTCGTGGGGAGGAAGTTCATCCCCTGGCACCAGCTCCTAAGGTTTGGGTTGTCTTAATCAAGCCTCCTTTTGGTTTGTCGACAACTTCGATTTTCTCGGAGGTGGAGATGGAGAAGATTCGTTCGGTGGATATCCCTGCTCTCTGCCAAGCCATTAATGAGGGAGATTATAAACAGCTGGTGAGCAAGCTTGGAAATTCCCTGGAAGATATCAGTATTGCTCGGAAGCCCATGATCCAAAAGATCAAAAACTGTGTGGCAGCCTCCGGAGCAGATGCGACCCTGATGAGTGGTAGTGGTCCAACCGTTTTTGCCCTTTGTTCTAGTGATAAAGTAGCGCGGCGGGTGGTCAATTCCGTCAAAGGCTTTTGTAAAGAAGTTTATCGTGTCAGAATGTTATAGAGTCAGTCTTGACTCTATCTTTTTTTCGCGATATAATTAACCGGTAAATGATTAATCAGTTAAGGAGATGCCATGTTAGGAAGTGAGATTAGTCGGGTTTTGGATTTGGTTTTGAAAAAAGCAGAACACCAGCATGAGCTTCTGCTAGGGGATTGCCAGAGTCCCATCCACCTGACCAACACCCAGGAACATATCTTAATGGTGTTAGTCCAAAAGCCCTTAACCAATTCCAGCCTGGCAAAAGAGCTAGGCCTTTCCCAGGCGGCCATGACCAAGGCAACAAAACTACTGAGTAAGGAAGGCTTGTTGGAAACCAAAAGAGATCAGCAGGATGGTCGACTGGTTTATTTTCAATTAACCAAAGCAGGAAAGGCGGTAGCCGAGGAGCATGCTCAGCACCATGAGCGTACCAGTCAGGCTTTACAGAAAATGGTACAAGGTTTTTCAGATCAAGAGCAAGCAGTGATTGCAAGATTTCTGAAAGAATTAGCGAAGGAGATGGAATAAATGCGCTATTTGACGGTCAAGGATTTGACCTTTTATTACGATAAGGAACCCGTTTTGGAGGGGGTGTCTTATCACATTGATGCGGGGGAATTTGTGACCCTGACAGGAGAAAATGGGGCTGCCAAGTCGACCCTGCTTAAAGCTAGTCTGGGGCTTTTAAGAGCCAGCCAGGGGAGTGTCGAGCGGGCTAGTGTCAACCGGGATGGTCAGCCTTTGCGGATTGCCTATCTACCCCAGACTGTGGCTAGTTTTAATTCAGGTTTT
This sequence comes from Streptococcus danieliae, assembly GCF_009767945.1. Taxonomy (GTDB): domain Bacteria; phylum Bacillota; class Bacilli; order Lactobacillales; family Streptococcaceae; genus Streptococcus; species Streptococcus danieliae. The sequence goes on along the minus strand of NZ_WSRS01000032.1, from coordinate 16,094 downwards.
CCCTCAACGGTGGAGGAGTTTGTGGCTTCGGGCCGTTATCCGCGTAAGTCTTGGTGGAAACGGTTGACGGAACATGACCAGGAGCATGTTCAGGTTAGTTTGGAAGCTGTTGGCTTGTGGGAGCAACGAAAGAACTTTATTGGGGCTCTTTCGGGTGGTCAGAAGCAACGGTTGGCCTTGGCGCGGATGTTCGCCTCTGATCCGGACTTCTTTATTTTAGATGAGCCGACAACGGGGATGGATGCTGTTTCGAAGGATGATTTTTATGAGCTCATGCACCATTCGGCCCATAAACATGGCAAGGCTGTTTTGATGGTGACCCATGATCCTGAGGAGGTTGCGGACTATGCTGACCGCAATATTCATTTGTTGCGGAAACAGGATTCGCCTTGGCGTTGCTTCCAGTTGCACCAGGGAGAGGAGACAGGCGCATGAGTTTATTCGATTATGCCTTTTTCCAACGGGCCCTGCTGGCGATTGTGGCCATGAGTCTGTTCTCACCAGCCCTTGGGGTTTTCTTAATTCTGCGGCGTCAGAGCTTGATGAGTGATACCTTGAGTCATATTTCCCTAGCCGGGGTGGCCTTGGGGCTGCTCTTAGGTCTGTCTCCGACCTGGATGACCTTGGTGGTGGTAATTTTAGCCGCGGTTTTCTTGGAATACTTGCGGACTGTCTATGCTTCCTATTTGGAAGTGGGGACGGTGATTCTGATGGCTGCTGGTTTGGCTATTGCTATGGTGGTGATGAGCCAGGCTGGTGGTGGCCAGACCATGAGTCTAGAGCAGTACCTCTATGGCTCCATTGTGACCATTTCCTGGGAGCAGGTCTTGGGCTTGTTTGCGATTGCGGCGCTAGTCTTACTATTTTTGGTGCTGGCCTACCGACCACTGTATCTGCTGACCTTTGATGAAGATACGGCTCAGGTGGACGGGATTCCGACTCGTGCTCTGTCCATTGCCTTTAATATCATGAGTGGGGTTGCGATTGCCCTAATGATTCCTGCTGCTGGAGCTCTGTTGGTCTCAACCATCATGATTCTCCCAGCCAGCATTGCTTTGCGTCTGGGCCGTCACTTCCAATCGGTCCTCTGGCTCTCCTGTTTGATTGGCCTGGTGGGAATGGTCGCAGGACTCTTTCTTTCCTATTATTGGGAAAGTCCCGCCAGCGCCAGTATCACCTTAATTTTCATCGCCATTTTTATGGGGGTGACGCTACTGAAGAGAAAGTAGGCTCTTATGAAAAAATGTAAAAAGGGATTTGCCGTCCTCCTCTTAGGACTTGTCCTTTTCTTAACCGCTTGCCAGTCCCAAGGGTCCAAAAAGGATCTGCAACTGGTAACCAGTTTTTATCCCATCTATGAATTTACCAAAAAAATTGTTGGTGATGAGGCAGATGTGCAACTGTTAGTTTCAGCGGGTACAGAGGTGCACGGCTATGAACCATCGGCTAAGGATATCAGCCGTCTGCAAGAAGCGTCTTCCTTCCTGTATTTGGATCCCAATATGGAAATGTGGGTACCAGATCTAGAGAAGACCGGGGTCTTGGAGGCTGATCGGACGATTCAGGCCAGCAAGGACTTGATTCTGTTGCCAGGTCAGGAAACGGATCATGACCATGATCACGGGGCTGAGGACCACGAGCATACCTTGGATCCCCACCTCTGGCTCTCTCCTTATCGGGCAAAACTTCTAGTCGCTTCTCTACGAGATCAATTGATGGAACGTTACCCTGATCAGGCTGCTAGCTTTGAAAAAAATGCGGCGGCTTATCTGAAGGAATTGGAGCAGTTGGATAAGACCTATCAAGAAAAATTGGCAGTTTATCAGGGCTACACCTTCTTGACCCAGCATACAGCCTTCAATTACCTGGCCTTTGACTACCAGCTCCAACAGGAGTCCATTGTTGGCCTTTCAACAGAAGAAGAGGCCTCCTTGAAACGAATCCAAGAGTTGACTGACCAGGTCAAGGAAGCAGGGATCAAACGTATTTATGTCGAATCCACCTCTTCCAATAAATTAGCCCAAACCCTGGCTTCTGAGGCCGGTGTTGCAGTCGGCCAGCTTCACACCTTGGAAGGAGTCCCTCAAAAGGAACTGGATCAAGGAGCGTCCTATATCAGCCTGATGGAGGAAAATTTGGAACAATTAGTTGCCGGTTTCAAGGATGCAATGAAACCCAAGGCTACTGAAGCTGTGACTGAGAAGACGGTTGCCAACGGCTACTTTGAAGACAAGGCCATCAAGGACCGGGCCCTGGCGGACTGGGAAGGTGACTGGCAGTCAGTTTATCCCTATCTAGAATCAGGCCAGTTGGATCAAGTCTTTGACTACAAGGCCAAGAAAAAGGGAGATAAGACTGCCCAGGAGTACAAGGACTACTACCAAATCGGTTACCAAACTGATGTGAACCAAATCAAGATTAAAGGGAACAAGGTGACCTTTGTGACAGATAAGGGCGAGGAAACCTATACCTACAAGCCTGCAGGTTATAAAGTCCTTACCTATGAAAAAGGCAATCGTGGCGTCCGCTTCCAGTTTGAAGCAGAGGAGGCGAATGCCGGTCGCTTCAAATACATGCAATTTAGTGATCACCAGATTGCTCCAATCAAATCCGGACATTTCCACCTCTATTTTGGTGGTGAGAGCCAAGAAGCTCTCTGGGAAGAAATGACCAATTGGCCAACCTACTATCCTGCTAGTCTCAGCGGACAAGAAGTGGCCCAGGAAATGGTAGCCCATTAGACTCTGCTAGGGTATCTTCGATGCCTGTACTATAGTCTACAAGTCGAGTTTTAGGACTCGACTTTTTTGATATTTTTTTCACAAAACATCTTGCAGCTCATCTCTTCTTTCGGTATAATAATAAGTGTTTGTAAAAAAACTCACAAAGGAGATTTTAGATGGAAAAGATGTTTCAAATTATTACGTCCAATGCTTTTCTCAGTGCCATTTTCTCAACGATTGCTATTATTTTGTTGGGCTATGTTGCACGAAAGCGCAATATTGTTGGACCAGAAGCCGGAAAGGTTTTATCAGATGTGGTTTTGGCTTTTGCCCTTCCAGCCTTGGCCTTTTCAGCCTTTATGCAAAATATTAATCCCGAAACCTTTACCACTGGTTTGACCGTGTTTGTTTTTGGTTTTGTGGCTTATGTGATTCTCATTATTCTGGGGGAGAGCTTGTTTTTCCGGTTTAAGGGGGATCAACAAACGACCTTGTCTGTTTTGACCACTTTTGGTTCTACGACCTTCTTTGGAATTCCGATTATTAATGGTTTCCTTGGTCCACTGGGAGCCCTGTATGCTAATATCTTTAATATTGCCTACCGGGTTTTCCTTTATTCTTACGGTTTGGTACGTATGAGTGGGGTCAAGTTTGAGAAGAAAAATTTCAAACAAATTTTCTTGAATCCGATTGTCCTAGCGACCTTTGTTGGTCTTTTGATTTGGGTTTTCCAAAAAACGATGCCGCAAATGACAGTGACTGTTCCCTTGTATGAGGGTAGCAAGGATATGCAAGAAATTACAGTTGGAATTCTACGGATTGATAAAACCCTCCCTTGGCTCTATAAACCAGTCGATTACCTCTCTAAACTAGCTTCGCCTTTGGCTTGGTTGGCGATTGGGATGACCCTTGGTAACATTAGTCTGGGTGAGGCTTTGAAGGACCGTGTCGTTTGGCTCTACAGTGGGGTGAAATTGGTGGTTGTCCCAGCTATCTTTGTGGTTTTGATGCTGGTCATGAAATCCGTTGTTTCCCTAGACTACCCAGCCTTCATGGCGATTATTATCATGCTAGCTACCCCGCCAGCAACCGTAGCGGTGGCCTATGCCATTAAATATGACAAAGAGGCTCAGCTGGCCAGCAATGCGTCCCTCTTGGGAACCGTTCTATCTATTGTTGCAATTGTCTTCTGGATTATTGTTGGAGCCGGCCTGCAAGCCTTCTTCTAAGAGGATAGATGTATGAAAGTATTATGTTATGGTGTCAGAGATGTTGAAATTCCGATTTTTGAACAGGTCAATCAAAGCTTTGGCTTTGAAATGACCTTGGTAGCAGACTATCTCAACTCCCCGGAGACTGCAGCCCTAGCAAAAGGGCATGAGGCAGTCATCCTACGCGGAAACTGTTTTGCGACAGCGGAGGTTCTGGATCTTTACAAGGAATGGGGTGTGGACTATGTCTTGACGCGGACCGTAGGTGTGAACCACATTGATGTGGCCCACGCTAGAGCGCTAGGTCTCAAAACAGCCTATGTTCCCTTCTACTCCCCTAATGCGATTGCGGAATTAGCTGTGACCTTAGCCATGATGTTGCTGCGAAACACAGCCTATACCGTGCAAAAAACGGCTCAGAAAGATTTCCGAGTCGATGCCAGCATGTTTTCCCGAGAGATTCGCAATTGCAAGGTTGGATTAGTTGGAATCGGTCGGATTGGTTTGACCGCAGCCAAGCTCTTTAAGGGTTTGGGGGCAGAGGTCTTGGCCTATGATGCAATTCCGAAAGAAGGGGTGGATGACCTTGTTCGCCAAGTTTCGCTGGAGGAGCTCTTGCGTGAGAGTGACATTGTCAGTGTCCATGCTCCCTACATTCCGGCCCAGGGCCGTTTTATCACCCGCGACTTTACCGCCAAGATGAAGGATGGCGCGATCTTGATCAATACGGCGCGTGGCGAGTTGCAGGATGCCCAGGCCTTGCTGGAGGCGGTTAGGTCGGGTAAATTGGCCGGTCTTGGTTTGGATACTTTAGAGGGGGAAGGCGATTTCTTCTTCAAGGATTTGAGGGATCAAATCTTGCCCGATCCGTTGGTGGAGGAGCTGGTTCAGCTCTATCCGCGTGTCTTGATTACTCCGCATATTGGTTCCTATACAGATGAAGCTGCTCTTAATATGATTGAAACTAGCTTCAAGAATCTGCAGGAATTTATGGAAACAGGCCAGAGTCAAAACGAGATTGAATAGTTGAAAAAAGTCGTTGCTTGCAACGGCTTTTTCCTTGTCCTTTGCGAATAAACAAGTGAGGAGGCAGGAGAGATATGGTAGAACGCAAGGCTCAGGCTATTTTGAGGAGGGCTCACCAAGAGCGAGCTCAGGATGTTTATATTGTCCCCCAAGTTGAGGGGTATTCAATCTATCTGCGACTGGGCGAAGAGCGTGTTTTGCTGGATGAGGTGGATCTGGCCCAGGGCCAGGCTCTATTGGGACATTTTAAGTTTGCGGCTGGGATGAATGTCGGGGAGCGGAGGCGGAGTCAGCTTGGGTCTTGTGATTATGCCTTGGAACAGGATTGTTTATCCCTGCGTCTGTCGACCGTTGGCGATTACCGTGGTTTGGAGAGTCTGGTGATTCGGCTTCTCTATGATGGCCAGCAGCCCTTAGCTTTCTGGGATTGGACTCCCCAGCAACTCAGTCGGTTTATTCAAGGACGGGGTCTCTATCTTTTTTCGGGACCCGTTGGGAGTGGGAAGACCAGCTTGATGTACCAGCTCGCCAAGACTCGCTTTCAGGGGCGGCAGATTTTGACCATTGAAGATCCGGTCGAGATCAAGGATCCAGCTTTTTTACAGCTGCAATTGAACAAGGATATTGGCATGACCTATGACCATCTGATCAAGCTCTCCCTCCGTCATCGCCCTGATCTTCTAATTATTGGTGAAATCAGGGATACAGAGACCGCTCGGGCTGTTATCCGGGCAGCCTTGACAGGGATCAGTATCTTTTCAACCGTCCATGCCCGCTCTATTCCAGGGGTCTATGCCCGCTTATTAGAACTAGAGGTGGAGCCGGGAGAATTGGCAGAGAGCTTGCGTCTGGTGGCTTACCAACGCCTGATTGGAGGAAAGGGGTTAGTAGATGTTGCCCAAAAAGAGTTTGCCCAGCATCCAGCGACTAGTTGGAATCAAAAGGTTACCGATTTATTGGAGGCTGGTGTTATCAGCCAGGATCAAGCTCAGGCGGAATACATTGGGGCTTCAGCAGGAGTTGAAGATTGTACAACTTTTCCATAACCTCTTTGCGACGGGCTTTCATTTGGGAGAAGCCTTGGATTTCTTGGATCATAGTGGCCTTCTAGACAAGGTCTTGGTTGACCGGATGCGGCAAGGGATGCGGACAGGCCAAGCCTTTTCCAGCATTTTAGGCCAGCTCGGCTTTTCGGGGACAGTTGTGAGTCAATTGGCTTTGGCTGAACTGCACGGTAATATCTTGGAAAGTTTGGCCCAGCTGGAGGGGCATCTGCAGAGTCTGATCCAGGTTCGGCGGAAGCTAGTAGCGGTGGGGACCTATCCCTTGTTACTTTTAGGCTTTTTGATGGTTATTATTGTAGGCCTGCAGTCTTATGTGCTGCCGGAGATTGACCAGGGCAATCAGTGGACTCAAATGGTGCAGGTGATTCCCTTGGTTTTTCTAGCTTTTGGACTTTGTCTTGCTTTGGTCTTTATAGGTCTAGCAGCTTTCTATCGGCACAAGCCACGGTTGGTTTTTTTCCGGATGTTGGTGATTTGCCCTGGTGTACGTGGCTTCGTCCAAGCTTATTTGTCGGCTAGTTTGGCGCGTGAGTGGGCCAGTCTTTTTGGGCAGGGCTTGGCCCTGGCGGAGATTGTGGGTCTGATGCGGGGGCAGGAGTCGGTTTTTTTAGTTGAGTTGGGGGCGGATCTGGATCAGGCCTTGAATGGTGGGGTGTCCCTGGCCCATCAGATTCGGACCTATCCTTTTTTGCGACCAGAGTTGGCCTTGATGATTGAATACGGTGAATTTAAGTCGCGTTTGGGGCAGGAATTGGCCCTGTATTCTAAGAAAACCTGGGAAGATTTTTTTCATCGGCTTTTTCGACTGATGGATTTGATTCAGCCGCTTGTTTTTGTGGTCGTAGCCTGTTTGATTCTGTTACTCTATGCAGCTATGTTGCTGCCGATTTATCAAAATTTGGAGGTACCCTTATGATAAAAAAAGCCACCCAGACCATGCTAAAAGGTTTTACTCTAATAGAAATGTTAGTTGTCATCCTTATCATCTCGGTGCTCTTATTGTTGTTTGTCCCGAATTTGGTCCAGCAAAAAGAAGTGGTCCGGGAAAAGGGAAATGCAGCCATTGTCAAGGTGGTAGAGAGCCAGGCGGAAATTTACCAACTCAATCATAGTGGAGCTCCAAATCTAGGGCAGTTGGTGGCGGAGAAGCAAATTACGAAGGAGCAGGCGGATGCTTATCGGGACTACTACAAAAAACATAGTGGTGAAAGTCGGATCGTGCCCGATTAAGGCCTTTACGCTCTTGGAAAGCCTGCTAACACTTGGCATTACGCTTTTTCTAGTGAGTCTGTTGGCGGTCGGGGTGAGGGAGGTTTACCACTCTTTTGAGAAGAATCTCTTTTATATTCGCTTTGAGCATTTTTATACCGAGTCCCAGACCTTGGCCTGGGCGCGACAGGAGCCTGCCCAGCTGTCTTTTCAAGGAAAGCGGATTAAGGGAATGCAAGGTGAGCTGGTTCTTCCAGAAGGCTTGGAATTACTCTCTCAGTTTCAGTTGGATTTAACTGCCAAGGGCAATCACACAGGCTTGTCTCGGATTGTTTTTCGGGATCAGGCCAGTGGGACTACGATTCACTATCAAGCGAGGATTGGCAATGGGATTTTACGGCGGACTGAAGAATAGTCTGAAGGCTTATCTTTTATTGGAGTCCCTAGTGGCTCTATGGATTTTTAGCCTGGTGACCGCTTTGTTAGTAGGAGCCATTCAGCAGTCGCGAAAAAGGGAAGCAGCTCTTTTACACAGAGAGCAGCAGCTGCAAAAAGGTCACATGGCTCTGCAAGCCGGCTTGAGTGAATGGGCGGATGTTCAGGTGGAGCGAGGGGATCGAGTTTGGACTGTGAGGGAGGGGGAGGAGATTCTTGTCCAAGTACATGTTCTATCACCCTAGGTTACAGGCCTTTACCTTGCTGGAGGCCTTGGTAGCCCTTTTGGTCATCAGTGGTTCCTGCTTACTGTTCCAGGCTCTAACCCTGCTTTTATTTCAGGATATTCGTTACCAGGAGCGGGCTTCCAATCAGGATTGGCTGCTCTTTACCGCTCATATGGAGCAAGAGTTTCTGGAGGCGCATTTTGATGCGGTCAGTGATCATGAAATTTATTTGGATCAGAAGGGGAAGGGACAAAAAATTGCCTATTGGCCCAAACAAGCGGAAATTCGCAAGACCGGTGGGCGGAATCAGAACCAGGGGAGCCAGACCCTTTTGTTTGGCGTTCAGTCGATGGAGGTGGAGGAGCGATCCGGTCTTGTCCAACTTCGGGCCGTCCTGGCTGATGGGAAGGAAAGGGAGTGGGTCTATCGTGTGGACTAAGCGTGTCCGGGCTGGGGTTTTACTCTATGCCTTGTTGCTCTTAGCGGTTTTTAGCCTGGTTCTTAATCTCTACTTGGAACGGCACCTGTTCCAAGAGCGTTTATTTCAGGCTTATCAGGAGCGGGAGCAGGCCTATGCCCTGGCTATTTATTGCCGGGATCAGGGTCAAGGTAAGAAGGGAGAGTTGCAGTTCCAAGAGGGGCAGGCTCGTTATCAGGTTGAGAAGCGGCGTTGGCAGGTTGAGGTTCGCTTGACTGGTGGTCGCTCCTACAACTTTTCTTTTGTAGCACCTTCCCATGACTAGCCCCGTTGCTTGTTTTTGTGTTATCATAGGAACATGAATTTTGAAAAGATTGAACAGGCTTTTGGCCTTTTATTGGAGAATGTCCAGACCATTCAGAATCAGTTAAAGACGGGCTTTTATGAGGCGATTATTGAGCAGAATGTTAACTATCTGCAGCCAGTAGAAGATTGGCAGGTACTGGAGTCAAATAACCAGCAAGTGCGTCAGTTGGAGTTGACGCCCGAGGAGTGGCGGCGGACTTTTCAGTATTTGATGATGAAGGGGCAGCAAACGGAACCCTTGCAACCCAATCACCAAGCGACTCCTGATAGTTTGGGATTTTTAATTACCTTGGTGATTGACCATCTCTTCTCCAAGGATTCCCTCAGCGTTTTGGAGTTGGGAAGTGGTATGGGGAATTTGGCTGAGACCATTTTGTTGCATAGTCAGAAGGCTATAGACTATCTTGGGGTTGAATTGGATGATATTTTGGTCGAGCTGTCAGCCAGTATTGCGGAGGTCTTGGGGACCGAGGGACTAACCTTTTCGCAAGGGGATGCAGTGCGGAGTCAAGTTTTCCAAAAGGATTTAGTGGTTAGTGATTTGCCAATTGGTTATTATCCAGATGATGTTATTGCCAGTCGTTTCCAGGTGGCGAGTCCGAAAGAACATACCTATGCCCATCATTTGTTGATGGAGCAGGGGGTTAAGTATTTGGAGTCGGATGGCTATGCGATTTTCTTGGCCCCTACTCAATTGTTGACCAGTCCGCAGAGTGAGCTTTTGAAGGAGTGGATTCAGACGGCAACCGAGTTGGTGATGTTGGTACATTTACCAGAAAAGATTTTTGCCAATCCGTCCTATGCGAAAAGTCTTTTTGTGTTCAGGAAGTTTTCTGGTCAGAAGGGGACGCCATTTGTTTTTGCTTTTAATGATTTGAGCAATCCGGAAGAAATTCGAGATTTTCAAGCAAAATTGGAGTCAAATTAGGGGCTTTTTGGTGGATTTTCTGATATACTAAAGATGTAAACGCTTTAAAAAGGGGTAGCTTATGTCTAAGACAATTGCGATTAATGCAGGTAGTTCGAGTTTGAAATGGCAGCTTTATGCGATGCCAGAGGAAAAGGTGCTTGCTAAGGGAATTATTGAGCGGATTGGTCTCAAGGATTCTATTTCTACTGTTAAGTTTGATGGTCGGGCTGAAAGCCAGACTTTGGATATTGTAGATCATGTGCAGGCCGTGAAACTGTTGTTGGAAGATCTGTTGAAGTTCGGGATCATCCAGGATTATGCTGAGATTACAGGTGTGGGCCACCGTGTTGTTGCGGGTGGTGAGTACTTTACAGACTCTGTTCTAATTGATGATGAAGTTTTGGCTAAGATTGAAGAGTTGGCGAGTTTGGCACCTTTGCATAACCCAGCCAATGTGGATGGAATTCGTGCCTTCAAAGAAATTTTGCCAGACATCACAAGTGTAGCTGTGTTTGATACAGCCTTCCATACAACTTTGCCAGAGGTGGCTTATCGCTATCCAATTGCAGAGAAGTATTACCAAGATTATAAGGTGCGGAAGTATGGAGCACACGGAACTTCTCATTATTACGTTTCGCGTCAGGCTGCAGAAATGTTGGGACGTCCCGTTGAAGATTTGAAATTGATTACAGCTCATATCGGAAATGGTATTTCGATTTCTGCTATTGACGGTGGTAAGTCAGTGGATACGTCTATGGGCTTCACACCTTTGGCTGGTCCAATGATGGGAACTCGTTCAGGTGATATTGATCCAGCGATTATTCCTTACTTGGTGGCACAAGTGCCTGAGCTTGAGAATGCAGCAGATGTAATTGATGTGTTGAACAAGGAATCCGGTGTGCTTGGAGTGGCAGAAGCTTCCAGTGATATGCGGGATGTTGAAGCAGGTCGTGCATCTGGTGATGCTAAGATGACTCTGGCTTTTGACATGTTGGTAGATCGTTTGAAGAAGTTCATCGGTCAGTACTTTGCTGTTTTGAATGGAGCAGATGCTTTGATCTTCACAGCGGGTATCGGGGAAAACTCGGATCAAGTCCGGGAAGCTGTTGTTGAAGGCTTATCTTGGTTCGGTATGAAACTGGAACCTGGTAAAAATGTCTTTGGTGCAGTTGGTGATATTTCAACAGCTGATTCTAAAGTCAAGGTGCTAGTTGTACCAACCGATGAAGAATTGGTGATTGCGCGTGATGTTGAGCGTCTAAAAGCCTAATATGATAGAGATCAGAAGACCAGTCGGCAAGCCGACTGGTCTTCTTTAGTAAGCGGAGAACGTCTCTCCATAGGGCTGGCTTGAAATGTGGTATACTGGTAAGGCCGTAAGGCACAGAGTAAGTAGTCTGCGTTAAGTGTGTGTGGATGGGATGTTGCCACACAACGAAACCATTGGTGCGGTAGACTATTGCATCCGCTGTCGTTAGACAGCTCCAGAAAGAAAGGAGCTTTCCTATGAAATTTTCATTTCCCAAATTGAGTCCGCAATTGCTGGCGACTCTTGCCATGTTGATAGCCTTGACCTATGTCTTGGATCTATTCACCATTTCGATTATCCCCAACCAATTGCAGGTTGGTGTGACCTTTATTGCCAAGGTCTTAATCGGATCTATTGCAGGTCCCTGGTTATCAGCCTTGGTGGCCATTCTGTATGATATTTTGGCCTTTTTCTTGAATAATACAGGTTATTCTTTTATTTGGGGTTTTACCGTCGTTGAGGCCTTGCAGGGCTTCCTGTACGGATTGTTCTTCTTTGGCAAGAAGTTGAGCTTCCAGAACTGGAAGGACTGGCTTTATGTCATTTTTGCGACCGTGATTACCATGGGGATTGGGACCTTTGTATTGACCCCTATCCTACTTCACACCTACTACCAAACTCCCTATGCTGTCCTTTATGCATCACGGGTCTATAAGGTGCTGGAAATTCCAATCCGCGTTCTGTTGATTATGGTTGTTCTTCCCTTCCTTCAACGGATTCCGGAGTTTGCACGTTTGAACCATTTGAAAAAATAAGACTAAGCAAAAACGAGCCCGTTTAGGAGGCTCGTTTTTTTGCTTAGTCTTGGTAACCGGTAATGGTAGCAATGGTTGCTTGGTCCAGATTTTTCAAAAGGGCTTGTAAGAAAGCTTGGGCTTCCAGGAAGTCATCAAGACTGTAGAGGGTTTGGTGGGAGTGAATGTAGCGGGCGCAGACGCCGATGGTGGTCGATGGGACACCGCCGTTTTTGAGATGGGCAGCTCCAGCATCGGTACCGCCAGCTCCAGCGTAGTATTGGTACTTGATGCCGGCGCTTTCAGCGGTGTCGAGGAGGAAGTCCTTCATGGCTGGTAAAAGCAGGTGGCCTGGGTCGTAGAAGCGGATTAGGGTGCCTTCCCCGATTTTACCTTGGCCTCCGAAGACGTCAGCAGCGGGAGAGCAGTCCACCGCGAAGAAGAGGGATGGGTCTAGGAGGGTGGTGGAGGTGTGAGCACCGCGGAGGCCGACTTCTTCTTGGACATTGGCTCCAAGATAGAGGTCGTAGTCAAAGGCTTCTGAAGCCAGGGCTTGGGCTGCTTCTTTAATCATGAGAATTCCGTAGCGGTTGTCCCAAGCCTTGGAGATAACATTTTTACCGTTAGCGGTGAGGATGGTTTGGCTATCTGGGACAATGGTATCCCCAGGGCGGATGCCGAAGGCCTCGGCTTCGGCCTTGTCTGTAAAGCCAGCGTCAAAAATAATATCACTGATTGCAGGGAGGCTGGCTTGGGAGCCTGAAGCCCTTAGAAGGTGAGGCGGTGTGGCTGCTGTGATAAGGGGGATTTCTTGTCCTTGCCGAGTGATAAGGGTATAGCGTTGGCCACTGACGACCAAGGGATTCCAACCGCCGATTTCGACGGCACGGAAGGTGCCGTCGTCTTTGATGGAGCTGACCATAAAGCCGACTTCATCCATGTGGGCTGCGACGAGGACGCGGGGGGCATCTGCAGCCTGGCTTTTTTTGAGGCCGAAGATGCTGCCGAGGCCGTCTGTCTGGATTTGATCTACAGAACCCTGGAGTTGGTTACGCAGGTAGCTGCGAACAGCCCCCTCGTGGCCGGAAATTCCCTTGAGCTGGGTGACTTCTTGGATGTTTTGAAATAGTTGGTTCATAGATGTCCTTCTCCTTTTTGACTCTTTCCTAAAATTGTAACACAAGTAGACTTGTGATAAAATAAAGACTATGGGTATGAAAAGAAAAAGTCAGTCGGTCTTAGGCTTGCTAGGTTTTCTGGGTCTAGCTGGTCTAGCCTATACGGGCTATCAGTTGCGGGAAGACCGAGTGCGGGTTCGGAGTCAGGAGGAGATGACGGCCAAGGTGCGTGCTTTTTTCTCGGAAATGGGTCGCGTAGAGACCTTGTATGTGGAACTCTACCAGTCCAATCGTGATTATCTGGAAGGCGGTGTGTTCTTGGAGGATGACCGGCATTACCGTTTTTATTTGATTGGTAAGCAGCTTTATTTTGAGGAGGTGGTATCATGATTGTACCAGAGTCCGTGGAAGATTTTGCGACCTTGTTGAAGGGTGACGGCAAATTTGTCTGTTATTTTACCGCCGCTTGGTGTGGGGACTGCCGTTTTATCCAGCCGCATATGCCTAGTATCGAAGCTGCCTACCCTTATTTGACCTTTGTCCAAATTGATCGGGATCAATATTTAGAAGTGGCAAAACTATGGGATGTTTATGGGATTCCGAGTTTTGTGGTTGTGGAAAAAGGACAGGAGTTGGGGCGCTTTGTGAGTCGAGATCGAAAAACAAAAGAGGAAATCGAGGCTTTCCTAGACGGGTTAGTCTAAGAGAAGAAAGGGAGTTTATGTTATTTACCTATAATCCACAGGGTGTTGGAGATGTATTGATGGTTCTTGTTGCTGATTCTCAGGGACAGGCTGTTGAAGTGACGAAAAAAGGTGCGATTGCGCGTGTGAGTCGGGTTGATAATCAGGAGCTTGTGGCTTGGAATTTCTTCCAAGTGAGTGAGCACTTACAGCTGGAAGGATGCGGACAGATGGACCTGTCGGAGGCGGACCTTGCAGTTTTGAATGCTTGGTTGGAAGCCGAAGGTTTTGAAGAACGCGTGGCCAACTTTGCCAGCCCTCGTTTTGTGGTGGGTGAGATTGTGGAGATGGAAGCTCATCCAGACAGTGACCACTTGAATATCTGTCAGGTTGCTATCGGGCAAGACGCGTCTGTTCAAATTGTGGCTGGTGCTCCGAATGCGCGTGTGGGCTTGAAAACGATTGTGGCGCTTCCAGGTGCCATGATGCCTAAGGGGAACTTGATTTTCCCAGGTCAGCTTCGAGGTGTGGATAGCTTTGGTATGATGTGTAGCCCCCGTGAATTGGCTCTTCCAAATGCCCCACAAAAACGCGGGATTATCGAATTGCCAGAGGCTACCCCTGTCGGCCAAGCCTTTGATCCAGCCAAACATTGGCAAGCTTAACTATGAAGAAAGAGGCTGGGACAAAAGTCTAGCCTCTCTCTTTATGATTAGCAAAATACCTTTGACGCAGTAGTTGATTGGGTCTAACAGCATTGTATGCTGTTAGAGAGTACCAAATCTTTTTTGCGAAGCAAACTCCAATCGTTCGCTTGATAGCGAACATTTCATGTTCGTCCATATCATAGGCTCAGCGAGTCAATTCCTGACTCGCCGAGAGGACTCCGAACCCGACCTAATCAACCTTGCGGGGGTGGGACTACGAACTAATTTTGAAAAAATTAGTTCTGTCCCACTCCCTTTTATTTTGCTCTACATATTCTTATAGTGAAAATTGTAGTATAATGGTAGAAAAATGGATTTATAGGTTATCTGCGCTTTGAAAATCAAAAGGCTGGTCTGTCACTTTGTCGATTGCTAGTTGTTTTACCAAACGAGGGGAGCTATCCGAATATGTTCAAACGAAGCTTTGTCTATTTCCTACTTCCAATGGTGGTGTGCTTATTTTTGGTCTTTTTATTTGAAAGAGGGAGGCACTTGGATGACAAACAATTGAAAATCGGCATCAGTTATATGACTATCAACAATGATTTTTATAAGACCTTGAATGCAGAGATTGAAAAGACGATGGGCGTCGAAACAAGTCGGTTTTTTGTTAGGGATGCTGAGTTGGATGCTGGTAAGCAAAGTCAGCAGATTGATTTTTTTGTGGAGCAGCAGGTAGATGTGTTAGTCGTGAATCCAGTTGATAGTCATAGTCCACAGGTGCTTGCCTCCTTGAACAGGGCTAAGGCTGCAGGAATCCGAATCATTGTGGTGGACAGCCCGATTAGTTCCGAGGCTTCGGTGGATGTGACCATTGTTTCGGACAATTACCAAGCTGGGGTGTTGCTGGCAGAGAATCTGTTAAAAACGGTCTCAGAAGCCAAGATTCTCATCTTGAAACACCAGAATGCACTTTCGGCCAGGGAGAGGATCCAGGGATTTTTGGATACCATTGAGCAGTATCCGGCCTACAAGGTGGTTGCTGAGCGGGAGACCTTGGGGCAGACCGAGGAAAGCATGGCCCAGGTGCTTGCTGCTTTGCAAGCTGGTCCTTCCTTTGATGTTGTTGTTTCGTTGAATGATCGGGCAGCCCTTGGTGCTTTGGCTGCGCTGGAAGACCAGCGCTATACTGGCCAGATGCTCATTTATGGCGTCGATGGCTCACCGGATATCAAGGCCCTTTTGCCCTTGAAAAATGCCCTGCAGGGGTCAGTGGCCCAGTCTCCTATTCAGATGGGGCAAAAAGTGTCAGAAGTTATCCAGCAAATGGTCTCCCATCAGGAGTATGAAACGAACTATGCGATCCCTGTGCAAGTGCTGACCAGAGAGAATCGCAGGGAATTTCCTGTAAAAGGATGGCAGTAATGCGAGGATATACACGTACAGCTTATAGCTTTTGGGCTCTTGTTTTGATTAACTTTTTGGCGGTGGTCTACAATGCGTCGATCTATCTGTTTGCGACCCATTATGCCATTTCTAGGGGTTTTGCCTATAGCCTATTGAGTCAGTTGGAGGCGGTTCCCAAATCACCAAGTCTGGTTTTCTTAGCAACAGTCTTTCTTTACACTGGTTTGCTGGGGATTTTCTATCACCACCAGCAGCGGGCCCAGTCTTTTTCCGTTTTTGACCGCTTAACGATGTTGGAGGTCTTCCTTACTTTGGCCTTATTTTTCACCCTGTCCATGTCTTATAATGGCTTGTTTTTAGTGGTGTTTGCAGATATTTTTTATGGGTCAAAAGAATTTGCTGCTCTTAAAAATCGGAAGTATTGGGTACCCCTGCTGGGTCTCAGTTTGCTCTTGCTGACGGACTACAATCTTTTATCCCAAATTATTCATACCTCAAACAACTCCGTGTAAATAGCTAAAAAATCATCAGAAATTGCCAAAAAACAATGGCAATTTCTGATGATTTTTCTTGTCGTTCAATCTGTTCTAAGGATAAAAATGGATTC
>NZ_WSRS01000031.1 GCF_009767945.1 Streptococcus danieliae | reverse complement strand
TTCGCATCCACTAAACCAATCTCCTCTACTCATGTTTTCTGAGACTAGTATAGCTAGATTTCTACTTTATCGGAAGATACCTTGTTATTGGGCGCTTACGAAGTTTTTTAGTTAGCTATGAATAATTCGGGTAAAAGAAAAGGAGAGACTCATTTCAGCAGATGAATCTCTCCTTTTTAGGCTTTATGAGACTTTTGTCCCAGCCTCTTGTTTTTTGATTCGCAAAATGACTTTGATGCAGTAGTTAATTGCGGAGCAAACTCCAGTCTAATCAATCTCATCTCATCTTTTGCTTATTCCTCATCTGGAAGGCTCGAACTAGATTCAGTCCGACTACTAGACGATGATTCAACAGATGATTCAGACGTTTCTACGGTTTCTTCTGACTCTGGAATTGTTGGGAGTGATGATGTGCTAGGGGTGATACTAGAACTGGAGGGATAAATCGTCTGATTCTGCACAACCGCAGCAACTGTCAACTCAATATGAGCTGATTTCACATCGATAATATTTCCTGCCAAAGGATTTTGCCGGACAATAATGTCTGACTGAGTCGCAGTCAGGTCATTGGTGACCCGGCGACTAATCCGATTCACGGGAACACCCAAATTAATCAAGGTATCACGCGCATCACGATAGGTCATGTTGGTAAAGTCTGGCATTTCAATAGAGGTCGTTTGCTGGGCCACTTGTAGCACAATTTTCGTCCGTCCTGTTGGATCAAACTCGGTTCCCGCCTCAGGCGTTTGGGCTAGAACAGTACCAGCTTCCTCGTAGCTATCCTCTACTTCTTCGATTTGAATCAAGCGATCAGGCACCTGGTGATCTTCGCGAAGGATACGTTCCGCCTCGCTTAAGGATTTACCGATTAGGTTTTCCATCTTAAAACGAGTCCCTTCTGCAGAAACAATCAAATCAACTGTTGATCCTTCTCGCCTTTGAGTCCCTGACTTGGGATTGGTCCGAATCACATTGCCCGGCTCAACGTCAATGGAAGCTTCCTCTGACACATTTCCCACCACAAGGCCTGCCTTCTCAATCTGATTACGTGCATCCGCTAGAGGCATATTTTCAACTTGCGGAATAATTGCCGATGATGGACTTAAAAAAATGAGCGATAAGATCGCTAACACCACCAAGATAAAGGCTCCAAAAACCACCTTATACCGCATCCGAATACGGCGTCTATGCTTCATTTTTGGAGCAGCCGACGCCTTATTTTTACTGCTAAGTTGTGGCCGTGGCCGTGGCTCGACCGGCTCCTCTTTTTTCACAACTGGTTCAACAGACCTAGCTGGAACTGGTGCTACCTTGGGAGCTGTTGTTGATTTAGGGAGGGTTTTAACTTCGGATTCCTTTTCGGCAAAATGCAAAATCGGTTCATTGCGCCGCTCGTAGGAAAGACTGGTTGAAAGGTCCAAATACATTTCCGCGACAGTTTTATAACGATCTTCTAACTTCTTAGCCGTGGCCTTAATCACGATATTTTCGACAGGGTTAACCACCCGCGAATTCTCAGCCCGGATAGAAGGCAGGGGTTTTTGAAAGTGCTGGAGAGCAATCGTCACTGCACTGTCACCATCATAAGGAATACGACCTGTCAGCATCTCATAGAAAATAATCCCCATGGCATAGATGTCTGACTGGACGGTCGCCTTGGATCCACGCGCCTGCTCTGGAGAAAGGTAGTGGACACTGCCCAACATAGAGTTGGTCTGGGTTAAGCTCGTCTCCGCAAAGGCAACGGCAATTCCAAAGTCAGTCACCTTGACCGTTCCACCCTTGGTCAACAGAATATTCTGGGGTTTTAGATCTCGGTGAACAATTCCTCGCATGTGGGCCAAACGCATGGCCAAGAGGATTTCCCCCATGATCCGGACCGCTTCTTCATTGCTGAGAGGCGCTTTGTCTTTGATGTAACGTTTCAAGTCAAGACCGGAGACATATTCCATCGCCAGGTATTGCTGGCCATCCTCTTCACCAATATCGGTGATACGAACAATATTGGGATGATCTAATTCCGCCATCGCCTTGGCTTCCCGTTGAAAGCGGGCAACAGCAACAGGATCTGTCTGGTAGTTGGTTCGTAGGACCTTAACAGCGACCTCTTCCCCATCTAAAATGAGGTCTTTGGCCAGATAAACATCGGCCATCCCGCCTCGACCAATCTGTTCCATGATTTTGTAACGGCCAGCAAAGATTTTTCCGATTTGAATCATGGCTGAGCCTCCTCTTGGTAACGAACAAGAGCGACAGAAATATTATCCAAACCTCCTGCTGCATTAGCTGCGTAAACAAGCGTTTTAGCTTTTTCGTCCAAGCTTAAGTCAGCAGCCAAGACTTCTTGGATTTGCTGGTTGGTCACCATATTGCTCAAACCGTCGCTATTGATCACCAAATAATCTCCGTCTTGCAAAACCACCAAACCAATATCCGGTTTGACAGGGTCTTGTTGGCCAATCGATTGGGTAATGATATTCTTCTGAGGGTGGTTGCGAGCCTCTTCTTCGGTAATTTGGCCTGCTTTTAGTAACTCATTCACCAAGGAATGATCACTGGTTAATTGAATATAATCTTGCTGGTTCCAAATACTCACACGAGAATCCCCAACATGGGCAAAAACGGCTTGATTGCCGATAATCACAACCGCTTCTAGGGTTGTCCCCATACCGCGGAATGCTTCTTCTTGCCCCATGGCATGGATTTTTTTATTTTCTTCTTCCAAGTGGATTTCAAACCATGAGCGCATCTGGTCAATGGAATTGATATCCGTATTGACCCAGGCTGCCCCCAAATCGGTCACGGCCATTTCGCTGGCGATATTCCCTGCTCGGTGTCCGCCCATTCCATCTGCTAATACAATTAAAGGATTTCCCGCTTGGTTGCGAAATTGATTGACAAAATCTTGATTATTAGAGCGTCTCTGCCCTACGTCTGTCAACAATGCAATCTCCATGTTTTATTATTTCCTCCTTCAATCAGGATTTCTTTCTTAGTTGGCTGATAAAAAATCCATCCGTCCCAAACAACTCGGGTGTGATTAGAAGACAGCCATCTACCATCATCTCTGTCTTAGGATGAACTAAAGGAACCTGTTCAAAATCAGGGTGTCCTTCTAAAAACTTTTGGATAACTTGCTGATTTTCTTTTGAAAAGATTGTACAAGTACTATACGTTATTATACCACCTTCTTGCAAGGTTTGACAAACGCTATCCAAAATCTGCAATTGGATTTCTTGTAGCTGGTCCAAATCTTTGCGACTCTTGCGGTAGCGGATATCTGGTTTCCGACGTAAGAGACCAATCCCGGAACAGGGAGCATCCACTAAAATCTTATCAAAGCTTCCTTTTGGGAAAGCCTTATGAACCTCTCGGGCATCCAAGCGTTTGGTCTGAATCCGATCTGCCAGACCGAGCCGGTGCGCGTTTTCTTCAATCAGAGCGAGTTTGTGGTCATAGAGGTCTAGGGCAGTAACCTGGCCCTGGTCTAAATATGTCGCAATGTGAGTCGTTTTTCCTCCCGGAGCGCTGCAGGCGTCGAGGACTCTTTCCCAACCTTCCAAGGCTAGGGTTGGGGCAACCAATTGACTTGATTCATCTTGGATGGTCACTTGACCTTCTTGGAAGGCTTGACTAGCCGCAAACTGCCCCTGATCCTTGACCAGACCACAGGGAGAAATCTCCGAATCTTTGGCTTCTAGTAATTCCTTGAGCCTGTCTTTTTCAGCTAGATCTTGTACCCGTAAGCTGGCACGGTTTTTCCAGAGTAGACTTTCCATCAGCGCCTCTCCACGCTCATTCCCGTATTCTTCAAGCAGATCGCGGACCAGCCAGACTGGTAGGGAGTAGAGGATAGACAGACGTTTATTGAGGCGTTTAATCTTGGCTGGATCTTGTAGCCCCTGACTCTCGATTTTTCTAAGAATGGCATTAACATAACCGCTAGCTGCAGGGTGTAGCCTTTTTTTGACCAACTCCACGGCCTGGTGGATGGCTGCTCGATTGGGAATTTTTTCCAAATAAAGCATCTGATAGAGGGTCATCAGCAAAACCGGATAAATGGGCGAGTCTAATTTGTCCCGATCTTCGACAAAAAAGGACAGGTGCCATTCCAGGGTAATCTTGCGAGTTAGGGTTCCATACACAAGTTCTGTTACCAAGGCCTTATCTACAGAAGATAAAGAGGTTTTTTGCAGGGCCTTGTGGAGGGCAAGGTTGGCATAGGCTCCTTGTTCCAAAACAGATTCGAGGATTTCCAAGGCTAGAGACCGGGCAGTTACTTGCTTACTCAAATCGATCGCCTACTTTCACATCGCGTCCTAGACCATTCAAAAAGTCTTGGACAGTCATCTTGCCTTTACCGAAAGGTTGAACCACTTCCAAAGCAATGGCTCCTTCTCCAGCTGCTACATGGAGGTTTTTTTTATCACGATAAATGATCGCTCCAGCAGGACCTTGACCATCTACAACCTTAACGGCATGAACTTTCAAACGCTGGTCCTGCCAATAAGTATGGGCTACAGGCCATGGGTTCATCCCCCGAACCTGGTTAAAGAGTTGAACTGCAGTCTTGTTCCAATCCAATTGCTCCTCTTCTGGTTGAATATTGGGAGAAAAAGTCACTTCTGCTGGATTTTGTGGAATCGGTTTGAGAGCTCCTTGAACATAAGATTCCAATTGAGCCAAGAGTAGATCCCGACCCAGAATCGCCAACTTTTCAAATAAGCTTCCAACTGTATCACTCTCTTCAATCGGGAGTGAATCCTGGGCAATCATATCGCCAGCATCCATCTCCTTGACCATCTCCATCAAGGTCACTCCGGCTTTTTCATCACCATTGATGAGGGCATAATGGATCGGCGCTCCTCCACGGTATTTAGGCAAGAGAGAAGCGTGGACATTCACGGAAAAATCAAAAGCATTTAAGAGTTTGGTAGGTAGGAACTGGCCAAAGGCTGCCGTGACAATCCCATCTGCATCTAAGGTCATCAGCTCCTCCAACTCTGCACTACCTGAAAGTTTCTCCGGCTGGTACACAGGCAAATCGTTGGCCAGGGCTAGTTCTTTGACAGGAGTCATCTTCAACTCCCGTTTACGTCCGACCAAGCGATCCGGCTGGGTCACAACCGCTTGAATCTGGTACCGATCATCCCCTAACAAACCTTCTAGGACTGTTGCCGCAAAGGCAGGGGTTCCCATAAAAATTATTTTCATCGCTTTTTCCTTTCTCGTTACTGGGGTTCGTGATCAATGGTGAGTCGAACCGCTTGAAATTCTTTTGTCTGACTAATCTCCAAGATATGGTTCAAAACAGCTTCTAGTCGAGGTTCCTGCCGGTATTTAATCATAATTTGATAGTGGTACAAATTATGGGTCCGGCTAATCGTCGATGGGGTCGGCCCCAAGAGAATGGCATTGGGACTCAGAAACTGTCGCAGTGTTCCAAGTGCCTGGTAGGCTATTTTTTCCACAAGTTTTGGATCCTTATGGGAAAAATGAAGGGCTACTGTATAAAAATAGGGAGGATAGGCCGCCATTTTACGGATCCGCATTTCCTCTTGGTAAAAGCCTTCATAGTCCTGTTTGGAGGCATATTGAATGGCATAGTGGTCTGGATTATAGGTTTGTAAGTAAACCTTCCCCGGCTTGGTAGCCCGTCCAGCCCGCCCCGCCACCTGGGTTAACAATTGGAAGGTTCGTTCCGATGATCTGAAATCCGGCAAATGAATTCCGGTATCTGCATTTAGGACTCCTACCAAGGTCACATTAGGAAAATCCAATCCCTTGGCAATCATCTGGGTTCCAAGGAGAATGTCAGCCTCCCCTTGCCCAAACTTAGCCAAGATTTTTTCATGGCTTCCCTTTTTCCGAGTGGTGTCTACATCCATTCGCAAGACACGCGCTTCTGGTAGCAAAAGCTCCAACTCTTTTTGCGCTTTTTCCGTCCCTGTACCATAATAATGGATGTCCTGACTCTGGCAGTTGGGACAGGTTTGCGGAATGCCTTTGCGAAAATCACAATAATGGCAATTCATGGTGCGCGTGGATAAATGCAGGGTCAAGGAAATATCACAGTTGGGACAGGTGTCAACCTCACCACAAACCCGACACATCATGAAACTCGAGTAACCACGGCGGTTCAACATCAGCACCGCCTGTTCCCCTCGCTCTAGAGTCTCTTTTAAAGCTTCCAATAGAGGCGGGCTAATAGTCTGATCCTCCTTGGTCGTCCGATAATCCCGCAAATCAATAACTTCAACAGATGGAATCATTGCCAAAGGATTGGCCCTCTGACTTAAAGTCACAAAGTCATAGACTCCTTTGGAAGCGCGTGCCCTGGATTCGAGACTCGGGGTTGCCGACCCTAGAACTAGAGCAGCCTGGTGATACTGAGCACGCAACTGAGCCACTTCCCGCGCATGGTAGCGAGGATTGTTATCCTGCTTGTAGCTAGACTCGTGTTCCTCATCAATGATAATAATCCCAATGTTTTGCAAAGGAGCAAAGATAGCCGACCGCGCCCCAATTACCACCCGGGCTTGACCATGCGCAATTTTCCACCACTCGTCATACTTTTCGCCAGCTGACAATCCTGAATGGAGAATCGCCACCTGATAACCAAAACGAGCAATAAATCCCCTGGTCATCTGGGGAGTTAGGGAAATCTCCGGGACTAAGACGATGGCATTTTTGCCGTCTTTGAGAACCTGTTCAATCACCTGCAGGTAAACTTCCGTTTTCCCACTTCCCGTAATTCCCTCTAAGAGCACTGGCTGAGTCTTCTTCTCTCCAACATGCCCCAAAATCAAGCGTTTGGCTGCAGCCTGTTGGGGATTTAAGACTGGAGGCTGGGTAGATTCCACGCCTTCAAAAAAACTCGCTGAGCGAGAAATGCTTTTAGAATACACTTCAATCGCCCCAACCTCTCGGAAATACTTAGAAATGGCACTGGAAAATTCTTTATTAAAATCTACCAAACGCCCTTCATCAGATTTCTGCAGAAGATAGTCCCTGGCCTCCAAGCGCCGTTTAGCTTGTTTACCGATGACAAGAGATTCAAGGACAGCAGGGACTGGCCGGTACCAGTTCTCATATTTGAGGGAAGCCTGATTCAAGGCCAAATACTGCACCTCAACTTGCTTTTTAGCAACCAATTTTTGAACTTCTGCCAGGTCCTCTGGACTCATTTTTGAAGCCTGGCGTTCTGACCCGTTGGGAAAGAAACGCTGGCGATCGTCTGGTCCGAGCTTCTCTGTCGCTTGGTAGAATTTATCGTATTGCGATTGGAGGAGACTAGGCATCATCGTTTTTAAGAGTTGAATCTTAAAGGAAAACACCTGATGACGTAGTTGCTCCACCAACCACAATTGCTCAGCAGTCAGTACGGGTTCTTCATCCAAAACGGCTGCAATTTCCTTCATTTCAAATCCTTCAGTCGGCTCAACATCGAGAGCCACGACAACCCCTTGGATTAACCGGTTCCCAATCCCAAAAGGAACGTGGACCCGAACTCCCACCTTAACACTTGCCTGCCACTGGGCCGGTACTCGATAGGTAAAGGGATGATCCGTCTGGCCCGTTGGGACGTCTACAATGACATGGATCCACATACTTCCTCCTTAAAAGGCTCAAAAAGGGAGACCTTGGGACCTTTCCTAATCCGTGTCCCAACTGGCTCCCTCACTGATAACTTCTGAAATACCTCTAGGTCTGGTATCTTAGATTTTTCCGCCTTCTTCTTTTTCTTTGGCTATTTGTTCTTTAATTTTCTTTTCTTCCTCTTCTTGGCGCTTACGCTCTAATTCAGCCTTCAAGCGAACTATTTCACGTTTGGCTTCTGGGTTTGGATGAATGACAACATTTCCCGCTTCAATTTCTTCTAAAGCTCGAAGAGTAGATTTTACAGATTTAAAATCTTGTGTCGCTTTCGCACCAGCTTCTAATTCATGAGCCCGTTTAGCCTCAAGAATAACTAATGAATATTTTGATGGCACCTTATCAAGAAGGGTGTCAATAGAGGGTTTCAACATCATAGTAGGGATACCTTTTTCTAACAGTTTAGCGAACGGTTACGGTGTCACGAACCATGTCTTGGTAGTGGCCAATCACACGGTCCACACGGAAATGTTCCGCTTCAATCACACGTTTCACACGTTCAGCAGCGAGGGAGACTTCATCATTGACAATCGCATAATCATACTCCCGCATCAGAGCAATCTCTTCCTTGGCCTTATCAATGCGTTGAGCAATGACATCAGCTGAATCTGTACCTCGGCCAACCAAACGCCCCTGCAATTCATCTAAATCAGGTGGGGTCAGGAAGATAAAGACCGCATCTGGCACTTTTTGCTTAACCTGGAGTGCTCCTTGAACCTCAATTTCCAAAAAGACATCAATGCCTTTATCCAAGGTTTCATTTACATAATTTAGGGGCGTTCCATAGTAATTTCCAACATATTCTGCATATTCCAACATTTGGCCTTGACGAATTAATTCTTCAAACTCTTCGCGAGTTCGGAAAAAATAATCTACTCCATCAACCTCTCCGGGTCTTTGCGCACGAGTCGTCATGGACACAGAATATTGAAATTGATTCTCTGAACTTTCAAAAATCTCTCGTCTAACGGTCCCTTTACCAACACCGGATGGACCGGAAAAAACTATTAATAAGCCACGATCAGCCATGAGTTCTCCTTCATTGTCTTTAAAATCTAGTCTACCAAAAAAGCCTCCCTTTTTCAACCAGTTTTCACACACATAGATATGTGAGGTTGTATAAAAAGGCTAAGAACTTTTGTCCTAGCCTTCTCAGTATTATTTGGCATACTCGATTGCGCGAGTTTCGCGAATAACTGTTACCTTAATATTTCCTGGGTATTCCAGATTTGCTTCAATTTTTTCACGAATCTTGTGAGCCAAGACGGTCATTTGATCGTCCTTCAGCTGTTGTGGATTTACCATAATTCGAATCTCGCGACCTGCCTGAAGGGCAAAGCTTGATTTAACACCATCAAATTCTGTCGCAATATCCTCTAAATCACGCAAGCGTTGGATGTAGTTCTCCAAGGATTCACTACGG
Organism: Streptococcus danieliae; assembly: GCF_009767945.1. Taxonomy (GTDB): domain Bacteria; phylum Bacillota; class Bacilli; order Lactobacillales; family Streptococcaceae; genus Streptococcus; species Streptococcus danieliae. Next base: position 9,459 of record NZ_WSRS01000031.1, on the reverse strand, counting down.
GCTCCTGGACGAGCTGCGCTGAGAGCATCAGCTGCTGCCACAATCACAGCAATGGTCGATGTTGGTTCAACGTCACCATGGTGACTGGCAATCGTATTGATAACCACTTGATGCTCCTTGTATTTCCGCGCCAACTCGGTTCCAATCTCAACATGGCTGCCTTCCACTTCCCGGTCAATCGCTTTTCCAAGATCGTGTAGGAAACCAGCGCGACGAGCCAAGGTTGGATTTTCACCCAATTCACTGGCAATAATTCCTGAAAGTTTGGCAACCTCAATGGAATGTCGGAGGACATTCTGTCCATAAGAAGTTCGAAATTGCAGGCGGCCCATCATCTTCATCAAGTCTGGATGCAAGTTCGGAGCTCCAATTTCGAAAGCAGCATTTTCACCATACTCCCGAATACGTTGGTCCATCTCCACACGATTTTTCTCAACCAGCTCCTCGATACGGGCTGGATGAATCCGACCATCTTTGATCAAGGCTTCCATGGTCATTCGCGCAATTTCACGTCGAATCGGATCAAAGCCTGAAAGAACCACAACTTCTGGAGTATCGTCAATCAAGACATCAATTCCGGTCAAACTTTCAAAGGTGCGAATATTTCGACCCTCACGACCAATAATCCGTCCTTTCATATTATCATCTGGTAAATGAACAATAGCATTGGTCTGATCGGATACAAACTCACCTGCCATTCGTTGCATGGCTTGTGACAAGATATCCTTGGCCACTTTATTGGAACGTTCCTTGATTTCCCATTCAGCTTCCCGAACTCGTGCGGCAATCTCAGATGTTAGTTTCACTTCTGTTTCTTCCAAAATCTGTGCCTTAGCCTGTTCTGGAGTTAAACTAGCAATCCGTTCCAACTCTGCACGCCCCTCTGCTTCCAGAGTGGCAACACGTTCCTGACGTGCATCAATTTGTTTAGATTGACCATCAAGAGCTTGTTCTTTTTGATCCAACAATTCTTCTTTGCGGGTTAACTTCTCATCTTTACGATCCAAGTTCCCCTCTCGTTGGGTCAAACGACTTTCAATTTCCTTTAACTCTTGACGTTCTATTTTGAATTCAGCGGCAACATCTTCTCGATATTTCCGAGCTTCTTCTTTTGCCTCTAGCAAAGCTTCTTTTCTAAGGGCCTTGACTTCACGATTGGCTTCCTTCATAAATAATTTCGCTTCTCGTTCCGCCTGACCACGAACTGTAGTCGCTTCTTGCTCAGCATTTAAAAGTGTCAACTCTGCTTCTTCTTGCTTCTTGGTTGTTGCTTTTAAACCAATGACACTTCCGACTCCTAAACCAATGATGACGGCAAAAACAAACAAAACAATTGTTACCATGTTTTCACCTCATATTTTTATAGTGAATGTTGTGTTACATTCTTTACCATTTTACCACAAATCGTCTCATTATTGTGAATCGATCTCAAAACCCCTGGTCTTTTGTTACAACTGTAGCAAAACAGGACCGAATCCTGGATAATCCCAGACTCGACCCTTTCAACAACTACTTATTCAACTTTTACGGATCCATTCCCAATTTTTATTTCATCGGAAAATACCAATCAAGAAGGACTAAAATAATCACCAGTAAAAAACAAGATTCAAAACCACTTGAACATAATTACCACTAAAAAATGTTTAAAAACAGATAAAAATAAAGGGATTGAATAGATGACTAGATAGGCATAAAAAATATGTTGGAAAAATTTTTTCAGATTCATAAAAGCAACTCCCTTCTAAATGAGATAGCGAACTTCAATAACTAACTATATTATAGGCTAAAACGCAAAAAAAGACCAACCGCAGTCAGTCTCCTTGCTCTTAATAATCGAGAGCGTCAGCTCCTCCTGGAGCATTGCCAACATAGTAACCCGTCTTCGCATTGATACTAAAGAGATAGGTACCATCTGGCTTGAAGAGGTTGAAATAACCATTTCCATTAATGATATTCACACGCTCAATAATATATTGGTCACCCACAATATAACCATTCCGGCGGGCATCCTCCAAAATGCGCTCGAGCACACCTGGTGTAAAGAACCAAGCTGGATTCTCACTGTCCACCAATTTAGCTGGATCATAAGGAACCCGACTCAATTCCCGTTGAATCTTGATTCCCCAATCAATGTAGCCACCACCAGCAGGAACCACTGGACTAGCCACTTCCGGGGTCACCACCATCGCTGGATAGGCCTGGCCACCAGGTGAAATTGTTGTTGTTGCAGGAGTCGGATTAACTGTTACTGCAGGCGCTGGATTGGCCGGAGCTGGACTCTGAGCGGGAGCCGGAACAGCAGCTGGTATCTCTGGAGTTGGCGCAGCAGCTTCAGCTGGTGCAGGCTGTGCAGGATTTGTCGCTGTCTGTGGTGCAGGCGCTGGCACTGCTTCTTGCCGTCCCATCTCCAAGGCTTGCTTGATCAACTCATTCAACTTGTCATTGCCACTATCAATGTCGCCGAAGAGCGCGGTCGCTTTAGGTTTAGCGTCCGCCTTAATCTCCCCATCAACAAGAACCGGCGTCTCAAATTGTGCATTCAAGTCCTGAACAGCCGAGATTTCCTTGGATAACTTATCATAAGTTTTCTTGGCTTTATCGTACTCCTTGGTTCCTTTTAATTTATTCAGAGCTTCTTGCAATTTTGGCAGATCCCCAAAAGCATCATTTTTCAAAGCCGTTTTTTCGGCAGATGTGTAAAAACCATCAACCAGATTATTAAAGGTTTTCAAATTCTCCTCAACCGTTTTCGCATCCTGACTGGAGCTAGCCTTAGAACTCGATTTGCTGGTTGATGAAGAAGAAGCTGCCTTCTGCGAATTTTGCTGAGACTGTTGCAAAAGCGCATAGCTGGTTCCACCTAGAACCAGAATCGCCAAGGCTGCCGCAGACGAATAAATAAAAGACTTGCTCTTATAAAATGGAACTCTCAAATCCTTCCGTGATACTTCAGTTAGCTCCTCTTGACTAGCCGTTGCTAGAGCAGCCCCAAGAGCTGTCTCTTTCGCAGCCTCAGTAGCGAGAGCATCTGAGCCCTCCTCTTCCGGCTCAGCCACAACCTCTTCCGTAGCTGAAAGCATTGGCACCGTATCAAAAACAGCTGTCTCTTCGAGATCAGCAACCGGTTCTGCCTTTGGTATTTCCACTTGACTGTTAAAAGTTGGCGTCACCTTCACCAAGGACTCAGATGCTAGGTTCTCCTGAATCAGCTTGCTAGCTTCCGCCAGATCAATGGTCTGGGTATCAAACTTAGCTTCCTGAATTTTGTCCTTGTGTTGCTTGATATATTTATCCAAGGCATTGTCACTTGGGACAATCCCTGCCTGAGTTTCCGCATTCTTCCGTGCTGCTTCTGCAACCGTCAATTCCTGTGCTTGCTCTAAATCCAGAACGCTCTCCTGTTCTGAATTTGTCGGAATCCCATCCTTATTCGACATAGCTACCTCCTTTAATTGCCACGATTATCCGAACGTCTCACACGTTCTCCGAAATATTGGTAATAATCAACCCTTAGGGTTCCATTATACAATTTTCTCTTCTTATCTGCTAGGCTTCCATATTTGGCTTCAAATTGCTCATCACTGGTTAAGATAAACTTACTCCAGGTTTTCAGAGGGGCAAAGGTCTCCCCCATTTCTTGGTACAAACGGGTCACGCCTTCATCATCCAAAAGGCGCTCCCCGTAAGGAGGATTGGAAATCACCACCCCATTGACCAACTCTGTCCGAAAGTCTTGTAAACGCATTTGTTTAAAAGCAATATAAGTAGCCACACCAGCCCGTTCTGCATTGGCCCTTGCTAGCTCCACCATTCTCCCGTCAATGTCCGACGCCATAATTCTTAGGTCTAGGTCAGCCTTCTTGGCTGCCACAGCCGCTTCTTTTAAATTTTTCCAAAGTCTCTGATCCAACCAAGGCCAAGCTTCAAAAGCAAAGGAGCGACGCAGACCAGGAGCAATGTTTAAGGCCTTCAAGGCTGCTTCAATGACAATCGTCCCAGATCCACAGGTCGGATCCAGCAGTGGCTTATCTGGAAACCAGTTGGATAGGTTCACCAAGGCTGCCGCCATATTCTCTTTCAGAGGGGCGCCGCCTTTATCGGTCCGGTAGCCCCGTTTAAAAAGGCTATCTCCACTGGTATCCAACAAGATCGTCGCCCGATCTTTCAAGATCGAAACTTCAATAGAAAAAACAGGCCCGGATTCCGGCAAGGGCACTCCGTCAGGACGGGCATAAACCTTTTGCATCTTCCGTACAATCGCCTTTTTAGTAATGGCTTGAACACTCGGTTCGTTATGCAGCTTTGAGCGCACACAACGAGCTTTGGAGACAGGGAAGGCTACCCCCAAGGGAAGATAATCCTGCCAGTCAATCGCAAACACTCCCTGATACAGCTCTTCAAAAGTCTTAGCAGGAAATTCCCCCAAAACCAGTTTAATCCGGTCCGCTGTTCGTAGCCACAAATTGGCCTTCATAAAGTCTTCCTGCCCACCCTTAAAACGAACCTTGCCATTTTCAACTTGACAGTCAACTTCCATTGCGCGGAGTTCCCGTCCTACCAAGGCTTCTAGCCCTGCAGCAGCTGTCGCTACTATTTGAAATTCATTTTTCACATTACTTCCTCTATATAAAAAGCTAGCATACGCTAGCTACCTATGTGTAATTTTCTATAAGCCATGTTCTGTTCCGGAAATAACTAGGTCTTATTTCCTTCGATAATCATCTGTCTACCGATCCAAGACCGGTCAGGATACTCCGTTCGATTTCCAGGCATCCCATGCCCCGACCAAAATTTGGGTTGCTAGCTTGAGGGGTTTACCGCGTTCCACTTTTTCTGTTTCCAGAAAAACTCCGTCACTGTGGCACTTTCAGATCTATTCAAACCTATCCGTAGACTTAGCTTTTTCGATCGCCGTAACGATTTCTCGTCCCTAGGCTTATGTCTTCACCTAGCACAAACACTACCAGCATCACAGCTGGTGCTAGCATGGACTTTCCTCATACCTGACAGGCAAGTATGCGATTATCCGAAAACTACACGTCCCTTACTCTTACAAACCTTTTTCAGCAATTTGTTTGCCAAATACTTCCTTCTCCAAGCGATTCAAGCGACGTAAAATATCATAATTGGAAACAGAAGTCGCTTGTTCCTTGGGTAGGGAGCCTTGACTATAAGTTGTTGGTGCAGCTGGTTTGGCAGCACTATTTTTGAGACGCTGATTCTCTTGCTGTAGTTCCTTCACCAAAGCTGCATAGGTTTCATAGTCTTTGATAATATCATCTAAAAACTCGTCAACTTCTTCTTTGTTATAGCCTCTTACGGTTGTTTTAAAATCTTTGTCAAAAATATCTTTCGAGCTATACTTAATACTGGCCATCTCTCTCTCCGTTCTGATTTATAAGTCTAATTATATAAAATCTTGGCATATTTTAGCAAGGGCTAGCCGTTATCTTTTGAAAAATTTTCCGCCTCCTGGTTTAATTCGTAAAAGTCCAGCATTTGTAAGGGGATTCCTTTTTCCTGAACGGCTTCTTTAAGGTATTTTAGATTCGTTGGATTCTCCTCATCGTACAAAAACAGGACCTCTTGCGCATGTCTGAGCAGTAAGTCTTGGTAGGCTTTGAGCTGGCCGGGATTTTCATAACTTTCATAAGCCGCAGCTACATAATCAAGTCTTTTAAAACGGGCTAAGACTTCTTGATTGGCTTCATTCCAATTTTTTCCTTGATCTTGAAAACAAAAAACACAGGCCATCTGAAACTCGAAACCTTCAGCCCGAAGTTCTTCTAAGACATCCAAGGACCAGACATCAAATCCCAATTGTCCGCGAAAAACAATGTAATCAATTCCTTCTTCTAAATAGCGACGATAGGTGCGTTTTAAGAGACTTTTGAGGATTGGAAGCCGGGGGTCTTTGGGAGCAAAAATTCCTAAATCAAAACTGGTATAACCTGCTGCAAGTAATGTCGGCATTTTTTAGCTAGTCCTCTTTCTAAAGTATGGTATAATTGTTGGGTGTAATGTTTTAAAGGAGACTTATGATACAGTACCCATCGAAACTCGGTGGACGTCGCCAGACTGGACGCGCTTCGATTCAATCGGAATCGAATTTTGCCAATCGGGGAATGTCCTTCGAAAAAATGCTGAATGAGACCAATTCTTATTATCTCACAAAAAGGCGAGCAGTTATCCATAAAAAACCGACACCGGTTCAGATTGTGCGGGTCGATTACCCTCAAAGGAGTCGAGCCAAGATTGTTGAAGCCTATTTTCGACAGGCCTCAACTACCGACTATTCCGGTGTTTACAAAGGATATTACCTGGATTTCGAAGCCAAGGAAACGAGACAGAAAACAGGCATGCCCCTTAAAAATTTCCATGCTCACCAAATTGATCACATGCGGCATGTACTTGAACAGGATGGAATCTGTTTCACTCTCTTACACTTTTCAACATTACAGGAAACTTTTTTGCTACCAGCAGAAGCCCTCATTCAAAGTTTCCAAGAAGATTGGAAATCCCTCCCTATAGAGTTTATTCGGGAAAAAGGCTACTCCATTTCGCTGGGAGCCTTTCCTAGTGTGCCCTATTTGGAAATTATTGAAGAACATTTAATAGGTGGTAATTCTAAATGAAGAATTTTTCATGGCCGAGACTCGGTAAATTCATTGCCCTCGGAATGTTATCGCTCTTTCTCACATTGGTTGTGCTAGGGGGACTTGTGTTCACCTATTTTGCGATTACATCGCCAACCCTTTCGGAAGAAGAGCTTATCGCAACAGCATCATCCAAAATCTATGACAATCAAAACAACTTGATTGCAGATCTCGGATCTGAGAAGCGTGAGAATGCGTCTCCAGAAGAAATTCCCGTCGAATTGGTCAATGCCATCGTTGCAATTGAAGACCACCGATTTTTTGATCACCGGGGTCTGGATTCTGTTCGTATTGCCGGGGCTGCCCTAAACAACCTGACTTCTAGTAGTCGTCAAGGTGGTTCTACGCTAACCCAGCAATTGATCAAACTGACCTATTTCTCAACCGCTACATCAGACCAAACCTTGAGCCGGAAAGCTCGCGAAGCCTGGTTAGCCATGCAATTGGAGCAACGTGCAACCAAACAGGAAATTTTGACCTACTACATCAACAAGGTCTACATGTCCAACGGTAACTATGGGATGAAAACTGCTGCCCAAAGCTATTATGGGAAAGAGCTGAAAGATCTCAGTCTTCCACAGCTCGCCCTCCTAGCCGGAATGCCACAGGCTCCCAACCAATACGACCCATATTCCAATCCTGAAGCTGCGCTTGAGCGTCGCAATCTTGTTCTAGGCGAGATGAAAGAAATGAACTACATCACCGCTGAACAATACGAACAAGCCATCAACACACAAATCACTGATGGACTCCAAAGTCTCCGCCGGACCGAAAGCTACCCAGCCTATCTCGACAACTACCTCAAACAAGTTATCGAGCAAGTTGAACAGGAAACAGGAAATAACCTCCTCACAACGGGTATGGAAGTTTATACAAACGTTGATATTGAAGCCCAACAGCAACTGTGGAATATCTACAACACCTATGACTATGTTGCCTATCCTGACGATGAAATGCAAGTCGCTTCAACTATTGTCGATGTTAGTAACGGTCGAGTTGTAGCTCAACTAGGTGGACGGAACCAATCCAATAATGTCTCCTTTGGGACCAACCAAGCGGTTGAAACTAACCGCGACTTTGGATCTTCCATGAAGCCAATCACAGACTATGCTCCCGCTATTGAAAATGGAATCTACGATTCCACGGGGGCCTACGTTTACGATACCCCTTATGATTATCCAGGATCTAACACTCCGATTTATGACTATGACCGTCGTTTCTTAGGAACCATTACCCTTCAGTATGCGATTCAAGATTCACGGAACGTTCCAGCCGTTCGAGCTTTAGAAGCCGTTGGTCTGGATGAATCTCTTAAATTCTTGAATGGATTAGGAATTAATTATCCTGAGATGCTCTATGCCAATGCCATCTCAAGTAATACAACCATCTCCGATCGCCAATACGGAGCAAGTTCTGAAAAAATGGCAGCTGCCTACGCAGCCTTCGCTAACGGAGGAACTTACTACAGACCGCAATATGTCAATCGCGTTGTATACCAAGACGGTACTTCCCAAGATCTAACGGATAAGGGAAATCGAGCCATGTCTGAACAAACAGCCTACATGATCACCGACATGTTGAAAACCGTTCTAACCCACAACACTGGTAGAAATGCTGCGATTGCCGGACTCTTCCAAGCTGGTAAAACCGGTACTTCCAACTATGGTGACGATGAGGTTGCTAAACTAACTCGTTCAACTGCCGGATCCTACATCGCTACTCCAGACGAGCTCTTTGTTGGTTACTCGCCACAATATGCGATGGCCGTGTGGACTGGTTACAATAATCGCTTCACGCCAATTCTCGATGATGGAATCAATGTCGCAACTAGCGTTTACCGCAACATGATGACCTACCTCCATCCAAATGGAAACGACGACTTCCCAATGCCAAGCGGACTCTACCGCAGTGGTAGCTACGTCTTCAAAAACGGAGCCAACACTTCTAACGCAGCCCGTGGCGTACGCCAGGTTCCAAGCTATAATCGTGTTGATGATGACGAAGAGGATTACATCGTGCCAAGTCCAAGCTCGACTTCTAGCTCAAATTCTGTAACCTCATCATCCTCAGATGAAACAACACCAACGTCATCCAACATGCTTGACAATGTCTTCCCAAATCCAAATACCCTACCTTCTTCGAATGTAGAAAATGACATGCCTAACAGTAATCGCAACCAAACTGGATCGGAATAATCGAGTAGGGACTAATCACTAGTCCCTCTCACACCACCGTGCGTGCCGTTCGGCACACGGCGGTTCAATTAACTTTTAACGCATGTCGTTCGAGATAATAATCTAGACAAGAAACCAGTCCTCGTTTTACGAGGGCTGGTTTTGATATAGCTCGTTTTAAAACTGACTTTTGAGCCACTAGTTGATAGTGGTCACCCCAGCCAGATACCTTATCCGCTATCCATTTCGGAACTCCTAGTTTTCTACCATTTGTCAACCATTTTTCTAAAAATTAGCCAATTTATTTGGCAGAGTGGTGCCTGCTGAGCCTAGTTGGCAAGCTAAGAGAAGGGGATTTTGTGTCAAGGCCTTGAGCGTTAGCGTGCCTTTACACGGAATCCCTCTTCTCTTACAATAGGCTAGCTCACAGGCAACTTTTGATGATTTTATAGTAGAATGAAACAAAAACCGCACATTTTGTGCTATACTATTTTTATGGCATATTCAGTAGATTTTCGTGAAAAAGTTCTTTCATATTGTGAGAATATTGGCAGTATTTCTGAAGCAGCAACTGTTTTCCAAATTTCTCGTAATACCATTTATCAATGGATTAAATTAAAAGAGAAAAC
>NZ_WSRS01000030.1 GCF_009767945.1 Streptococcus danieliae | reverse complement strand
AGCATACAATGCTGTTAGACCCAATCAACTACTGCGTCAAAGGTATTTTGCTAATCATAAAGAGAGAGGCTAGACTTTTGTCCCAGCCTCCTTTTCTTTTACAATTCAACAATTTCACCTGTTTCCAGGTAAATAACCCACTCACAAACGTTTTTCGCGTAATCGCCAATCCGTTCTAGATAGCTAATCACTTGGAAATAGTCCCGACCTGCCACGATGGCTTCCGGATTGTTTTTGATTTCCTCAGTTGCCAAGTCTTGGATTTTTGTGAAGTAATTATTAATTTCTTCATCCATAGCTGCAACTTGATAAGCTGAATCAACATCTCCTTTGAGGTAGAGGTCAAGAGTTGCTTCCACAAATTCTTTAACCTTTTTACCCATTTTGTTGATTTCTTGTTCAACAGACTCAATCCGAACTTCACCCTTCATTCGAATGGTTGCTTGGGCAATCGATACCGCATGGTCTCCCATCCGTTCAATATCACTTGAAGCTTTAAGGATGGTGATAACTGTCCGCAAATCGTGTGAAACCGGTTGTTGGAGGGCAATAATCTCAAGTGATTTTTCTTCCAACTTGACTTCATATTTATTGACATCTGCATCTTCTTCAATAACAGCACGTGCCAATTCACGGTCGTGAGTGACAAAGGCACGAACAGTGCGGTTAATCTGAGATAGAACTTCGGTTCCCATCGCATAAAACTGATTGTGTAGTTTTTCTAATTCTTTTTCAAATTGTGCACGTAACATATGAACTCCTATCCAAATTTACCTGTAATGTAGTCTTCTGTTTCCTTGTTTTGAGGATTCAAGAACATATCCTTGGTCGAACTGTACTCCAAGCAGTTACCGTCCAAGAAGAAGGCTGTGCGATCAGAAATCCGCGAAGCCTGTTGCATGGAACGGGTTACCAACAGCAACGTGTATTGATCTTTCAAGCCATAGAGAGTATCTTCAATTTTACCAGAAGAAATCGGGTCTAGGGCTGAGGTTGGCTCGTCAAGCAAGATAATCTTAGGACTGGTTGCCAATACCCGTGCGACACAAACCCGCTGTTGTTGTCCACCGGACAAGCCGAGGGCGGAGTCGTGCAAGCGGTCCTTCACTTCTTCCCAGATAGAGGCCCCCTTGAGGGAGGTCTCTACGGCCTCATCCAGCACTTGTTTGTCCTTAATGCCCTTGATCCGTAGTCCATAGACCACATTTTCATAAATGGTCATTGGGAAAGGATTGGGTTGCTGGAAAACCATCCCGATTTCCTTACGCAACTCAACTGTATCCCGGCGTGGGCTGTAGACCTCGTGTCCATCGTAGACAATCGAGCCTGTCAGGCTGGCTTCAGGATTCAAATCGTTCATGCGGTTAATCGACCGTAGCAAGGTTGATTTTCCGGAGCCCGACGGTCCAATGAGGGCAGTAATTTCCTTAGGATAAAAGTCCAATGAAACACTGTTGAGGGCTTTCTTTTTTCCATAATAAACGGATAAGTCCTTCACACTTAAAATAGGTTCTGTCATGACTTCCTCCTAACCAAAACGTCCTGATACATAATCGCTAGTGGATTGTAACTTGGCATTTTGAAAGATTTTGATTGTTTCATCATACTCGATTAGATCGCCCAGATAGAAGAAGGCTGTATAATCGCTCGCCCGAGCTGCTTGTTGCATGTTGTGGGTTACGATGATAATGGTGTAGTTCTTCTTCAACTCCAACATGGTTTCTTCCAACTGCATGGTAGCAATTGGGTCCAAGGCAGAGGCTGGCTCATCCATCAAGAGAATATCTGGTTTTACAGAGATTGCACGTGCAATACAGAGCCGCTGTTGTTGTCCACCAGACAAGGTAAAGGCTGATTTATGCAAATCATCTTTAACTTGATCCCAAAGAGCCGCTTGCTTGAGGGAGGTCTCGACAATTTCATCCAAGACCTTTTTATCCTTGACCCCAGCCCGTTCATGAGCAAAGGTAATGTTCCGATAAATCGATTTGGCGAAGGGGTTTGGACGTTGGAACACCATGCCAATGTGCTTACGCATTTCATAGACATTGATGTCCGGGCGGTTCACATCGACTCCCTCATAGAGAATCTCTCCCGTAACACGTGCAATATCAATAGTATCATTCATCCGATTCAAGCTTCGCAAGTAGGTCGACTTCCCTGATCCAGACGGACCAATCAAGGCAGTGATTTTGTTCTTTTCAAACTGCATATCAATTCCCTTGATGGACTCATTCTGACCATAGTAGACATGAAGGTCCTTGGTCTCAAGGGCAACGTTTTTTTCTGGGAAGCGAATGATGTGTTTTTCATCCCAATTGTATGTTGTCATTTTTCCTTAAACCTCCTTAGGATGCAGATGTCATCTTCTGATGCAATTTTTTACCAAGATAACGCGCACCTAGGTTAAAAATCAAGATAAAGACCAGAAGCACAGCGGCACTTCCTGCCGAAACCTGCATGGCGTCCGGAATCGTTCCCTCACTATTAACCTTCCAAATATGGACAGCCAAGGTTTCCGCTTGGCGGAAAATCGAAATCGGGCTGGTAACATCTAAAATGTTCCAGTTTGACCAATCAAGCGCTGGTGCTGATTGCCCGGCAGTATAAATGAGTGCTGCCGCCTCCCCGAAGATCCGACCAGATGCCAAGACAATACCGGTTACAATTCCTGGGAGGGCCTCAGGGATTACCACATGGACCACGGTCTCCCAACGAGATAGACCAAGAGCTAAACCAGCCTCCCGCTGCGTATGGTGAACCGTCCGCAGACTGTCCTCAACATTTCGAGTCATCATCGGCAAGTTAAAGACTGTCAAGGCCAAGGCACCAGAAATGATAGAGAAGCCATATTGGAACTGAATAACAAAGATCAAGTAACCAAAGAGACCCACAACCACGGATGGTAAAGAAGACAGGATCTCAATACAGGTCCGGATAAAGTTCGTGACAGGACCTTTCTTGGCATACTCTGATAGGTAAATACCTGCTCCTGTCGAAAGTGGCAGCGAGATAAGCAAGGTAATCACCAGCAGGAAGAAGGAGTTAAAGAGTTGAATCCCAATCCCTCCTCCAGCTTGGTAAGAAGAAGACCGGGCTGTGAGGAAATGCCAGTTCACATGCGGCAACCCACGAACTAGGATAAACAAGAGAAGGGAAGTCAGAATGGTGACGATAATCCCTGCAATGGTATAGAGAACAATGGTCGCCACCTTGTTCATTTTTTTAGCGTTCATAGTTTCTCTTTCCTTCCCTTGTAATCAATTTAATCACGGAGTTAAAGGCCAGGCTCATCATGAGCAAGACGAGCGCTAGAGACCAGAGGACATTATTTTGAACCGTTCCCATAATGGTATTTCCGATTCCCATAGTCAAAACAGAGGTCAATGTGGAAGCTGGTGTTGTCAAGGATGTCGGCAGGACTGCAGAGTTTCCGACAACCATCTGAATCGCCAAAGCTTCCCCGAAAGCCCGGGCCATTCCAAAGACAATAGCCGTGAAGATACCTGGACGCGCTGCATTTAGAACCACACGCCAGATTGTTTGCCAACGGGTTGCTCCCATAGCCAGACTGGCTTCCTTGTAGTGACGCGGAACAGCCTTCAAGCTATCCACGGTCATAAAGGTAACCGTTGGCAAGATCATTACGAAAAGAACGAACACCCCGGATAGGATCCCGAAACCTGTTCCACCCGCTAGACCGCGGACAAAGGGAACAACGACCTGCAAACCAATAAATCCATAAACAACAGAGGGAATTCCGACCAACAATTCAATGGCTGGTTGGAGGATCTTAGCTCCGTATTTAGGAGAGATTTCGGTCATAAAGATGGCTGCTCCAATTGCAAAAGGTGTTGCCAGAAGAGCTGATAGGATAGTTACGATAAAGGAACCGGTAATCATCGGTAGGGCTCCCATATAAGGTTGACCATTGGCATCTTTGACACTTGGTTGCCATTCAGTTCCTGTTAAGAAAGAAATCGGATTAATCCCATCCACAAAGAAGGTGGACAAACCTTTTTGGGCCACGAAAATCAAGATCATGGCGACCACCAACACAATCAGCGACAAACACATGAAGGTGATGGTTTTACCAAACTTCTCTAATTTCGAATTTTTAGAAGGGGACAGTAGTTTTTTTTCTAATTCGGATTGTTTCACTTGTCTTCTCCCTCACTATCTTGACTTTGGCTTTTGACGGTTACCTTGCCAGCCGCATCCTTCACAACTTCCATTTCATTGATTGGAATGTAGCCCATGTTACGGACAATGCCTTTTTGGACTTCTTCTGAAACCATATATTCCAAAAACTCCTGGGTCAGGTCATCCTTGTCTTTTTTGGTGTACATATGCTCATAAGACCAAATCGGCCATTTATTGGTAGCTACGTTTTCAGCAGTCGGAGCTGCGCCATCTAGGTTGATTTTTTTGACAGAATCATCCACATAAGAGAAGGCTAGATAGGAAATGGCTCCTGGAGTTTGCGATACGATGGATTTAACCATCCCGTTGGAATCCTGCTCCTGGCTCTTTTTCGCACTCATCCCGTCCATAACCACCTTATCAAAGGTTGACCGGGAACCAGAACCAACTGCACGGTTGATGATGGTTACGTCCAAGTTCGGACCTCCCACCTCTTTCCAGTTTGTGATTTTCCCTGCAAAGATATCCCGCAATTGATCCAGGGTCAAGTTCTCAAGGCTAACTTCCTTGTTGGCAATCACGGCTAGGCCAGCTACCGCCACTTGGTGGTCGGTTAGTTGATCCGCCTTGATCCCATCTTTTTCTTCCGCAAATACATCACTATTGCCGATTTGGACGGCACCGGATTGAACTTGGGATAGGCCTGTTCCTGAACCACCACCTTGGACATTGATTGTTTTGCCGAGGTGTTGAGCGGAGAACTCATCGGATGCGGCCTCGACCAGAGGTTGCAAGGCTGTCGATCCTACAGCGGTAATGGATTCGCCCTTATCAATCCATGCAGCACAGGCTGATAAAGACAGAGCTGTCATCCCTAAGATAGAGACGCTCAGTAGTTTTTTACCAAAGCTCATAAGTATTTCCTTTAATTATATTAGGGGTGGTTTTCAAGCCATTTGCCCCCTTTCCCACTATACCATAAAGCAGGGAAGGTGCCATTAAAATTGCCTAAAAAAACCACCGAATAAACCATTTTTTTCGATTAACGAATTTCAGCCCCAAGCTCAGACTCTAAGGCCTTTTGAATTTTCTCCATGTAACGGACAATTTCTTCATCTTCCAAGGTTGCATCCGCATTTTGGAAGGTGAGGTTGTAGGCCATCGATTTCTGATTGTCACTCAAAGGCAAACCTTGATAAACATCGAAGAGGCGAATTGCTTGCAAGTGTTTTAGTTTTAAAGAAGAAAGAACATCGAGAATCGCTTGATGTTGAACATCTTCTTGAACCAAAAGGGCGATATCCCGTGATACGGCTGGGAATTTACTAATCTCCTGGAAAACAGCCTGCTCAGGCAAGAGTCCCTCAAGGAGCGACAGGTTGACCTCAGCTACATAAACTTCCTTCAAATCATAGTCCTTGGCTAGAGCAGGATGAACTTGACCAATAAAGCCAAGCGTCTGACCCTCTACTTGTAACATAGCAGTCCGACCTGGATGGCTACCTGGGAGATCCGCAACGGCTACATAGCTAACTTCCAAACCTAAACGATCAAAGAGCACTTCCAACATTCCCTTGAGGGTAAAGAAATCGACAGGTTGAGCCTGGGTTTGGAAATCTTTTTCAAGCAAGGAGCCAGTCAAAGCCAAAGCAAGAACCGTATCTTCCTGAGGAAGCTGACTTCCTTCAACCTGCTTGAAGATTTTGCCAATCTCATAGAAGGCTAGGTTGAATTGTCGACGGGCCTGGTTGTATTGGAGGGTTTCCAAAAGTCCAGAGACCATACTTTGACGCAGCACGCTACGTTCCACACTCATGGGCCACATCAGTTCGATCAAAGGAGTCGGATTCTGATTAAACAAGTTGGCTTTTTCGCTAGTTGTTAAGGTGTAGGCGATTACCTCGGTCAAGCCAGCACCTTCCATAGTTGCCTGGATCTTCCGACGCAGAGCCTGCATCTTGGTTAGTTCACCAGCAGTTCCCTGGCCACCCGGTAGCGAAGATGGTAAGCGGTCATAACCATAAATCCGTGCAATTTCTTCGTTTAAATCAGCCGGAATCTGGATATCCCAGCGACGTTTTGGTACGAACACTTGGAAGGCCTCAGCATTGCCCGTCAAGCCAAAATCAAGTCGGCGGAAGATGTCTTCGATTGCAGCATAATCCAAATCTGTTCCTAGAACACGATTCACAGTAGCCAAATCCGTTGCAACGGTTACTGGCTCTGTGTCTACTTCACCAGCCTGCACCTGACCAGCCAAAACTTCTGCCCCAGCTAGATCCACCAAGAGACTCGCAGCATAATCCAAGGCTTCCGCAACAGTCGCAACATTGATTCCCTTTTCAAAACGGGCCGATGCCTCACTCCGCAAGTTGAGACGGCCACTGGTTTTCCGAATGGCAGTCCCATCAAAAACAGCTGCTTCCAGAACAACCCGTTTGGATTGGCTACTGATTTCAGTGTCTTCTCCACCCATCACGCCAGCTAGAGCCACTGGCTCGTCCGCAACTGTAATCACCAAATCAGTCACTTCCAAATCGCGGTCTAAACCATCAAGGGTCCGAAGCTTCTCTCCGGCACGCGCCTCACGGACAACAATTTTGCAATCCTTGAAGGTATCCAAGTCAAAAGCGTGTAGGGGCTGACCATACTCCAAAAGAACCAAGTTGGTCACGTCGACAACATTATTAATCGGTCGAATACCCGCATTCATCAAACGATTTTGTAACCACTGCGGACTTGGCCCAACTTGAACATTTTCCAACACACGGGCATGATAGGTGGAAGCCTTGTCTGTCTCGATCGCGACTTCTAACAAATCAGCAGCCGATTTACTGCTTTCCTCTAGACTAACCGGTTTCAAGGTTAGAGCACGATCGTAAATAGCTGCGACTTCATAAGCTACACCGCGCATGGATAAAGCATCTGCCCGGTTAGGGGTAATGGACAATTCAATGATTTGATCATCCATATCGAGGTAAGGGAAAACTACTTGGCCTGGTACTGCCTCGTCTGGAAGCACCTGGATCCCTTCTGCATACTCTTTGGGAATAATGGACTCTGACAGTCCTAATTCGCCCAAGGAACAAATCATTCCCAAGGATTCCATGCCACGAATCTTCCCTTTTTTAATTTTATAGTTATCCGCAATCCGGGCACCAGGAAGGGCAACAATAACTTTTTGTCCAGCCGCAATATTTGGTGCACCGCAGACAATTTGCCGGGCTTCTGCTTCACCGACATCCACCTGGCAGAGATGGAGGTGGGTCTCCGGTACAGCCTCTTCTGAAAGAACATGACCGACGACAATTTTTGACAGACCATCTGCAGGGCTGGTTACTCCCTCAACCTCGATTCCTGTTGTCGACATTTTTTCGGCCAGTTCAGCCACGGGAGCATCCAAGTCCACTAATTCTTTTAACCATTTATAACTTACTAACACGCGAGACTCCTTATTTGAATTGTTCTGAGAAACGTTGGTCGCCTAAATAGAAACCACGGATATCATTGATACCGTACCGCAACATGGCAATCCGTTCTTGACCCAAACCGAAGGCAAAACCGGAATACTGACTGGAATCAATGCCACTCATTTCAAGGACTTGAGGATGCACCATACCAGCTCCTAAAATCTCAATCCAACCAGTCTGCTTGCAGACATTACATCCTTGGCCGCCACACTTAAAGCAGGAAACATCCACTTCGACTGAGGGCTCCGTAAATGGGAAATAAGATGGACGAAGGCGGATTTTACGATCTTGACCAAACATCTTTTGCAGGATCAATTCCAAAGTTCCTTTCAAATCAGCCATTGAGATACCTTGGCCAACAACCAAACCTTCAATTTGATGGAATTGATGGCTGTGGGTTGCATCATCGGTATCCCGACGGTAAACCCGTCCTGGCGAGATCATTTTCAAAGGTCCTTGGCTGAAATCATGTTTTTCCATAGTCCGAGCTTGGACTGGGCTGGTATGGGTCCGCAAAAGAACTTCTTCTGTAATATAGAAGGTATCCTGCATATCACGCGCCGGGTGATCCTTAGGCAGGTTCATACGTTCGAAATTATAATGGTCTGACTCCACTTCAAAACCATCCACAATTTGGTAACCCATGCCCAAGAAAATGTCTTCAATTTCCTGACTAGTTTGCGTCAGGATATGAGCTTGCCCCCGTTTAACTGGACGACCTGGCAAGGTTACATCAATGCTCTCTGCTGCTAACTGCTTGGCAATACGGTCAGCCTCCAAATCTTTGGCTGCCTGGTCAAAGGCTTGGGTCAAAACATCCCGTGCTTCATTCACGTGTTTACCAACTACTGGCCGCATCTCTGCAGACAAATCCTTCATTCCTTTAAGGATCTCCGTGAGCGAGCCTTTTTTCCCCATAACCGAGACCCGTAGGTCTTCTAATTCCTTGTCTAGATCACTATTGATATCATTCAAACTGGCTAGGGTATCCGATACCAGTTTGGATAGCTTTTCTTCAATTGTTTCCATTTTTCCTCCATAAAAAAAGCGCGTGCAAGCCCACAAAATCGGAGCGTTGACACGCGGTACCATCCGTCTTTTATCCCTTTCGGGACCTTAGTTCATTTGTTCTTTTGCAGGTGAATTCAACAAGCTTCCCCTGGGCAGACTCTCAGTCACGGTCTCCCTCCCTGTACAGCTTTCCCTTGCTTACTAGTCCTGCGAACAAGTATTCAATTACAACCTTCTACTCTTGCTATTTTTCTATACACGTTCTTAGCTTAGACTGGCCAAACTGTCCTGATGCCTGCCTCTCGCTACCTCGTTTGCATTCAAAATAGTTTGAATAGTGGTGCTAGATTGAAAATAGTCTGGGTCCTATCATCGGCTTTGTTTCCTAGACTATTTTTGACTCTCTTTAAATATTAGTCTATCAAAAATGGTGCCCTTTGACAAGCCAATTTCCAGCAGCTTGCCTGCTCAGACAGAAGCTGCTCACTCTAGTTTTTTGTCACCTGGCCCGTTTGATAATTAACAGAAATTCCTTCTTGGACATTGGGAATAAAGACATTAAATTCCAAACTGCCATCACTTGATTTAGCCTCCAGGTGAGAACCCGAAGGAACCAAGTCCCACTGGTTATTGTAGATAACTTCCACCCGGTAACGGACCCGTTTGTTTTTATCTAGGGCCTTGCGTACCTGTGTTTCGTAGTAATTTTGCCCCCGTCCCTGATCAGAATTGGACTGGTTGGCCCAAGCTGTCTGCACCGCAATGTTAGCTGGATTACTAGTTGAGGCATCGTAACCTTTCAAGCCCCCAACCAAGGCATAGCCTAGCAGGTGCCCCCGGTCCACTGCATGATTATAGGGACCTTCCAGACGCAACTGGTGCCAGCCTGCTGGGGTCCAAGACGTGGAGCCATTGCCCGTTTCTTCCCGATTTTTGTACTGTCGGGTTGACTTGGCTAATAAGGCATTAGCCAAAGTTGGCACAACTTCACCCGCAACTTCTTTGGTCTCATTGGTCGCATAGGGTTGGCTGGCGACCTTGGCATTTAAATCTGTTTGATTGCCATTCACTTCAAAGGAACCCGCTCCATTCCAAGTGAGCTCTCCCTTGATTTGTGACCGGACAGAATCGGTTAATACAGATTCTGCCAAGGCTCGGCTAGGAGCTTCTTGCGAGCTTTGGGTACTTTTCTGCACAGTAGCTGGCTGCCCCGTCGGTTGATCAGAGACATAGTAACTAGCCAGGGCTAGCCCCAAGCTCACGACAAGCCCCAAGGCGCTAACCGTTTGTTTTTGTTTTTTTCGAGCCATCTTCCATCCTTAATGCAATTTATCCATTAGTTCTTTCCAAGTCGTTGGTGACAAAATATCAAGAGGCTGTTTTCCTTCTCCCAAGACAGAGTAACCAAAAAGCAAACCCAAGAAAAATAGGAAGAAGGTCATTAAAAGGAAACCTAAAATCATCAACCACTGTTTCCGAAAATAAGACCAATTACTTTCCATTTGACGCTCCTACTCGCTGAATATTAGCTCCCAAGGTAGCCAACTTCCGATCAAATTCATAATAGCCCCGATCCAGATGGCTAAGTTTGCCAACCCGAGTTTCTCCTTCTGCGACCAGACCCGCTAAAATCAAAGCAGCACTGGCCCGCAAGTCAGTTGACATGACTTCCGCCCCTTGCAAGGTTTGACCCCCATAAATAATCGCTGTATCCCGCAGGATATCCGAATGCAGATTCATCCGACGCATCTCTTCCAAATGTTGAAAACGATTTTCAAAAACGGTCTCAATCATGGTTGATTCCCCTGCTGCCACCGTCATCAAAGCTGTAAACTGCGCCTGCATATCCGTTGGAAAACCAGGATGTGGCTGGGTCTTAACCGTCACAGGTTTCAACCGACTCGCATCTGATTGAATCCGAATCCCACCAGCTTCTTCGGTAACTTCAACACCCATTTCTTGCATTTTCGCCAAGAGCGGACGATTGTGTTCCCAGATTGCATCCTCAATCAAAACATCACCACCGGTCATAGCCGCCGCAACCATAAAAGTTCCCGCTTCAATCCGATCCTGGACAACCGCATGTTCTGCTCCATGCAAGGACTCGACTCCATGAATAACCAAGGTTTCAGTACCAGCCCCGCGGACATCGGCCCCCATGGCATTCAAAAGCAAGGCCAAATCAACAATCTCTGGCTCCCGCGCAGCATTTTCAATCGTGGTAACCCCATCCGCCAAGGTGGCTGCCATCAGAATATTCTGAGTCGCTCCCACACTTGGGAAATCCAGGTAAATGGTCGCGCCTTTTAATTTTGGCGCTCGTACCTCAATATAGCCCGCTTCTTGATGGATTTCAGCTCCCATGGCCTCCAAACCTTTCAAGTGTAAGTCAATTGGGCGACTTCCAATCGTACATCCCCCTGGCATCGATACCTTGGCAAAACCATTACGGGCCAAGATTGGTCCCAATACCACAATCGATGCCCGCATTTGACTGACATATTCATAAGGGGCTTCACTGAGAATCGGACCTTGAGCATCAACAACCACTTGTTTCTCTGCCTGGTCAAAATCAACCGCAATATCCAATCCTGCTATAACCTGGTTCATCGTAAAGACATCGGATAGGATAGGCACATTGGTTAAAATGGTTTTCCCTTCAGAGGCCAAAATCGTAGCTGCTAGCAGGGGTAACACAGCATTCTTAGCTCCCTCAATTTTAACCCGACCGCTTAAGCGATTATTTCCACCTTTTATAACAATTTGATCCATTTTTCTCTGCTCCAAAAATTCATTTTGCTTTTATTTTATCATGAACCATTAAAAATAAGAACAGATAAGCAACAAGCCTTGTAAAATAAGGCTTTATAAGACTAGAATCTCCCGCTACTTTCTCCAAAAAGCTACAAAAACTTCCACCTTATGCCCCTGGAAAACAAAAAACCGCCTCGAATTCGAAGCGGTCTGTGTTAGAAAATCAATGGAACCTTTCCATTAAATTTGAATCCATTGTAGCATATTCTGCCCACTCCAATATTTCAAAAACTTGTCATTGTTTTACTAAAAAGACAAAGGATGACTATTGGGCACCTCTAAAAACTAAATTTCTGAAAATCTAAATGTTGATTTATCAAGGTTTGAGTGATTCAATTTGAAGAAAAACTGGGGTTTTTAGAGGTGCCCTATTGTGTGTAGGAAGTGAATAAACTAGAAGATTCGAGAATATCTGAACTTACAGGGACTACTCTTTACCACACTAAGCAGGGCTTGCCCACAGCTACTCCACCAAGGTCCGCAGGCTCTGGCTTAGTGAAACTAGACTTAGGAAAAAGGAGGAAACTAAAAAACCGAGAGCAATGCTGAGAAGCAGATGGAGCACTTGGGCCTTGCGTGTATTTTCTGGTGTTATGCGCAGCCATTTATCCCAGGCCACCAACTCCCCCAATAGGCGATGCGTTAGGTAAATGAAACATAAATGGCTAGCGACGACTACTAATTGATTATTCATACTTCTATTGTAACACAGTCCTGCTAAAGCGAAAAACAAGGCCACAATTGGACCTTGTTTTTCGCTTTATTTACTTCCCACATTAATTCGGTTAATGGCACGTTGCAAGGCAATCCGTGCCCGTTGTTCCTGGTCAATGGAGTGTTCTGAAAGGGCTTGTTCCAAAGCGACTTCTGCCCGCTTCTTAGCTCTTTCTGCCCGACTGACATCAATATCACGTGCCCGTTCCGCAGAATCGGCAATAATCGTGATGGTATCATCAGCTACTTCGATCACTCCACCATTCACCGCAACCCAGTCAACATGGTCTTCATCATCAACTCGGCGAACCTTTAGTTCATCCACCGCCAAAACGGCCAATAGATTGGTATGACCTGGAAGGATTCCCAGTTCCCCTTCGGTGGTGCGAGCCATGACAAATTGAGCATGGTGTTGATAAATCATGCCATGGGGAGTTACAATTTGCACAGTCATCTGGCCCATAAATCACCTCTAAAAGTTCATTTTTTCTGCCTTAGCAATGACATCTTCAATGGATCCGACACCTCGGAAGGCATCTTCTGGAAGATGGTCATATTTTCCATCCAGGATATCTTTAAAGCCACGGACGGTTTCCGCAACTGGCACATAAGATCCTGGTTGGCCTGTAAACTGCTCGGCTACGTTAAAGTTTTGTGAAAGGAAGAATTGAACTCTTCGTGCACGCGCAACCAATGTTTTTTCTTCATCAGACAATTCATCCATTCCGAGGATTGCAATGATGTCCTGCAATTCATTGTAGCGCTGAAGAACACGCTTGACCTCAGAAGCCACTTCATAGTGTTCTTGACCGACAATTTCGGGAGCCAAGGCACGAGAGCTAGATGCTAATGGATCCACGGCTGGGTAAATTCCCAATTGCACCAATTTCCGTTCCAGGTTGGTGGTAGAATCCAAGTGGGCAAAGGCTGTCGCAGGCGCCGGATCGGTGTAGTCATCCGCTGGGACATAGATGGCTTGAATCGATGTAACAGAACCTTTTTTGGTTGAAGTAATCCGTTCTTGCAATTGTCCCATCTCTGTTGCCAAGGTTGGTTGGTAACCTACGGCCGATGGCATCCGTCCAAGCAGGGCGGATACTTCCGATCCCGCTTGGGTAAAGCGGAAGATATTATCGATAAAGAGCAAGACGTCTTGTCCTTCAACATCACGGAAATATTCCGCAATGGTCAAACCAGTCAGAGCAACCCGCATCCGTGCTCCTGGTGGCTCATTCATTTGTCCAAAGACCATGGCAGTCTTTTCAATAACGCCTGATTCTTTCATTTCCCAATAAAGGTCATTTCCTTCACGGGTCCGCTCTCCAACACCCGTAAAGACGGAGATTCCGCCATGCTCTTGGGCGATGTTATGGATAAGCTCCTGAATCAAAACGGTCTTTCCAACTCCGGCACCACCAAAGAGTCCGACTTTTCCCCCTTTTAGATAGGGAGCCAAGAGATCGATAACCTTGATTCCTGTTTCCAAGATTTCAGTCGAAGTGGATAATTCATCAAAACTTGGAGCTTTTTTATGGATTGGTTGACGGTCTAGGTGTTCCCCAAGAGGCTGATCCAAATCAATCGTGTCTCCAAGCACATTGAAAACACGACCAAGCGTTTCTTTCCCGACAGGAACTGAAATTGGTCGACCTGTATC
Organism: Streptococcus danieliae; assembly: GCF_009767945.1. GTDB lineage: Bacteria > Bacillota > Bacilli > Lactobacillales > Streptococcaceae > Streptococcus > Streptococcus danieliae. Next base: position 5,173 of record NZ_WSRS01000030.1, on the reverse strand, counting down.
CAACACTTCTTGACCACGTTTCAAACCGTCTGTTGATTCCATCGCGATGGTGCGTACAACTCCATCTCCCAATTCAAGAGCAACTTCAAGAACGATTTTACCGGCTTGATCTCCATCCTTGTAGACCACCAAGGCATTATTAATTTCTGGTAATCGTGCATCCGTTGGAAAGACTACATCCACAACGGGTCCAATTACCTGAGCAATCTTACCTGTGCTCATGTCTTTCTCCTTTTCTTCTAGTGTTACTCAAGAGCACTTGCCCCGGCAACAATTTCTGTAATTTCTTGTGTAATGGCTGCTTGCCGCGCCCGGTTGTATTGAATGGTTAATTCAGAAATAACCTTTTTGGCATTATCCGTCGCAGTCTGCATGGCTGTCATACCCGCTGCATTTTCAGCCGTCTTAGCATCAATAATCGCCCCATAAATCATACTTTCCGCATATTGTGGCAAGAGCTGATTCAAGAGTGCCTCTTTTCCAGGTTCCAAATCAAATTCTTTAGCATACCCTGTTGCGGCTTCATTAGGGTCCAAATCAACAATGGGTAACATCTGCTCAACCCGCATTTGACTGGTTAAGGAATTGACGTGATGATTGTAGCACACGTACAACTCATCAAAGAGTTCCGCCTGATACATAGCCACAGCCTTGTTGATGATTTTTTGAACCTCATCAAAACTTGGCTGGTCCGCCAAACCACGGAGTTCATAGATAGGCTCTATTCCACGCGCTTTAAAAAAGTCTGTGCCCATACCACCGATAGAGATAATAGCATAGCTTTCTGGATCCTCGTGGTATTCCTTGATCAAATCCATCACAGCTTTCAAAACCGTAGAGTTGTAACCACCGACCAAACCGCGATCAGAGGTAATCACAATATAACCCGTCTTTTTAACCGGACGGCTGAGCAACATCGGATTGCTGCTACCAGCTACCAACTCCGAATCCAAAAGGTCTGTTAACAGCTGCCGTACCCGTTTGGCATAGACTTGGAAATCCTTAGCTGCCTGCTCAGACTTGCCTAACTTAGCTGCCGACACCATTTGCATGGCATTGGTGATTTGACTGGTATTTTTAGTTGATGCAATTTTGTTCTTAATTTCATTTAAAGAAACGGCCATCTCTTACCTCTTTCTTAATTGAAATTTGCTTGTCCCTTAAATTCTTGAATCGCTGCATCCAAGACATCTTCTTTTGGAAGATCTTTGGTCATTCGAATTCCTTCAAAAATTTCTGGATGTTTAGCATCAAAGTAGTCATAAAGCTCTGCTTCAAAGCGAAGAACATCATCGACTGGAATATCATCCAAGAATCCGTGTGTCAAAGCATAGAGAATGACAACCTGCTTTTCAACTGGAAGCGGTTGATGAACGGGCTGTTTCAAGACCTCAATGGTCCGACGACCACGGTTCAAACGAGCCTGAGTCGCCGCATCCAAATCACTACCAAATTTCGTAAAGGCTTCTAGTTCACGATAAGCCGCCAAGTCAATCCGGAGAGTTCCGGCAACTTTTTTCATAGCTTTAATCTGTGCTGAACCACCAACCCGTGAAACAGATGAACCCGCATCAATGGCTGGGCGAACACCTGAGTTAAAGAGCGAATCGTCCAAGAAAATCTGTCCATCAGTAATGGAGATCACGTTGGTCGCAATATAGGCGGAAATATCTCCAGCCTGGGTTTCAATAAATGGAAGGGCTGTAATAGAGCCTCCGCCCAATTCATCCGAAACCTTAGCAGACCGCTCCAAAAGACGGCTATGAAGATAGAAAACATCCCCAGGGAAGGCCTCACGTCCTGGTGGACGACGAAGCAAGAGGGATAGTTCCCGATAGGCAACCGCTTGTTTGGACAAGTCATCATAAACAATCAAGACATGTTTGCCCTGGTACATAAATTCCTCTGCCATGGCCACACCTGAATAAGGGGCCAAGAAGAGCAGGGGAGATGGTTGTGACGCCGATGCAGAAACAACGATCGTATAATCCAAGGCCCCATGTTTCCGCAAGGTCTCAACCTGGGTCCGCACAGTTGATTCTTTCTGCCCAATCGCCACATAGATACAGATCATATCTTGACCTTTTTGGTTCAAGATCGCATCGATGGCAATGGTTGTTTTACCGGTTTGACGGTCTCCGATAACCAATTCCCGCTGACCACGGCCAATTGGAACCAGGGCATCAATCGCCTTCAAACCTGTTTGTAATGGTTCTGAAACAGATTTCCGTTCCATAACACCTGGTGCAGGTGCTTCGACTGGCCGAGTTCCAGTTGTTTCGATTGGCCCCAGCCCATCAATCGGACGGCCCAAAGGATCCACAACTCGTCCAATCAGGGCTTCCCCAACAGGAACTTCCATGATTTTGCCAGTTCGACGGACGGTGTCTCCTTCGCGAATATCGGTGAATTCACCGAGGATAATAATACCGACATCTTTGGTTTCCAGGTTTTGAGCCATTCCATAGGAACCGTTCTCAAAGATGAGCAATTCACCACTCATAGCCTGGTTCAGACCATGGGCACGTGCAATTCCGTCACCGATGTAGGTTACAATTCCTGTTTCGGTCACATCAAAATCTGGTTGAAAATTGTCGATTTGTTGCTTAATTAAAGCGCTAATTTCTTGTGCTTGAATCGCCAACGCTCACACCACTTTCTATTTCATTTTTTCTTTCACTGTCTGTAATTGGTTACGAATGCTTGCATCAATTCGCTTATGGTTGGCTGTGATCACAAACCCACCAATGAGGTCTTGGTCAATCACTTGCCTTACTGTTCGCACACCAATCTTCATTTTTTCCTGAACAAGTGGTAGCAATGCTGCTAGTTGCTCCTCTGATAAAGCATAGGCCGACTCTAGGATCACCTCAAACATATTGGTCTCCACTTCTAGTCGGCTCAAGCTCTCTTTTAAAATAGCTTCTAACAACTCTTCCCGTTGGTTCTGAATCAAAACTTTAAATAAATGATCTACAAGTTCAGATCCAGTTGGTAAAAACGACTGAAGAATTTCTGCTTTCTTGTCTTTAGGAACTGCAATATTGTTTAAAAAACCAGTCAGTTGTGTTTCTGCCACAAGATCCAAAACCTGATCCATAATCGGAAACACCAGCTGGCTCTGGTTTTTTTCAATCACTAATTGAACAAAGGGAGCTGCATAACTATCAACCAGTAGCATTTCTTTCTTGTCCATTAGCTTTCTCCTAATTGTTTAATGTACTGATCAATCAATTCCGAATGAACTTCTGGAGTCAACTCTTTACTCAAAATTTTCGAAGTTAAGTCAACTGTTAGATTAGCGACCTCTTCCTTAATACTGGCTAGAGCTGCCGCTTTTTCTTGTTCAATCTCTTGGCCTGCATTTTCTTTTAGACGCTCAACTTGCGCCTTGGTTTCTGCCAAGACTTGATTTTTTTGATGTTCAGCATTTTCCTTGGCAGTAGTCAAAATAGCTGCCGCCTCTTCCTTGGTCCCGGATAACTGCTGTTGGCGTTCTTTCAACAAAGCTTCCGCTTGATCTTTTGCGACTTCTGCACGATCAATATCTGAACTAACCTTTTCAGAACGCTCATCTAGAACTGTTTCAAGACGATTCCAAACATATTTTTTAATAAGTAGGAGAACCGCAATAAAAGAGCCAGTTACTAGAATAAAATTCCCAATTAACTGTCCTAACGTAATTTCCACTTCTTTCTCCTTTCTTAGACTTCCTCTGTATTAATTTTCTTCCCTAGATAGTTCGAAGACAACATGGTAAAGACGAAGGCCTGCATTCCTGAAATAAAAATCGAGAAGGCGGTCCATGCCATATTTAAACCAAAGGCAAACGGAAAGGCAATCAAATAGGTAGCAATCAGTTGTGTCAAAAGCGATACAATGACTTCACCGGAAAAGATATTTCCGTATAACCGAAGTGCTAGCGAAAGAAAATTCGTAATCTCCTCAAGGATATTCATCGGCGTCATCGCCACTGGTGTGGCAAAGGCACGGAAATAATTCTTAAATCCTTGACGGCGAATCCCCTCAACCTGAATAAACACGGTCACCAAGAAGGACAAGCTCAAATCATAGGCCAGATTGGCTGTTGGCGAAGTCCACAAGTTATAGTGTTCTGGGGATGGGGTTTCAATTTTGGTCGCTAGTCCAATAGAGTTCGCAACCAAGAGGAATAAGAAAAGACTAAAGAAAATGGGGAGGTAGCTCCGAACATTGGAGGCACCGAGGTTGTTCTGGATCACTCCGGTTACAAACTCAATCAAGGCCTCTAAGGCACTTTGCTTGCGGTTGGGCCGGACCTGTAAGTCCCGACTAAGCCAATACACAAAGCCAAATACCAACGCTACCGTCAAGAGAGACATGGCCAACAGAGTTAGATCAAAGACAATCGGTCCGATTGCAATCGTTGGTGAATGGGATTCCACGGGTCTCTCACCTCTTTTCTAAATGGGCAAGCTTACAAGATGAAGGCCATTGCAAGTAGAACGAAGAAGGTACCCTCGATAAAGGCAATCCCCATCAACATGCTGGTTTGCAACTTGTTGTAAAGTTCAGGTTGGCGAGCTGCAGAACGTAGGAAGCTAGAAACCAGCAATCCTTCACCAATACTTACACCCATTACGGCTAAACCAAGAGCCAAAATTGATAAATTCATTTCGAATTCTCCTTTTATTTTTTGTTACCCCATTACTCTACTCCTATTCCCTACATTTGTCAAATTTTCAGAGAAGAAAAATAGTAAGCGCCCAATAACAGGGTACATCAAAAAACCTCCAAGATTGTAAGCAGCTTGCTTTGAATCTTGGAGGTTTCTTTAACGACAATGCTCTTGTATTTGTTTTGCCCATGGTAAATAAGCCTCTAGAACCTCCTTTTTTTCGAGAGTCTCCTCGTTTGGTAAATGTTCTAGTAGGAAAACTATATATTTTTCACTGTCCACTTGGTGGAGTTTGGCTGTCTCAATTAGAGTCATAATAATCGCACTAGACTCTGCTCCCCCTAAACTCTGGGAGAACAACCAATTCTTGCGTCCCATTACTAAGGATTTGATTGCTCTTTCTGCCAAATTATTGGATAGAACGAGACGTCCATCCTCTAGTACAGTTTTGAATGTGGACTCATAATCCAAACTGTATTTGAGAGCACGGCCTAACTTGGATTCTGGTAAGACATA
>NZ_WSRS01000002.1 GCF_009767945.1 Streptococcus danieliae | reverse complement strand
TTCGCATCCACTAAACCAATCTCCTCTACTCATGTTTTCTGAGACTAGTATAGCTAGATTTCTACTTTATCGGAAGATACCTTGTTATTGGGCGCTTACTTTAGAGGTGCCCACAAGGAACTCCAACACCGGCTGGGACACTCCCAGCTATCAATGACTATGGACATCTACAGCCACCTCTCAAAAGAGAATACAGAAAAAGCCGTCTCATACTTTGAAACGGCTCTGAAAAATCTCTAAGGGGAACAAAAAGGGGAACAAACCCAGAAATCAACGTTTTAAGACAAAGCAAAAAGCCCACTGTTGTAGGCTTTCTGCAATATAAAGTCTGATCTTAAAGCATTTTGTTGTAGAATTCAACGACAAGTGCTTCGTTGATTTCTGGGTTGATTTCATCACGTTCTGGGAGACGAGTCAATGAACCTTCCAATTTTTCTGCATCGAAAGATACAAATGCTGGGCGTCCAAGAGTTGACTCAACAGCTTCCAAAATTGCTGGAACTTTAGCTGATTTCTCACGAACAGAGATTACTTGACCAACTTCAACACGGTAGCTAGGGATGTCAACACGTTTACCGTCAACAAGGATATGACCGTGGTTAACAAATTGACGAGCTTGGCGACGTGTTGAAGCCAAACCTAGGCGGTAAACCACGTTGTCCAAACGACGTTCAAGAAGAAGCATGAAGTTGAAACCAAGGATTCCACCTTTGATTTTTGTAGCTTGTACGAACAAGTTACGGAATTGTTTTTCACCTACTCCGTACATGAAACGAAGTTTTTGTTTTTCAGCCAATTGCAAACCATATTCTGAAAGTTTGCTGCGGTTGTTTGGTCCGTGTTGTCCTGGTACGTAGTTACGACGTGCAAGTTCTTTACCAGTTCCTGATAGAGACAAGCCAAGACGACGAGATTTTTTCCATGATGGTCCTGTATAACGTGACATTTAAATGTCCTCCTCTAAATAATTGTTTGAGGAAATAGTCATTTGAAAAATCCTGATTCGTGCAGGAAACCTTCGCCCAAACAGCAAGGGTTACTTACTGGGACTTCCTGTTGACGAGCTTCATATTTTTCTGCTGCTATTTCGCACGTTCTCTATTGTAACAAGTTTCCTTCAGCTTGTAAAGGATTTTTTTCGGTTATGCTTCCTCATCATCCAAGTAACGGATCAGTGTTTTTTCCGTTAGGATATCTGAGTAAGTGTAAGATTCCACATAAGTGTTTGTGATTTCACCAGGTAGGGTTCCAACATTGTTGTATTCAACGATGAATAGGGATGGGTAAACTTCAATCAAACGACCTGTTTTATTTTTTTGACGTTTACGGCCATGTTCCAAGGTCATTTCAACCATTTTTCCCTCATGGTTTTTAATATCTTCTTTGATTTTTTTCATTTTAGCAACATCTGTAAATGCATCGCTCATAGTTATTCCTCCCTTTTGGATATAGCTGAAAATTTATTGTATTCTTTCTGAAATAGAAGTTCGACGGTTCCACGCGCCCCGCTCCGGTTTTTCTCGATGATCACTTCGACCTTATTATTGGGAATTTCATCTTCGGATTCACCCGCGCGATCGTAATAATCATCCCGGTAGAGGAAGGCAACGATGTCAGCATCCTGCTCGATAGATCCGGATTCCCGGATATCAGAGAGGACGGGACGTTTATCTTGCCGCTGTTCCACGCCCCGTGACAGCTGACTGAGAGCGATAACAGGGACTTTCAATTCTTTGGCAAGAATTTTGAGCTGGCGGGAGATTTCAGAGACTTCCTGCTGGCGATTTTCCCGCCCAGTTCCTGTAATAAGCTGGAGGTAATCGATGAGGACCAGTCCCAGATTACCGGATTCTTTAGCCAGTTTCCGTGATCGCGAGCGAATCTCCGTAATCCGAATCCCCGGTGTATCATCGATATAGATCGGCGCGGTTGCCAGGTTGGCTTGGGCAATTGTAACCTTCCGCCATTCCTCATCTGACAGTTGACCTGTCCGAATTGAGTGAGAATCAATCAGTCCCTCTGCCGCCAACATCCGATCTACCAAGCTTTCTGCCCCCATTTCCAGCGAGAAGATAGCCACAGTTTTTCCGAATTTACTGCCAATATTTTGGGCAATATTGAGGGCAAAAGCCGTTTTACCAACGGCCGGCCGAGCAGCCAAGATAATCAGCTCCTCTTCATGCAAGCCGGTTGTCATCCGATCCAGCTCCGGATAGCCCGTTGGAATCCCTGTCACATCAGACGTTTGCTGGGACCTAATTTCCAGATTTTCGAAGTTGATGTTCAGGATATCCTTGATAACTCTGAAACCACTTCTTTTATTATTTTCATTTAAATCAATCAGGGTCTTTTCTGCCCCTGCAATCAGTTCATCAGTCCCCAGGGCTCCTTCGTAAGCCTGGTTAATACTTTCGGTTAAGCGTGAAATAAAACGGCGCCGCATGGCCATATCGGCCACAATTTGGGCATAATATTCAGCATTGGAGCTAGTCGGAACAGCGTTTACGACTTCCACTAAATAAGAAAAACCACCAATATTTTCCAGGTCTCCTTGGGCTTCCAAAATAGCTCTCATGGTGGTAGCGTCAATGACATCTCCCCGATCATTCAAGTCAATCATGGCCTGAAAAATAAGGCGGTTCGCATATTTAAAAAAGTCAGCTGGTTCAATGTACTCGCGTACAAAAACCAGCTTACTCTCATCCAAAAAAATAGCCCCCAGAACAGACTGCTCTGCTAAAATATCTTGCGGTTGGGTCCGCAACTCTTCTAGATTGGCCATTTCTCCTCCTTAAGCTTCCTGGATGTAAATCTTAATCTCTCCGGCTACATCTTGGTAGAGCTTAACAGGTACTTCCACAGAACCAATGGAGCGGAGTTGATGGTCCAAACGGATGTTCCGTTTTTCAACTTTAATGCCAAATTGTTTCTGCAACTCTTCTGCAATTTTCTTGCTGGTAATCGAGCCAAAGGTCCGACCATCTGGTCCAACTTTTTCAGTGAAACGAACCACAGTCTCTTCCTTGGCCAATTGCGCTTTCACAACTTCAGCTTCTGCAATTAGCTCCGCATGCGCTTTTTCTTGAGACTTTTGCTTACCGCGAAGCTCACCGATAGCTTGGGCAGTTGCTTCTTTAGCTAGATTTTTCTTAATTAGGAAGTTTTGGGCGTAACCTGTTGGCACTTCCTTAATTTCGCCTTTTTTACCTTTTCCTTTGACATCTTCTAAGAAAATAACTTTCATGCTTGAGTCTCCTTTTCTTGCGTTTCATTTATAATAACATCTTTTAATCGCGCCGTCACCCTGGAGAGGTCGATATTCCGCAGTTGGGCAGCAGCCAGGTTAAAGTGGCCACCTCCGCCCATCTCCTCCATTATTCTCTGTACATTGATCCGACTGCGACTCCGAGCAGAGATTCCAACCGTTTCAGCATCCAGATAACTCACCACAAAGGTCGCTTCAATCCCTGACATATTCAGAATAGTATCGGCTGCCTTGCTGAGTTCAATCGTTGAATAGTGATTTTCTTCTAGAGCAACAGCCAGGACAATCGTCGACGCTAGACGCTGACCTTGTAGAATCAATTCGTTGACCCGACGGTACTCTTCAAAATCATTAGCCATGATTTCTTTGATCAAGGTGCTATCACTACCGCGGCTGCGTAGATAACTCGCCACATCAAAAGTTCTGTTGGTTACCTGAACTGAAAAATTCTTGGTATCCAGCATAATACCAGCCATGAGAATGCTGGCTTGGATTTTACTGAGACGGTTTGACTTGGCATTTTGGAACTGAATCAATTCTGTCACCAATTCACAGGCGCTGCTCGCTCCACTTTCGATATAAGTGATAACCGCATTCTCTGGGAAGTTTTCATCCCGGCGATGGTGGTCAATAACAATGGTTTGATAAAATTCCTGATAAAAAGCCTCTGATAGGGTCAGACTAATCTTGGAATGGTCGACCATGATCAGGAGCGACTGGCGAGTCACCCGTGGCATGGCTTCATCCAAGGTCAACAGCTTGGTTCGCTCTTCCTCCTGTAAACTGGAGATAGCTCTCTGAATGTCCGCTGACATGTATTCCGGATCATAAACCGCATAGGACTGATCGGTTAGATTTTCCGCAAATTTCTGCATCCCGATGGAAGCCCCTAGGGCATCCAAGTCCAAATTGCGGTGACCCACGATAAAGACCTGATCTGCAGACCGAATCTTGTCTGAGATGGCTGTCATCATGGCCCGGGTACGAGTACGGGTCCGTTTTACGGCTGAGACACTACCACCTCCGAAGTAAATCGGATTTTTATTTTCCCGATTTTCACGGACAACTGCCTGGTCTCCACCCCGCACAAGGGCTAGGTTCAAATTCTCGAGGGCTGTTTTTCCAATCGCCGCATGATTGCCATCTCCGAAGGCAAAGCCCATACTTAAGGTCAGAGGGAGTTTTTTCTCCTTAGCTTCATTGCGGAATACATCGATAATCGCAAATTTATCCGTCATCAGTTGATTTAGGACTGTGTAATCTGTAAATAAATAGTAGCGATCTGCATCTACGCGGCGGTAAAACATTTGATATTCCTCCGCAAAACGCGATACAAAATCAGCAATAAAACTATTGGTAGTACTGATTTCTGAATCAGATAAACCCTCTCTGAAATCATCATAGTTGTCCAGAGAAATCGCTCCAATAACGGGGCGACTGGTGGCTAGTTCTTCCGTAGCATTGTACTCATTGCTGGCATCAAAGAAATAGACCATGTTCCCGGATTGATCCAGATGAACGGCGTAAGTTCGCTCACCTAAGGTGACATAGTGACCTTGGTCCTTTTGCGCAGCTTCAAGCACCGATTTTACGAGTTTCAAATCTAGAACGCCATCTTCACCTACAAAAATCAGCTCTGCATAGGGATTGTACCAATCTATTTCCCCGGAATCCTCGCTCAACTTCAGAATGCCGATGGGGATTTTATTAAGGAGATTGGCTAAGCTCGCCTCTACCTGATCTTCCACCTGTCGTTGGTGTTCTTCGTCGACCTTGGTCACCACCAATTCTTGGTCCATTAAAACCAGAAGGAGTAAAGCTCCCATTAAAATCATGGTAATAGCGATAGGGATACCATTCATGGAATGTTGCCAAACAACGGACAAAATCCCTAAAAAAATGATCCCGATCATAAAGTAATGAAAGGGGGATAATGGAAATTTTTTCATCATAAACCTCTTCCTGATATTTTACCATAAAGGAGGTATGACACCAAGTTTTCACTGTAAAAACAAGCAAGAAAAGATGGGATTTTACGACATAGGTCAAGTTTCTGTGTCAAGTATTTATGAAAACACTTGACGAAATTGTCAACTCTAGATTCTTGTTGAGTCCTGTTCGAAGCAGCGTTAAGTAGCTTCAAACAATCCTTCTTCGCTCTCGTGTCGTCAAGTAGTTTTATAATTCTGTTAAGATTCTTGACCAATACAACTTTATCAAAAGACTAAAAACAGAGGCTATTTCAAAGAATAAAACCTCTGTTTTTAAAAATCACTTTACTTGTTTGTTGACGAAGCGTTTACTTGTTGTTGTCGCTTCGAAATACTACGAGACTTCCCTTCTAGGTATACCATCAGGATTGAAATGTCTGCTGGATTTACACCCGAGATCCGGCTGGCTTGACCAATCGTTTCTGGATTGATTTGCTTGAATTTTTGCCGAGCTTCGGTAGCAATTGAATCGATATCATCCCAGTCAATATCTGCCGGAATTCGTTTTTCTTCCATTCGCTTCATCTTGTCAACCTGGTCAAGTGCTTTTTGGATATAACCTTCGTATTTGATTTCCGTTTCCAATAGTTCTTTGACCTTTTCATCGATTTCCTCAGAAGCTGATCCAATGAAATGGGCCAGGTCATCATAACTGACTTCTGGTCTCCGTAGAAATTCCTTGGCTGTTAGGGCATCCGCTAACGGTTTAAAACCAAGATCGGTAACTTTTTGGTTGGTTTCCGCGGTTGGTTTTAATTTATGACTTTCCAAGCGTTCCATTTCTGTTTGGAAACTGTTTTTCTTCATTTGGAAATCTTCCCAACGCTCATCATCGACCAAACCAATCGAACGCCCAATCTCCGTTAGACGCATATCTGCATTGTCATGCCGTAAAATCAAGCGGTACTCTGCTCGACTGGTCAAGAGACGGTAAGGTTCCAAGGTTCCTTTAGTAACCAGATCATCAATCATCACACCAATGTAACCATCACTGCGTTTGAGAATTAGTTCTGGTTTCCCTAAAACTTTAAGAGCCGCATTAATGCCGGCCATGATTCCTTGCCCTGCAGCTTCTTCATAGCCTGAAGTTCCATTGGTTTGACCGGCCGTAAAGAGACCTGAAATTTTCTTAGTTTCAAGAGTAGCTCGCAATTGATGAGGGAGAATCATATCGTATTCAATAGCATAACCTGTCCGCATCATTTCAGCTTTTTCAAGTCCTTTAATAGAATGAACCAACTCACGTTGCACATCTTCTGGAAGACTAGTTGATAGTCCTTGGATGTAAACCTCTTCGGTATCGCGTCCTTCGGGTTCTAAGAATAGTTGGTGTCTTTCCTTGTCTGCAAATCGAACAATTTTATCTTCAATGGATGGGCAATAGCGAGGGCCTACTCCTTCAACAACACCTGTAAACATAGGTGCTCGGTGTAAATTATCTTGAATGATTTGGTGGCTATCCTGGTTAGTGTAGGTTAACCAGCAAGGTACCTGATCTTTCAAGTAGTCCTCATCCTTGGAGCGATAGGAGAAATGGTTGGGTGCTTCATCCCCTGGTTGGATTTCAGTCTCACTATAGTCAATGGAGGATGCCTTGACACGGGGTGGAGTCCCTGTCTTAAAGCGACCGATTTCAAATCCTAGTGCTTTTAGGTTGTCAGCTAGCTTGACAGAAGCAATACTGTGGTTGGGTCCAGAAGAGTATTTTAAATCACCAATGATGATCTCTCCACGCAGGGCTGTCCCGGTTGTCACAATAACCGTTTTGGCACCAAACTCTTGATTGGTTGCAGTCCGAATCCCAATAACCTTTTCATCCTCAACCAAAATTTCATCAACCATGGTTTGGCGTAGGGTCAGATTCTCTTGGTTTTCAACTGTCTTGCGCATTTCTTTCGCATAGAGTTCCTTGTCAGCTTGAGCTCGTAAGGCGCGGACAGCAGGCCCTTTACCTGTATTCAGCATCTTCATTTGAATATAGGTTTTATCAATATTTTTGGCCATTTCACCACCCAGGGCATCTACTTCACGGACCACGATTCCTTTGGCAGATCCTCCAATCGAAGGGTTACAAGGCATAAACGCCAACATTTCAATATTAATGGTTGCCAAGAGTGTTTTACAACCCATCCGGGCAGCCGCAAGAGATGCTTCTACTCCTGCATGGCCAGCACCAATGACAATCACATCATAAGTCTCCGCAAACTGTCTAGTCATTTTTCCTTCCTTTCACAAAAAAAGGTCAAGGCTTCATTTGATTGCAGGCCAAAAAACCTGCAAATCCATGAGCTTTGACCATCAGTGTATTTGCTTCTTAGTATTGTAGCATATCTTAGTAACTTGTCAATTTATATGTACTGACGAACTTGGTCGTTCATATAGGCCTGGTCAATCAAGCCACCGCCTAGGCACTCTTCCCCATCATAAAAGACCACAGCTTGACCTGGGGTAATCGCCCGTTGCTCTTCCGCAAAGCTTACCAAAGCCTTGTCGCCATTGACAGACACTGTTACCTTAGCATCAGGTTGACGATAACGGAATTTGGCTGTACATTCCATTTCGAAAGTTTGAGGCATTTCTTTTGTAAAATGCACCTGACTGGCTGTCAATTTAGTTGACATAAGGTTTTCATGGTGGAAACCTTGACCCACATACAGAATATTCTGTTCAAGATCTTTACCAACAACAAACCAAGGTTTGTTATCACCACCTTCTTGACCACCAATTCCTAGGCCTCCACGTTGTCCGATAGTGTAATACATGAGACCACTGTGTTCTCCCATATCACGCCCCTCCATGGTCATCATTCGGCCAGGTTTAGCGGGTAGATAGTTGCTGAGAAATTCTTTGAAATTCTTTTCCCCAATGAAGCAGATTCCTGTTGAATCCTTTTTCTTAGCTGTTGCCAAGCCTGCTTTTTCTGCAATCTCCCTCACTTGTGCTTTTTCCAAATGACCAAGCGGGAAGAGCGTTTTTTGCAATTGCTCTTGAGACAGTTGGCTAAGGAAGTAGGTCTGATCCTTGTTTTGGTCTTTTCCACGCAGCATGCGTACTTGGCCATTTTCATCTCGTTCAACCTGGGCATAGTGACCGGTGGCTACATAGTCTGCTCCCAGTTCCATCGCATAGTCAAGGAAGGCTTTAAACTTAATTTCCTTGTTACACATGACATCTGGATTCGGTGTCCGACCGGCCCGGTACTCTGCTAAGAAATATTCAAAGACCCGGTCCCAATATTCTTTCTCAAAGTTGACAGAGTAGTAAGGGATCTCGATTTGATCCGCTACCGCTGCAACATCTTTATAATCTTCTGTTGCCGTACAAAAACCATTTTCATCGGTATCATCCCAATTTTTCATGAAAATACCGATGACATCATAGCCTTGTTCTTTTAACAAGAGGGCTGTAACAGAGGAGTCAACTCCCCCACTCATCCCTACAACAACTCGTGTTTTTGAAGGAACACTCATAGTTTTCTCCCATCTTTCGTTCGTCACGTTTCCGTGCGCGCTTTCAACGATTTGAAGGTCGTTTTGAGCAAGGCTTATTATAACACGAATCAAAAAAATCCTCCACTGAACAAGGTTGTTTTGTGGAGGATTTGAAGGTCTTTAATACCAGCCATTGGCAAGCCAAAATTGATAGGCTTGGGTCCATGAACCATAGCGATTTTTGACATATTCATCTGCGACTCGTTCTTGGTTCTCGGGTGACAAATCACCATTGAGGTAAGAAAGTGTCAATTGGTAACGTCCATAATAGATGCCATTTTGGGCCGTGTAACTACCACTTGACTCCTTTTGAGCAATCCATTCTTTGGCTGCTTGCTCATCACTTGACAAATTACTTGTCACCGCTGGAGCTACCTGCTCCTGAGCTGTTTCTGCGGGAGCTTCCGCTTCCTTGACTCCTTCATTGACAAGATCTTGTTGGTCTGAAGCTACTATTTCCGTTTGAACCGGATCAGCCGCTGGAGTTCCTGTTGCTAACTCCAGGACTTGGCCAACCTGAATCACATTTGGATTCTGAATGTTATTGCGTTCTAGAATCTTTTCAAGGCTTGTTTGTTTTTCTGCAGCAATTTTTGATAAGGTGTCCCCCGATTTTACTGTATAGGACTCAGCTGACACAGTATTTACAGTTCCTAGCATTAGAAGAGCTACCAATCCCGTTAAGAGGGAATATTGTTTTCTTTTCATGTAAAGTTCCTTTCTTATCTGACCTTATTCTACCCTAGGAATATTACGAAAAGATAGCAAAAACCGAGAGAATTTTACAGGAGTGTGAAGAAGATTGATTAGATTCTTTACAATCCAAGCCCTTTTAGCTTATGGTATACTGGATGTAAAGGAGTTTATATGTTTTTATTTTTTGATTTAGATGGAACCTTAGTCGATAGCGGACCTGGTATTAAGGCTGCCTTCCACTATGCCTTCACAGAACTACAGCAAGCCGTACCTGCTGATTCCGAATTGGATACACTGATTGGCCCACCACTGGAACGATCCTTTGCCCTCTATCTTCCAAAGGATAAAGTTGAAGAAGCGATCACCCTTTTCCGTCACTATTACAGAGAAAAAGGGGTCTATCAAGCCATCCCCTATCCTGGGATAAAAGAGACACTCCAGACTCTGAAAGAACAAGGGCATTATCTAGCCATTACGACCAGTAAAAATCAACCCATGGCCCAGGTCATGGTTCAGCACTTTGGCTTAGAAACCTACTTCCACCAAGTCTTTGGAGCTCTTCCAGAGTCACATGACAAAATTGATGTCCTTAAAAGAGGCATCGAACACGCTCAGGCTCCTAATGATCAAGCCTATATCATCGGTGATACCTTGTTTGACATGGCTGCTGGTCGCGATCTAGCCATCGGGCGTATCGGAGTTACATGGGGCTATGGCAGTTCCGAGTCTCTCCTTGAAAACGGAGCCCAGATTTTACTGACAGAAACACAGGAGCTGACCGCATTTTTTGAATAAGTAAAAACGCCTGAGATACTTTTCTCGAGGCGTTTTCTTCTATAGTCATTTTATTAGTAACCCCAAGCAGCCAGGCCTTGATTACTGTAGGCATTGTAGGCAGCTTGAATTTGGTCATCAACGCTGGCTGTTGATCCCCAACCTGGCATGGTTTGGAAGAGTCCACTAGCACCAGAAGCGTTGGCAGCATACATATTTCCGTTTGATTCACGAGCAATAATATTTTCCCAAGTAGAAGCTGACACACCTGTCAATTCTGCCATACGGGCTGCCGCATACATGCCCTGCTCACCAGCAGTATTACCATTGGCCAATACAACAGAACCTGCTGCTGTATTTGAATAACTGACTGGAGCAAGTGACAAGGTTGACGGAGCTGCATAAGTATGGTTTTCAGCAGCTGCTACAAGAGGTGTCACTTCAATAGTTTCTTGATTTGGTGCATGTACAGGTGTTGCACTTGCTTGAACAAGCGTCGCTGACTCTGAAGCAGCAGACACTTCTGGCATGTTTTCTTCAGACGCTTTTTGAACTTCTGAAGTCTTTTCAACTGAGTTTGTAGACTTTTTGACAGAGCTTGATGATGCTACTGTCTCTACCTTTTTTGTAGTTGAAGACGCAGTCTCTCTACTTACAGTATAGTTTTCTGCCAGAACTGTGCCACCAATAACAAGGGCGGAAGCCGCTGACAAGATTCCAAAGTTTCTATACTTTTGCTTTTGATCGTTACGCATTCTTTTCTCCTTTTTCCTACACCTATCATACAGGGTGTTTGTTACTCTTTCTTATACAAAAAGTAACGTTTGTTACAAGAAGATGATATTTACAGCTTTTTACTGTAATAAAAGCTAATTTTTAAGGAAAAAGAGAGCTAGAGCTAGACAGAAAAGTAAAATAAGTGACAAGGTATCTAAAAAAGTCCACTGCAGTTTACGGTAGGCTGTTCGTGGTAAACCAACTTGATAGCCACGCGCCTCCATCGCTGTTGCCAAGGCATCTGCTCGTTTAAAGCTTGAGGCAAACAACGGAATTAAGATAGGAATAAAGGACTTGGCCTTCTGGATGATATTTCCTTCTCCAAAATCAACACCACGCGCTCGTTGAGCATTCATGACCTTGACCGTATCATCCATCAAGGTAGGAATAAACCGTAAACTCATAGATAACATCAAGCCAATTTCCTGAACTGGAAAACGAAATACTTTCAGAGGACCTAAGAGTGATTCAATCGCTCGCGCCAAGGTCAAAGGCATGGTAGTCAAGGTTAAAACTGTCGACCAGAGGACAATCGTTAAGAAGCGGACCAAAATAATCCCTGCTTGAGACAAACCTTGATCCGTTATTGTCAACCAACCAAACTGAACTAAAACCGTCCCTGTGTTTAGCGTAAACAACTGCAAACTAATCGTAAAGAAAATAAGAAACCACATCGGTTTTAAGCCGTCCCAATAGACTTTAAGCGGTAAACCTGACAGAAATAAAAGGACTCCTGTAACCAACAAAATCAACGCATTTGTCACAAGATTATTGGCCCAAAACACCATGAGCACAAAGGCAAACATCCCTAATAATTTAGCCCTGGGATCCAAACGATGGATAAAGGACTTACCTGGAATATAACGACCTAAGATCAATTTATCCATGATAGGCCTCCTTAAATTCTGCTA
Source organism: Streptococcus danieliae (assembly GCF_009767945.1). Classification (GTDB taxonomy): domain Bacteria; phylum Bacillota; class Bacilli; order Lactobacillales; family Streptococcaceae; genus Streptococcus; species Streptococcus danieliae. The sequence continues at coordinate 45,352 of NZ_WSRS01000002.1, read as the reverse complement.
GGGTTGTCGGTAAGCGGTCAAACGAAAAGCCTTTTTCTCTTAAACCAAGGGCAAAACGAGTCACCTTGGGTAAACCTAGATGGAGTTCCTCCATACGCTCTACTTGCTGGAACAACTCTCGTGGCTGTCCCTGAGCCTCTAGACGTCCTTTTGACAAAAGGTAGACATAGTCGGCATAATCAGCCACATCATCCATGAGGTGGGTTACTAGGATGATTCCCATCCCTTGAGCATGCAGTTTGGCAAATAACTGCATAAACTCTTTTCGACCAGCTGGATCCAAACCAGCAGTTGGCTCATCCAGTACCAAAATCTCTGGTTCCATGGCCAAGATACCAGCCAGAGCAACCCGTCGCATTTGTCCACCGGATAATTCAAAGGGGCTACGCTCCCAAAGCTCTGGGGCAATACCAACTAGAGCTAATTTTTCACGCGCTAGCTGCTCAGCTTCTGCCTGAGAGGAACCAAAATTTTGGGGACCAAAGGCAACATCTTTTAAAACAGTCTCTTCAAATAGCTGACTTTCTGGAAATTGGAAAGCCAAGCCAATCCGTTTTCGAACTGCTTTGATATCCTTTTGCTTTTTTCCAGCTTCTAAAATGAGGGTTCCAACTTTGATCTGACCACTGGTCGGCAGCAATAAGCCATTCAGCAATTGTAATAGTGTTGATTTACCACTGCCGGTATGACCGATAATCGCCGTATAATTCTTTTCGGCAATCTCTAAATTCAGATCAAACAAGGCCGGTCCTTCGAATGGTGTACCTGCTTGGTAGCTATAATTTACCTTGGAAACTGTAATTCCCATAAATAGTCCTGCAATTCTTCTTCTGATAAGTAGCCAGATACATCTAAATCTAGCATTTCTACTAATTGGCGGGTGAAGGGGAGGTCTAAACCAAGATCCTCTAAATCTGGTCGTTGAAACAACTCTTGGGGTGTCTGCAGGGATTTCACACGTCCCGCTTTCATCACCAACACACGGTCACTAAGACTGACCTCTTCCAAATCATGGGTGACAGATAAAACTGTGATGGCCTGCTGGCTCCGAATAGCCGCAATTGTCTCCATCAGCTCTTTGCGCCCCTCTGGATCGAGCATGCTCGTTACTTCATCGAGAATGATAATATTTGGCCTTAGAGCTAGAATTCCTGCAACGGCCACCCGTTGCTTCTGACCTCCAGACAAGCGAGCAGGTTCCCGATCCCGGAAATCCCACATATTGACCATCTTGAGCGCTTCCTCAACTCGTACCTGCATCTCCTCAGGTGGAACTTGATTGTTCTCCAAGGCGAAGGCAACATCGTCTTCAACCGTCGCGCCAACAAACTGATTGTCTGGATTTTGGAAGACAATTCCCATTTCTTGGCGTTTTTCCCAGATATTCTCGGCTGATAGGACTTGGCCATTGATTAAAACCTGGCCCTCTTCAGCCTCTAACAGTCCATTTAGCAAACGTACTAGGGTAGATTTGCCACTACCATTATGGCCGACAATAGATAGCCACTCGCCCTGTTTCACATGAAACTCTACCTGCTTGAGGGTCAGGTGAGCATCTTCTTTTTGGTAACGGAAGCTGAGATTGCGAACCTCAATACTATTTTTCTTCATTTAAATGTATCCTTAAATAAGAAAGATGCGCCTTTAAAGTAATCATAACCGGAATATAGGGTAAAGAATAAGGCGATGTAAAGCGTTATGTCGGCTAGTAAGGAGAAATGGAGAAGGTAGAAAATAATCGCGAACATTTGTGAGAAGGTTTTGATTTTCCCAGGCATGGCGGCTGCCAACACCGTCCCCCCCTGCTCAACCAGGAGTAAGCGCAAGCCGGTGACTGCTAACTCACGACACACAATCAGGGCAGCAATCCAGGCTGGCACAAAGCCTAAGCCAACGAGGAGAATAAAGGCTGACATTACCAGAAGCTTATCCGCCATCGGATCGGCAAACTTCCCAAAGTTCGACACCACCTGCCACTTGCGGGCTAGATAACCGTCTAAATAATCCGTAAAACTAGCCACCGCAAAAATCACAGCGGCTACCCAATGCAGGTCCCTCCGACCTGGTAGGCTCAGAATGAGAATAAAGATCGGAATCATGGCGATTCGTAGAAGGGTTAAAAGATTAGGAATATTTTCTTTTTTCATAAACTTACTCCTCTAAACCTTCGCTTGGAAGGCCTACTTCTGTATCTTGGGATACTTCTTCAGTTACAGAACTAGCTGTAGAACTGCTTGCTGGTGAACTCTGCGCCGCAGCCGAACTAGTCCGCAGGACAAGAGTTGTAGCTTCCTCAGGTAAATTCTCCAGTGCCACCTTCTGTCCATTCAGAGTTAACTCCACTAGGTTTGGATCCCCTAAACCAATATAAAATTCATAATTGGTCACCAGGTCTTCCTTAAAGCTTGGGGCGTTTGCAGTTAGAGCCAGGCCACTTGCAGCCCTCGTTTCAGAAACAGTGACCCAAGTATCTGTCTCTTTAGACCTACTGATTGTTAATTCAACAGGTTCACTAGCTCCAGCTGCAGTCACATAGGTTACGCCATTAACCATAGAAACAGAAATATCCAACTGCTCCCGCTGCTTTGCCTCCTCTGAAGCCTTTTCTTCCTGACTGCTACTAGAGGTGGTGATTGGAGTTTCAGACACGTGGCTGGTCGAATAATTCCAAACAAAGTAGCCGACTGAACCCAGAATCCCTAACGATATCAGCACAAAGTAAAAAATCGGTAAATAAGATTTTATCTTACGTCTTTCAATCCGTGTCGTACGGCCATGTTCTTCGTCCACCTCAATCTCATCGTAGGCAACCATGGAGCCATTTTCATAAGCCGCAAGTAAAATCTTTTCGTCTAGTCCCAACTCCCAAGCATACTTTTTGATAAAAGAACGGGCATAGAAGGGGCTTGGTAACTGATCAAAATCATTATTTTCAAGAGCTTCCAGATATTCTACTTGAATATCAACGGCCTTTTGAAGCTGACTCAACTTTTTTCCTTGATGAATACGTTCACGACGCAATACTTCACCGATTGTAACTTTTCTCATATCAGGGTCCTTCTCTTTCTAGGTATAATTCGGTAAAATCGTAAAATCCATCATATCGCAGCTTTCTATAAATTCACGTCCAACTTCAAGCACATCGACAAGATGGATATTCGGTAGGATGGCTGGGAGGTCAAAAAGATTTAATCCTTCAACCCCGGGCAAATAGTTATTAAAGATAAAGTCATAGTGATCCAATTGTCGGATAAAGTCCCCGTACATCTCATTCTTCAATAAATCAAGGTGCTCTTCCGACAAATCTCTAGACTGTTCAAAACGTTTGACAATCGTTCGTAACTGGTGCGAAAACGAAACCGGTTCATCCGTGTCCAAGAAAAAGAATACATGGTGATAAAGCTCTTGAACATCAATTTCAAATTGAAAGGAATAGTCGATTTTTCCTGCATCCAGTAACTCTTGGTAACGTTGCGAAGTCCATCCCAGTAATAAGGAAAAGAACAATTGCAACTTTACCTTGTAAAGGAATAAATCTTCCTGACCTAGGCCTTTATTTCCTCGTAAGCCAATGGCCAATTTTGCTTTGGAAACATCCATCCGCATGGATTTTCCAGACTCTACTGGGTGACGAGGCAGAGGACTTCTTTTTGGTATCGAGCTGACAGTAGTTGGCAGTCCTGAAACACCCTCGGTCAGTGAGTCCACCAGTTCTTGGGGATTGAAATCACCAATTAGAAACAACTGCATGTTTTGTGGGTGATAGTAATCTTGGTAAATACGCTGTAAATCTCTCAAATCTATTTGCGCAATCGATTCACGGCTGCCAACAATTTCCATGGCCAAGGGGGTATCTGGATACATCCTGGCTAAAGCTTCTGTAAACAGAACTTGATCTGGATCCGCCTTATACATCTCCAACTCCTGCTGGATAATCTCCTTTTCCTTGTCAATAGACTCTACAGATGTAGTAAAGCTGGAAATCATTTCTAGAAGTAGATGTGCATTCTCCGTAATAGCCTTACTGGAAGAAAAGGTATAGCCCGTGTAGCCAAAGGTTGTAAAAGCATTACTATCCGTCGCAGATTCTGTAAACTTTAACAGAAAATCCTCCCCAGACTCTGCTTCAAAAATTTTATGTTCTAAAAAGTGAGCTAGCCCTGCTGGCTCACTTCCCTTCCAATCTAGACTACCCAAATTGACAGTCAGTAAACCAGCCTGTTCCTTGAAGCCTTTTTTAGGAAGCATGCGTAGCAAAAAGCCATTGGAAAAACGATAGGTAAATAAGGTCTCATCAATACTGGAAAAATGTTTTTCTTCGATTTTTCTCATTCGCTACTCCCTTCTAAAAAAATCATTGACTGTAACTGTAAACTTCTAGCAACCATTTGAATGTCTTTAGGTGTCACAGCTTCAATCGCTTTTTGGAAAGAACCATCTACACTGTAAGCAGAACCAAACGTAGCTGTTTGATAAGTTCGCTCGACCATGGCCATGGGTGAATCTTCGACTTGAACAATCAGATTCAACAACATCTTTTTACTCATGGACAACTGCTCTTCACTGATAAAACCTCTTCGGATACGATTCATTTCTTGACGAATCTGTTTAAAAATCACATTCCGCTGAGGTGCTTCAAATCCTACATAAATCCGGAAGAGATGGGAAAATACATGAAGCTGACTACCAACCGTATAGGCCAGTCCCTCCTCCTCTCGGATTTTACGAAAAAGGAAGGAATGGGGAAACTGGCCCAAAAGGGCATTTAATAAAACCAAGGCTGGATAAGATTTTTCATCTCGAAAAACAGGGGTATAATAGGCCAAATCCAATACAGACTGTTGCCCCATCGCTTTTTGAAATACCTCTTGGACAACGGAGCTCTCTGCTTGAAAATGAGTTAAGGATTTCAATTCTTTTCGAGGCTGTAAATCCCAGCTACGAATTCGGTCTCGAATCATTTTTTCAGGAAATTCTCCAAAGAAGAGAAAGTCGATTCGGTCCTCGCGCATCATTCGTTGAAATTCTTTATAGGTGGACCTTGCCGTCTCCGACTCTAGTAGTTCCTTATTCCCATAATTGGCCAGGGACAAATCGGGATGGCCTCGATAAAAGGCTTTGAAACTTTCATTGCGTGCCTGGCTAAAATCATTTTCCCATTCTCGCTCGGACAACTCGATTAAATTCTCTCGCTCAGTTTGGAATAAAGAGTGCGCAAAAGCCTCATCTTCAATTAAAGGATTAAACAATACCTCGGAAATTAAATCAAAAATCCTCTCAATCAAAAATTGCTTTTTACTCAAAAATCGGTCTTTTACAAAGATTAAATCAATGTCAACTAAGTGTAAATCCCCTACAATATGGATCGACGTTGACAATTCCGCACCATACAAAGATGCCAAATATCTTTGCAAATCCTTTAAACGCGGATAGGATTGATTAGCAGTTTCCAAAATAGCCGCCACAATAGCTCTCGCAGAAACGGAATACCGAGACAAGGTAGATGTAAAGCGAATCTTGATGACATTGCTTTTAAATTTATGACTATTCATGACATGTATATGTACGCCATCTACTAATTCCATAACCACCTCGAAATAAATTCTATATAGGATTTCATTATACCACTAATCCCTCTAAAAACATACTCTACACACCGCAAAGCAGGAATGGAATGGGTATGCTATAATAGCCTCAGAGGTATATTATGAACTACAAATTATTTGATGAATTTATTACATTACAAGCCCTATTGAAAGACCTAGGAATTATCCAAAGTGGAGGCGCTGTGAAAGCTTTTTTAGCCGAAAATCAAGTCTTTCTAAATGGACAAGAAGAAAATCGTCGTGGTAAAAAACTCTACCTGCAAGACAACCTTCAAATTCCCAATCTAGACTTACAAATCCAATTAATAGCCCCAAGTCAAGAAGAGATTGCGGAACACCAAGAAGCCCTCGCAGAAAAAAAACGAGTGGCTCAACTCGTCAAGGAATTAAATAAACAGCAAAGCCCTGATAAAGCTAAACCAAAAAGAAAACCCGTTCGGTTCCCAGGTAGATAAGATGTGGTTAAAAGAACTACAAATTCACCAATTTCGAAATTACAAGGATGTCAAGCTCCAATTTCAACCAGGCCTAACCGTCTTCTTGGGACAAAATGCACAGGGAAAAACCAACCTGCTAGAAGCTATTTATTTTTTAGCGCTTACCCGGAGCCACCGTACTCGTCTTGACAAAGAGTTGACTCAGTTTGATACGGATAACTTCCAGCTGCAAGGAGTTTTAGCAAAGCTAACAGGGACACTACCATTAGAAATAGCTTGGACCAGTAAGGGACGGATGACCAAGGTAAATCACTTAAAGCAAGCCCGACTATCCAACTATATCGGACATATGAATGTCGTCCTATTTGCCCCAGAAGATTTACAGCTCGTTAAAGGTTCTCCTTCTTTAAGAAGGAGGTTTGTGGACATGGATTTAGGACAAATAAAATCCACCTATTTGGCTGAACTATCTCAATACCAGTATATCTTAAAACAACGCAACTCCTATCTCAAATCTAGTCAGAAAATTGACAGCAATTATTTAGATGTTTTAGACGAGCAACTCGCTCAGTCTGGTGCTCGTGTTATCCAACATCGGCTGCAGTTTCTCGCTGATTTAGAAACCGTAGCCAGAACTCAACAAGAACATTTATCCGAAGATCAAGAAATTTTGAGAGTCCATTACAAGAGTTCTGTTGATTTACAAGATGATTTACAACTCCTTTCTCAGAATTTGACTCAAGCTCTTTTAGAAAAAAGACAAACCGATATCTTCAAACGAAGTACAAGCGTTGGTCCCCATCGAGACGATGTTCGCTTTTCTCTTAACGGTATTGATGCTAAATATGGCAGCCAAGGCCAACAACGAAGTCTGATTCTCTCTCTAAAACTAGCTGAAATTCAATTAATCAAAAATGTTACCCGAGAAAGTCCCATCCTCTTATTGGATGATGTGATGAGTGAATTGGACAATCATCGTCAAACAAGACTTCTAGAAGCTATTAGCGGTGATATCCAAACATTCTTGACAACAACTTCACTCGACCATTTACAAGATTTACAAGTAGATTTACAGGTTTTTAACATCCATCAAGGAAAAATTACAAGCCAATAACGGTAAATAGGCTAACGAACCCTTCTTATTCCGAGCAATAAGAAGGGTGTGGGACAGAACTAAGATGAAAAAAATTAGTTTATTCGATCTCTTAATTTTAGGCTCATACTAAAAAGATCCACTGGATCTTACTTTGCTTTCCAATTTCTTAGCTCAGGTTGAAAAGGTTCCCCGAACCTACCTCGCGTCCTTATTTTTAGGCTGGGATGGAAAAAGTCTTCAGGACCTTTTCCATCCCACCCCCGCAAGGTTGATTATGTAGTGTTCTTCATATGGCGAACGATTGGAGTTTGCTTAGCAAACAATATTTGGTACTCTCTAATAGCATACAATACTGTTAGACCCAATCAACTACTGCGTCATCTTATTTTGCTAATCATAAATAGAGAGGCTAAACTTTTGTCCCAACCTCATTAATAAAAAAATAAGGGTCTTCTCCCTCAATTCAAGAGGAGTCAGACCCTTTTAGTTTTATAGGTTTAATGCATAGAGTAGTTTGGTGCCTCATTCGTGATTTGAACATCGTGTGGATGACTTTCTTTAAGACCCGCACCACTCATCTCCATAAATTGAGCATTTTCACGGAGTTGGAAGAGGTCTCCAGCACCCACATAGCCCATGCCAGAACGAAGTCCACCAACCATTTGAAAGACGATATCTGATGCTGCACCTTTATAAGCAATCCGACCTTCAATCCCTTCAGGAACTAGTTTGTTTGCTTCATTGACAGAACCCTGGAAATAGCGATCTTTGGAGCCTTTTTTCATAGCTGCTAGACTTCCCATACCGCGATAGGTTTTAAACTTACGTCCTTGGAAGATTTCTGTCTCACCTGGTGCCTCATCTGTACCCGCTAACATAGATCCGAGCATAACTGCATGTCCACCTGCGGCCAAGGCTTTGACAATATCACCTGAATACTTGATTCCGCCATCGGCAATGATGGCTTTCCCATATTCACGCGCCACACTTGCTGCATCATAGATAGCAGTCACTTGTGGTACACCAACACCTGCAATGACACGGGTTGTACAGATAGATCCTGGTCCGATTCCGACCTTCACCACATCAACTCCAGCTTCATAAAGAGCTCGTGTACCTTCAGCTGTCGCCACATTTCCGGCAATCAGCGTTTTATCAGGGAACACTTCCCTGATTTCACGAATCTTGCGAAGAACACCGGCAGAGTGACCATGAGCAGTGTCGATAACAATCGCATCTGCTCCTGCTTCAAACAAGGCACGAGCCCGATCAAAGGTATCTGAAGTAACTCCGACAGCACCTGCAACCAAGAGGCGTCCATAGTGGTCTTTAGCCGCATTTGGAAACTCAATCACTTTTTCAATATCTTTAATCGTAATCAAACCAGCCAAGGAACCATCGCTATTCACCAATGGTAATTTTTCAATCCGATTTTGGTGAAGAATGCGCTCAGCTGTCTCCAAATCTGTACCAACAGGTGCAGTAACCAAATCCTCACTGGTCATGTGTTCACGGATCGATTGACCAAAATCCGTGATGAAACGCATGTCACGATTGGTAATAATTCCGACTAACTTCCGACCGTCAAGCGAGTCGACAATTGGGACACCACTAATATGGTAGCGTTCCATAAGCTCATTGGCTTCGGATACAGAGTTATCCGGCGTCAAAAAGAAGGGATCCATGATAACGCCATTTTCAGAACGTTTCACTTTACGAACCTCTTCGGCCTGTTCTTCAATAGGCATGTTCTTGTGAACCACTCCAAGCCCACCAGCCCGAGCCATTGCAATGGCCATACGACTATCCGTAACCGTATCCATTGCAGCTGAAATAATAGGGATATTCAAGGTTAAATTTGGTGCCAATTGTGTCTTCAAATTAATATCATTTGGCAACACATGACTTTCTGCTGGAATTAGCAAAACGTCATCAAAGGTGTATCCTTTTTTCAAAAACTTAGTATCCCAATTTGACATGGTATTTCTCCTCTTTTTTTATCTTTTATCAGGCCAATCCTGATAGGTTTAAAATATTTTATCACTCTCAACTGAATTGTCAACTAGTATCACTTAAGATTAAAAATAGCGAATCCCCATTGCTTCCTTGACCTGATCCAGAGTTTCCGCAGCCACTGCTTGAGCAACCTGACTCCCTTTTTTGAGCATCTCATAAACCTGTCCCATATCTTGGGCAAATTCTAAGCGGCGTTCCCGAATAGGTCCGAGTTCTCTTTCCAAAATCTCTAGTAAGTAACGTTTGGTCTTGACATCCCCGAGACCTCCCTGTTGATAGTGGTCTTTCATGGCTTGAATGTCAGCTACATCCTCCGGACGACCAAAGACATCGAGGTAATAGAAAACCATATTGCCCTCAATTTGTCCTGGATCCTCAACACGAATATGGTTTGAATCAGTATACATGCTCATCACCTTTTTCTGCAAGGTATCCATATCATCAGCCAGATAAATACCGTTCCCTAAAGACTTGGACATCTTGGCATTGCCATCCAAACCTGGTAGGCGACCTGCTGATTCATTCTCAGGATAAATCCCTTCCGGCTCAACCAACACATCTGTTTGGTAAGTATGATTAAAGCTCCGGACAATCTCACGGGTTTGCTCAATCATCGGTTTCTGGTCATTGCCCACTGGAACAAAATTTGCCTTAAAGGCTGTAATATCTGCAGCCTGGGCAATTGGATAAACCAAAAATCCTGTTGGGATACTCTCCCCAAAACCTTTTTGGGCAATCTCTGTCTTGACAGTTGGATTACGTTCCAGACGAGCCAGTGATACCAGGTTCATGTAATACATGGACAATTCTGCCAACTCGGGAATTTGACTTTGAATAAAAATAGTGCTTTTGGCTGGATCAAGTCCAGCAGCTAGATAGTCCAAGGCAACATTCCCAATCGATTCCACAATCGTTTGGGGGTCCTTGGCGTGATCTGTTAAAGCTTGCTGATCCGCTAAAAAAACGTATAGCTGGTGCTGGCCCTGCTCCTGGAGTAGCACACGATTTTTCAAGCTCCCAACATAATGACCGATATGGAGCTTTCCAGTCGGTCTATCTCCTGTTAAAATAACTGGTTTAGTCATAGAAATCCTTTCTCATTTCGAATTATAAAAAGAAAAGTCCACACAGAAAAAACTCTGTGAGGACGATATACCGCGGTGCCACCTCAGTTATGGAAAACCATCTCTTTTTACTCTATTCATCTATTCCTTCTAGTCTTTTATAAGGTAGCAAATCCTAGCAGTCCTGTCTATGCCAAGACGAGCTAACACAATCATAAAAGAGCAACTTAAAGGGTCTATCAGCCCAATCTTCACCCTGTTCCCCACTTGTTCCCAGCAACCACAAGCTCTCTTGAGAGGAGACAAAATTACTTTTCTGATGGATACTATTGTATAGTCTTCCTTATTGTAAGTCAAGATTTGATAAATAGCCTCCTTTCTAGTAAAATGAGAATAATATTAAAAATAGGAGAAGTCCATTGTTAACAGTAACAGACGTATCATTGCGATTCAGTGATCGCAAACTTTTTGATGATGTAACCATCAAATTCACAGAAGGAAATACCTATGGTCTCATTGGAGCCAATGGGGCCGGAAAATCCACTTTTCTAAAAATTCTAGCCGGAGACATCGAACCAAGTACTGGTCAGATCAGCCTCGGTCCAGACGAACGTCTATCTGTCCTTCGTCAAAATCACTTTGACTATGAAGACGAGCGCGTGATTGATGTCGTTATCATGGGAAATGAGCATCTTTATAGCATTATGAAAGAAAAAGATGCTATTTATATGAAAGCTGATTTTTCTGATGAAGACGGGGTTCGAGCTGCCGAACTCGAAGGTCTTTTTGCAGAGTTGGGTGGTTGGGAAGCAGAAAGTGAAGCAGCACAACTACTCCAAAACCTCAATATCCCAGAAGCGCTTCACTACCAAAACATGAGTGAATTGACCAATGGTGAAAAGGTGAAGGTTCTCTTAGCCAAGGCTCTCTTTGGTAAACCAGACGTTCTCCTCCTCGATGAGCCGACCAACGGTTTGGACATTCAATCCATCACCTGGTTAGAAAACTTTCTGATTGACTTTGACAACACCGTCATCGTCGTCTCCCACGACCGTCACTTCCTCAATAAGGTCTGCACCCATATGGCCGATCTTGACTTTGGAAAAATTCAACTATACGTTGGAAACTACGACTTCTGGAAAGAATCAAGTGAATTGGCTGCCAAATTGCAAGCTGACCGTAATGCCAAAGCAGAAGAGAAAATCAAAGAACTCCAAGAGTTTGTGGCACGTTTCTCAGCAAATGCAAGTAAGTCAAAACAGGCAACCTCCCGTAAAAAAATGCTTGATAAGATTGTCTTGGAAGAAATCGTCCCTTCCAGCCGCAAATACCCATTTATCAACTTCAAAGCAGAACGTGAAATTGGGAATGACCTCTTGACAGTCGAAAACCTCAGTGTCAAAATTGATGGTGAAACAATCCTTGACAACATCAGCTTCATTCTCCGCCCAGGTGATAAAACAGCCCTCATCGGACAAAACGATATCCAGACAACTGCACTCATTCGTGCCATTATGGGAGATATCGACTATGAAGGAACTGTCAAGTGGGGGGTAACCACCAGTCAAAGCTACCTACCAAAAGATAATTCCAAAGACTTTGCTGGCAATGAATCGATCCTCGATTGGTTACGTCAATTTGCAAGTAAAGAAGAAGATGACAATACCTTCCTCCGTGGCTTCCTTGGACGCATGCTCTTCAGTGGAGATGAAGTCAACAAGGCTGTCAACGTCTTGTCAGGGGGAGAAAAGGTCCGCGTCATGTTATCAAAAATGATGCTGCTGAAATCTAACGTCTTGGTTCTTGATGATCCAACCAATCACTTAGACTTGGAATCTATCTCCAGCCTTAACGATGGCTTGAAAAACTTTAAAGAAAGCATTATCTTTGCCAGTCATGACCATGAGTTTATTCAAACCCTAGCCAACCACATCATCGTCCTTTCTAAAAATGGTGTGATTGACCGGATTGACGAAACCTACGATGAATTCCTTGAAAATGAAGAAGTTCAAGCTAAGGTTCAAGAACTCTGGAAAAATTAAGACTCTTTGAATTTACACTCTGCTTCCCTTATCATCTTTTAGTTTACTGTTCCCTTACTCTCCATTACGCTCTATTTTTGGGGACCTCTAAAAACCCCAGTTTTTCTTCAAATTGAATCACTCAAACCTTGATAAATCAACATTTAGATTTTCAGAAATTTAGTTTTTAGAGGTGCCCTTTGAATTCAAACTAGGGAGTAAGAAGCAGGAATAAGCGCTAAATTAAAAGACTCTGTAAATAAACTTCGAGGCCAGGACCGATGTCCCAGCCTCCCTTTTTATATAGGAATTATTATGAAAGATTTGCTCAAAAGGCAATCTCTTGCCATCCTCTCATTTATACTGCCAGCTCTAGGCATGATTCTCCTCTATTACAGTCAGGAAATTTACTGGTCAAGCCCTAAAACAGCCTTGCTCGGAGACGGTTTCCACCAGTATGTCATTTTTGACACTGCTTTACGAGATATTTTACATGGGAAAGATAGTCTATTCTATTCATTTACCACCGGTTTAGGCTTGAATTTCTATGCCTTAAGTTCCTACTATTTAGGGAGTTTCTTCTCTCCTTTAGTGTATTTCTTCGACGTAAAGACCATGCCCAATGCCGTCTATCTCTTTACAATCCTTAAATTTGCTTGCATTGGCCTGTCTAGCTTTATTTCCATCAAAGGAACGTTTAAGCAACTAAAACCCTATCTGGCACTAATACTTTCACTTTGCTATAGTTTTATGAGCTTTACAGTTAGTCAATTGGAAATCAAGACCTGGTTGGACGTCTTTATCTTGGTCCCACTCATTCTCTACGGACTAGACAAGCTCATCAAGCAGGGTAAAGTTGGTCTTTACTATGTTAGTTTGACCGTTCTTTTGATTCAAAATTACTACTTTGGCTATATGCTGGTCATTTTCCTTCCACTTTGGTACCTGGTTCAACTCAGCTGGGATTTCAAGAGAAGACTGTCAAGTTTAACCCGCTTTAGTCTTACCTCTATTCTAGCTGGAACCAGTAGCGCCATCATGCTACTCCCGACTTTCTTGGACCTTCGGGGTCATGGCGAGTCCTTGACACCGATTGATCGGCTCTTGACAGAGGATTCGTGGTATCTCGATATCTTTGCCAAAACCTTGGTGGGAGCCTTTGACACTACCAAATACGGGGCGATCCCGATGATTTATGTCGGATTAATCCCCTTAATTCTCAGTCTCTGCTTCTTTCTCCTAAAATCGATCCGGTTTCATGTGAAACTGTCCTATGGCCTCCTCATCAGTTTCCTAATTACTAGTTTCTATCTTGAAGGCCTAGACCTCTTCTGGCAAGGATTCCATGCGCCCAATATGTTTCTCCACCGTTACTCCTGGCTCTTTTCCGTACTGCTCGTCTTTATGGCCGCAACTGTCTTAGAGCGCCTCGAGGAGCTGCAATTCAAGCAAGTACTCCTCGCCAACCTCTTCCTAGCCTGTGGCTGGGGACTCACCTGGTATTTCTCCAGCAAGCACTATACCTATCTCGATTCTACCCAGTTTTTATTAACGTTTGAATTTTTAGGTGCTTATTTGCTGCTCTTCTGGGCTTACAAGAAGGCCAAATTGTCTCCTATCTTCTACACTGTGGCGGTTAGTTTCTTCCTAATCGTGGAGATTGGTTGCAATTCCTTTTTTCAAATTCAGGGAATTGCCGGGGAATGGGGCTTCGCCTCTCTTGATTCCTACCAAAGAGGCCAAACAGAGATCCTCGCTCTCAAAGAACAGATGTCAGAAGGAGACTACCGAGCAGAACTAACACAGGTGCAAACAGGGAATGATACGATGAAGCATGGACTCAATGGCATCTCCCAGTTCTCCTCTGTTCGCAATCGCCTGACTAGCGGTACCTTAGACGTCCTCGGGTACAAATCTTCCGGTAGCAACCTCAATCTTCGCTATCAAAACAACACCGTCCTCATGGACAGTCTCTTTGGTATCCGCTACCTTATTGGTAAAAATCAGCCACCACGGTTAGGCTTTACTACCATTGCAACAGCAAACGACTATCGCCTTGAGGAAAATAACTGGGCTCTTCCCCTCGCCTTTCTAACCCAAGAAATCTATGAAGATATTGAATTATCCAGCTTAACGCTAGACAATCAGCGCAATTTGCTGCACCATCTGACTGGCCTGGACTCTCCCCTTTTTGAAGAAGTTCCTATCTATGAAAACAACCTGAAACGGAATCTCAAAAAGGACGGGGATACTCCTCCACAGACAAGCTTTGTACTGCAGGTACCAGCCAATCAGCAACTCTACCTCAGTCTCCCAAATATCCAATTCCCTGATGATGAAGACTCCAATGTCCAACTCCAGATAGACGGGAACGTCTACACCTACACCTTAGATAACACCTTCTCCTTCTTTGATTTAGGCTACTTCTCTGAAGCCAAGGAAGTGAACCTGAAACTCCTCTTTCCAGGAGCTACCAAAGCCAGCTACGGTCAACCCCATGTCTACAACATTCCTCAAGAAAGTCTGGAAAGTCTCTTTAGCAAACTCAAAGAGAATCAACCAGAGGTTCGTATAGAAGGCAATAAACTGAACATCCAGTACCAAACCGACAAAACTAGCAGTCTCTTTGTAACCCTCCCTTACGACAAAGGATGGAAAGCTTACCAAGATGGAAAAGAAATCCCCATCCGTCAAGCACAAACAGGATTTATGGCCATAGATCTGGCAAAAGGATCTAACACCATTCAATTCGTCTTTGTTCCACAAGGATTCTATGCTAGTTTCTGGATCAGTTTCATCTCCCTCATAGCTTTTCTGCTCTACCAGCGTTTCTTAAAAACTAGAGCCACTTAAGCCAGGACAAAAGTCTCATAAAACATAAAAAAGAGATACTTGACAAAACTAGGCTTAACTAAAAACCACACTACAATTCCCAATCTTAAAATGAATCAAGATGGAGTTATCGCAGTGTGGTTTTTGATTATGGCTTCTAGACATAAGAAAAGAGCCGGAGGAACTCCGACTCAACTATAGTCCGTACGGGATTCGAACCCGTGTTACCGCCGTGAAAAGGCGGTGTCTTAACCCCTTGACCAACGGACCATCTCATCTCAAGGACAAGAATAATTATAGCAGTTCAGATTTGAGAATGCAAGTCTTTTTTTCAAAAAATTTCATTTTTTTCAGCTAATAACTCTTTCATGGCTGCAAACCGTAAACGGGACAAGGGACAGCTCACCTGTTCCAGAAATAACACCATCCTATTTCGTCGATCCCAGCCTCGGATATTTTGAATATTGGCTAGATAGGACTTGTGAGGGCGGAAAAACCGGTCTCGTCCTTTGGAGTCCTTTAAATCACTTAATTCTTGTAGGGTTCCTGGAAATTCCTTGATAAAATTTTTTCCGACCATTCGTAGTTTGTGGGAGTTGGGTGCCGTTTCAATGTAGAAAATATCCTGAAAAGGGATTTGTAGGCGTTCGCCTTTGGTACAAAAATCAAAATAATCTGCCTGGGTATCCACATCTACAAAATGCGAACGGCTATATTCTAACACGTCTCGTAACCTGATACGAAATAGATCATCTGCCAAATCCTTGGGAATAAAATCCAGAGCAGCCACCTGATAACGGAAGGTTAAAAGAGCAAATTCAGAATGGGAACTGGTAAACACAATGATCGCAAAGGGGTTGTCTTTCCTAATTTCACGTGCCAGTTCCAATCCCGTTCGCTCCCGATTCTGAATCTCAATGTCCAGAAAATAGAGTTGATGAACTTCCGCCTGCGCGTGGTAAGCCATAAATTCCTCTAGTTTCCCCGTGGTTCGAATTTCTAGCTTCTGCTGCAATTCTTCCCCTAATTCCTGCAAAGCTCCTTCCAAACGAATTTGATGGTGAAGCTGGTCTTCTAAAATCAGTACTTTCATGTGTGACTCCTTATCGTTAGGTGTTGGGTAAAGCGATGGTCCTCAAAGTCCGTAGCCAATAACATAGATTCCTCATGATTGAGAATCCGCTTTACCGTAAAGAGACCGGTTCCTCGACTAGGCCCCTTGGTCGACCAATCAGATTGGTAGATTTTTTGAATATCCAAGTCACCAGCTGGTCGGCTATTTTCCAAAATCAACTCTACCCCGTGTTCCGTTGAAAAAATCGCTAGCGCAATCTCCTTCTCTGCAGATGCTTGAGCTGCTTCAACTGCATTGGTCAGTAAAATGGTCAGCAAGCGAACCAAGGCCAGCTGGTTTACATTCAGGGCTGGGACCTCTTCGCGAATTTCCAGAGAAAATTCCAATCCTTTTTCCTGAGCCTGCCCCAGATAGTGAAAGATTAAACTCCGGATGGTCTTATCCTCCAACAGGCACAAATCAAAATAAGAATATTCGTGAGAGGACAAGCTCTTATTGGCCTCCAACAGTACTTCTCGATGTAATTTTTCAATCAATTCCCAATCCCGACTTTCAATCGCCATCGTAAAGCTGACCATCATGCCCGCAAAGTCATGTCGGAATCCCCTTAAGTCCTGATAGAGGCAACCTAACTTTTTACACAACTTAGCCATAGGAAGCCGTGCCTCCCTTTCTTCTTTTTCAAAAGCAAGAATAGACAAACGCAAACGTAAGATAACAAAAGCAAATCCATAAAGCGAGGCCGTTCGCAAGAAGTTAAAGCAACCAAGAGATAACAAGGAACAGCTGCACATTTGCGACAGGGTTAACAGCAAATGGATCAACATAAAGCACAAAAAGGAGCTCCGCACCTGCTGTTGAAAACGAGGCTTATCCAACAATAATAAATAGCGATGAACATAGTGAAAACAGAGACCCAAAGTATAGACAGACAAACCTGCAACTACACCATATAGGAGCACATGAAAATCCACAAACACCCGGTGATCTACAATCGCATACAGGCCAAAAAGAAAAAAGGCACGTAATAGATCAAAACCTAGATAGAGGATCCCAACCGAATAAGCCGAGAACGAAAAACTCTCATAGGTATTTCGATACAGAATCCAAGACAGGAAAAAAGGTTCTACCAGAAGAAATAGATGAAAGATCGGAGGATAAGAGATTCCAAACCCTATCAACAGTAGCTCATACAAGCAGAAACCACTAAAGAAAGGCATTTTTAAACGATTTCTCAGTAGACTAAAAAAGAGCCAGCCCAGGCTCCCAGAACGGATCAGCAATAAAAGCAGAAGAAACGGACTCTCCTGTCCTAAAAACAAATGAACTTCCATAGCAACTGTATACTATATCTTAAAGCAAATACTAATTATTATTATTCCGCCATACAGCCAACAAAAACCACCAAATCAACACTTTTAGGGGTTTAGATATTCCATACACCCCCATAGACTACCACCAAAGGAGAACAAAAAGGGGAACAAATTTTTTACGAGTTCAGTAGGCAAGCTGGCGAGGTCAAAACGACTTCGCTTTTTTGTTGGTCTGCTAAGGGATAGGCCTACACCGTTGCCAGCGAGCAAATACCCACATAGCTACTAAAATATACAACTTGATAAAACTTGACATTTTTCAGCCTATAAGGGAGCTACTGGATTACCTGCTTTCAATCTGCGCGTGCTCTGCCAAAAATGGAAACAGTCAACTAATAGTTGATAACCACAATAGCCCCGTATTTTCCCCCTGGGAGCTTTTAAGGATTCAAGGTATAAATCACCACCGACATTACTAGGGTTCAAAATAGGGGCGGTCTCGTTGAAATTTTTGCTATTCTGAGCGGTATTCTTTTAAAAAACAGCCTAAAATGCACCAAAAAGGAATCCCCAAATCAGTCAGAAGTCAGCAATGACAAGAAAACGACAGGGGGGAGGGGGGTCGTACGCGAGAAATGCAAATATCTCCGTAATCGACCCCACCACCGGTGGCGGAATTAAAATTAAATCCCGATTTTTTCGACATGGGGGACTAGTCTAACCTAAGTCTGTGTTTTACAGGGTCAGCTCCCCTACTGTTTCCTACTGTGACCGTTCCCAAAAAATCGATTATGTACCAGCTACCAACTCCATCAAGCAACCGCCTAGATAACCATAAGTGAACTCATGCAAGGCTTCGCTTCTTACTTGATCATATTCCTTCTCTGAACCCACTCAAATTTGAGCATGTTGAAATGTTTTAAGTTGTGTCCAAAAATGGACGTTACTAGTTTGTATTGGTTTCCTGTTCATCTATATCAGATTTTATTCTCGTATTTTCTAGTAATATCACCCACCCAGCAACTCCTCCAACTCCTCCATGGCTCTTGTCCTAGCCCGTTGTATAGTGGCTTTGCTGACCCGTAAACTCCTAGCTACCTCGTCCCAGCTATTGCCATCGATGTAGAACAACCTGATAACCATATTGTCTAACGGGTCAGACAAGGATTCAATGCCCTGGGCCATCTCTTTCTGCTCGTCAAGACAAGCTTTAAACTCCACTTTCAACTCGGACAACCTGTCAATGGTATTGATAGTTCTATCCTCGGTGGTATTCCTGTTGCTATTGTTCCGTGGCTGATTCTCAAACTGCTGGGAAGCTATCGGGTTACTCTCCAAGTATTCGATTTCCCTTTTGATTTCTTGCAAGCGTTCAGGTATTTTCTTCAGTCTGTTCAATCGTTTCTTAATATCTGTCATTGCAATATTCTACCACCCTTTAAGCCATAAGGTGTGGGCTTTATCCATGTACTTATGGAACTTCCTCCAGCGCTTCAGATAATCAGGCCATCTCATCCACTTTGGGCGCTTTGGAAAGTCATCATAATCTACGTAACCTTTTGGCGGTTTAAAATTTGGATCTAGCTTTCGGATTTCCTTTAGTGCCATATCCCACCAATACCCACAATCTGTTTTGGTTCTGTTCCGTGTCTGCTTATAGATCCCTTGGCACTCACCGCAAGCCATGAGTCCAATCTCGCCATACAGTACCCGTCTCTTTGTATCACAATCAGGACAAACAAAATACCATTGCTTACCGCCATAGTTGGCTGGTCGTGACTCCAGCGGTATGTACTGACTACCCAAGTACAATGATTCAGCTTCTAAATCAATTTCAAAAGGCTCACCCTCTGACATACCTTTTGCGCGTGGGCTGTCCATTATACCGACAAATTGTTCTATGGTTAGCTTCATCATCACTATATACCTCCAAATGCCCAACTATGTAGGCAAAAAGGCAACCCACTTTTGGGCTACCCTCGTTTTTTATTGTTTAGACTTCAACATTCTCCAGGAACTCCGTATAAATTCCGTCATGATCCAAGACTTTCATCAGCTTCAACACGTTAGGCGTAAGCATTGATCGTTGTAACTATCTATTCCCACCATGTTATTGTTTCCGATTTGCATTTTTCTTCCTCCTTCTTAAATCAATACCCCTAATTTCTCCATTTTTTCCACTAAATCGGGGTAAAGTATTTCCGTCATCACGACTCGGTCATTTTTTAATACCAAAAGCATTCCTTGGTGTTCATCCTCATCATAAGGAAATCTCATCATTTTAATCTGATCAATATTGACCAGTCCTTTTTCGGTTTTTATAAACATCTCAACACCCCTTTCTTAACCTCATAAAATTCCTCAACCTTTTCCGCTCTCATGCACCCGGTCGGTTCTCCATCTTCAAACTCAATAACCAAAGCGTCATTTTTGGGTCTAGGTACATGGGAAATTCCACCATCTTCCAACATAACCACGGCACCGCTGACCAATAATTTCATGATGAATACCATCATTTCTTCAATATTTACAATTTCTTTCATGTGTCTCCTCCTAATTTATGTTAAAAAATAGATTTTGTGACCTTTTGTGCCCTAGAAAGGGAACACGCTCAAACCCTTGGGGCTGTAAGGGTTTAGCCACGTTGTGTGCCAGTGCCGTTTTTCTCGGACATTATATATATTTTAAATAGATAATAATTATTATTTATTTTATTTTATCCATAATAGAAAAAGAACGTCACAAGGTCACATAATAGCAACAAACCCAGCAACACCAATGGTTTTCGTTGTGCCATTCTTAAAAAAGAAAGTCACAACAAAGGCACAAACCACCTAAACAGCTAGTATTATCAAGGGTTTTGGCTATTTCAAACAAGGGCACAAACCTTTTATCTGATTTTACTGATTCCCCTCCGTGACCCTGCTAGGTCTTTTTGAAAAAAACCAAACGGATCTAAGATTTTTTCATCACCAAAAACTACCCGCCCCGACTTTATTTCATACCTTCCCTCTGTCTCTTTATTCAAAACAGCTACAACTCGCTTACCCGCTCCGTAAAGCTGTGGGTTGCTGATTCCCTCGTCATGGGCATACTCTGACAGCTCTCTTTTTAAAAATGCTGTAGGTACATGAGTTAGTCCATCCCAACCGTTAGGAACGTACCTGTTTTTCACGAAACCAAGGATATAGTCATTATCTGACTTGTATTCCTCAAGCGTCGTCTTGGTCACTTCTGGCTCAATGAATTTCTTAAAGTTCTCCATGTTCAAAATCTTAAACAGAACCCACTCTAAAAGCTCCCTGTCTTTTAAAAATACTTGCTTGATTTCTGGGCGCTCCTTCTGTCCGTTAAAATCAGCGTTAAAAGGAACGATACATAAACGCCTATACCAACCTTGGGACTTGTTTCGACTGTTAGGCAACGCATTGGCCGAGAAAAGACACAAAGGCTTCGTGGTTAGTTCTACAGGTTTTTCATGCTTGGGATTGATCATCACGGTGTCCCCTGTCGCTATACTCATCAAGTCAGAAACTTCATCAAGATACTTGTTACTAATATCATCACCGATATTACAAACTTTACCGAGCAACATTTCAGGCTTATGCCCTTCAAACTGGTCAGGCCGCAAGGCAGCTACATTCTCTTGGCCTATCAAATTCTTTGGTAAATCTTGATAAGTCCCTTTTCCGTTGTTCCCATCTCCTAGAAGGAGAACAATTTTCCCCCTTGTATAGTTGGGATTGATAGCTTCATTCATGATCTGCCAAAGGAGAGTCACTACATCTTCATCACCTACTGCGATACCGTCCAGCCATTCATCAAAATCAAACCAGCCCCCGAGGATCGGCTTTTCAGCCCCTGGGTTATAACTAGTCTTAATCTTGCTGGTGATAATGAACTGGGGCGCGTGTGGTCTGAAAGTCTTGTCTTTGAGATTAAAGATTCCATTATTGACCGGGATAAGATTTCTATCTTCTAGAGGTCGCTTCATCTTTATCATGGTTCTTAGTTGCATTTCAACTTCTTTGTAGTGTGCCGACTTCAAACGACCATCAAAAGCCCGACACAATCGCCACAATAAATCCCGACTATGAGTGTATACCCCACTATCCCAATCGAATGTATACACGGGGCTGCTATCAGAAATCCCACCCCGACCAATGAAAGTAAAATGGCATAGCTTGTTCAAATTCTCTGCAACATCAACAGGGGAGGGTATCGGGATTTTTGTTTCAGTTTCCCCCTTTCTCGGTCCTTTTGAAATAATCTTTATTTCGGTATGTTCTATTCTCCAAAGCTCCCCAGCTTGCTTGATTCTGCGGTACAAATCCGCCATGCTCTCAATCTCATTAAAATCATATTCAGCTTCCGCCTGATTCATGCTTTGGGTTAATTCTTCAATATTCATCTATAGCCCTAGTCTCCTTTTTTCGATTTCTCGTTCTGTGATACTTTTAAAAGTCCTGTCAACTTCTTCAATCGGTAACGGGTCAGTCGTCACACTATTGGCAATTTTTGCCAACTCATACGCTGTGGCCACATCGCACCGAACATACTTCGAGTATAGAAGTCCCACAAATCGAGTCAGCGCAACATTTCGCCCTCCCTCGTCTCCTAGACCATTCAGGAGAGTTTTAACAACCCGCATTGTAAGTGAGTCCCCGCTGTAAGCCGTTGAAATACCTCCCGAACTTCTAGGAGAAGAACCGCCAACCGAGTCAGTCTTTTCAACTTTCTGCACGGGGTAGTCCTGCCCCAGATTCTGAAAACGGATAGCCCCAGCCATTGCTTGTGTCTTCACGGGTAAACCTTGTAGCTGCGACCACGTTAGAGAAGCCCCGTCGTAAGGTAGGCCGATTCTGTCCCCTATCTCCCTAACAGTAGCTTTATAACTAACTTCATCCATTTCCTCGCTTGGCTTGACTACTAACCTGTACTTTGGCTTTTCTAAGCTATATGAGATGGTTGGATAGATCAAGAAAGTGTAGTCGCTCAAAACTTCTTTGACTGCTTCGAAAAAATCATCTTGATTCTCTAGTTCGTCATAATCAAGAAAAATCAAATCACGCGCCACGAGTGTTTTATTACTCCGTTTGTAACTCCCGTCTGGTTCAGCTTCAACTGTTCCAGCGATACAGTACGGGGCTTGGCTCTTCTTCCATTGCCCCAATCCTGCTGTAGGTGGGACAGGTACAGGCTCTAAGGCGACCAAGTAGTCCCATGAACTCATATCAGGAGCTACTGGGGTCAGTCGTCTGTTTTGTACTCCAATACTTGTATAAATCATCTTTCAGCTCCTAAAAACATCAATATATCGGACTCTCTGTAGAATACTGTTCGGGTATCCTCAAGCGGTGGTTGGTAGCGTTTCAAGCCAGCTTTTTCCCACCTTGTCAAAGTTTGATAACTGATCTCAAGCTCCTCCATTAATTCTTTTTGAGAAATAAGCCCCGTCTTGCGATTCCTTTTTCTCTCATAGGATTCCAGAAATTTCTTAACCATGGTCAATAGTTCCAACTTCAAAGCTGTTTCAACCTCTTGGCTTAATAGATTCATGGTCTTTCCTCCTAAACTACTTCATCAATCGCTCTGACAATCGTGTCTAAGACGTCGGTAACAGTAGATAGTGTCGCATAGGTCAAATTACGGTCATCACAAGCTAGAGTACTATCGGATATAGTCACCAAGTTGGGAAGTTTTACCCTAATATCTTCTAAATCAATCTTATTCATGTTCTTTCTCCTCAAACTCTGCCAACACTTTTTCATGTTGCTTTAGGTCGGCCATAATAAGTGTATTCAAGCGTTCACCCTCTGCCTTATGCTGGGCTTGTAGCTCACGGATTCCCGCCAAACGCTCCCCATCATCAACTGGGATATAATGCCCGCTATTGCCCCCACGGTTGGCCACAATTGGGACGCGGTAGCGAACAATCAAACGGCTAATAATATCCCGTGCTGTCCGCTCATTGATTCCTAGGAGTTTAGCAAGCTCCTTCGTATTGATAGGCCTCTGACTCCCTACTGGAATAAGCCTAAGTAGCCTTACTTCTAAATCTGTCATCTTCTGCCTCCTAATTGTAGTACCGACCAGCTAACCAAATATATCGGCCATAGTCTGGGGTTAGTTCTGTTTCTTGCTTTGTGGCGCGTGTTTCCTCTGTGGTCTCAATCTTTGGCTTTCGGTGGAATACCGTAAGCCCCAGCAGAAGGAACAAAACAAGCAAGGTCAACAGTTGGTCATGGATTGATAAATATAATTCGTTCATGCTTCCCTCCCCATAATATTCATTACGTTCATAGCTTCTCGCCCTAATTTCTGATATAATTAAAATATTCATGATAAACTTAAAAACCTCTATCGCATGCCTACTGATGGTTGGTTTTGGTTTGTTCCGTCAGACTTAACGGCTGGTATCCGTTAGGTCTTTTTTTTTGTGTTCTCACGCGCTTAGTGACTCGTTTCGATTCGCTTGCTGTAGTAGTTACGATTCTTTAAGAAAAGCCCCAGGCGTTGATTTAGACGCTCTTTCTCGCTTAGGTCTGTGGCCTCCAAAATAAGCTTTGTCAGTGCGTCAATGTAGTAGCGTTCTGCTTCTTCTTCTGTGGGTGCTGTTGTTGGTTCTACCAGCTCGCCCTGCATGTAGTAACCCTGCTGACGGATTTCTTTCAGGATTTGTTTGACAACCCTTTTGAATTCTTTCGCTTTTGGTTTGCGTGACTGGAATAGAACTTCATATAAGCCGAATTCTGTCAACATGTTCACTTCTCGTTTTTGTCCTGCCCTAGATACTACATAGGTCAGCTTTTCATCTTCATCAACCCTCTTTAATAAGTCCGTTGTGTTTTGTACCTCAATCATTTTAGCGACTTCAACGGCAATAAAAAGCGGATTATCTTTGTCTCCATAAATTTCAAAAGAGTGTTCCCCGAATTGTTGAACTGTAATAACTTCAGCAACTGGTTTCTTACTAACTTCTTTTGACCAATCGAAAAAATCTTCAAATGGATTCACTGTATTCTGTGTTGTCATGTCTTTCCTCACTTCTCTATATAAGGCATTTATCTTCTTGCGACTATCTTTATTCGGTTTATGCTTACCTGCTTGCCATTTGCCTACCGTCCTCGGATCTGTACCGATACGTTGGCCAATAGCAACCAGGTTCAAGCCGTGGATAGTTCGCAACTCGTCAATGAGTTTGCTGTAGTTCCCCCACGCGCTTCAGTCAGTTGCTTCTTATTCAAGCCTGTGGTTCCCTTCAAAAGCAGGTTGACCATTGTAGAATGGGCATGCTTGGGAGCGTGTTCCCATCTTGCTATGGCACTATGTAAGGCTTTGCGTTTCGGTGCTTCAAGTTGTCGTTGTAATTGAAACTTGGCCAACTCGTCCCGCATTTCAAAGAAGGCACGGACTAGGTTTGTCTTAAATTCAACCACGGGGAGAGAATTTCCCAGGTAGGTAACAAGTAAGGTCGCTTGTTGTTCGTTTAGGTGATAGATTTTTCTAGGCCTCCCACCTAAAGAACCTTTTTCAGGTTTATGGATTTCAAATGACAAAACCCCAAAGGCTTCCAATCGCTTTCTGTGTTTATCAATCAGCTTTCTAACTGAAATACTATCGATTTCAGCATGTTCTGCCACGATTTCGTGAGTTGTGTACGGCTCTTTCTTGCCGTCTAAATAGACTAGGTTCATGGTGTTGATCCTTTCTAACTGAAAAATAAGTCATCAATAGTGATGGTCGGTTCAATCTCTCTGAGACTCT
Source organism: Streptococcus danieliae (assembly GCF_009767945.1). Lineage (GTDB taxonomy): Bacteria > Bacillota > Bacilli > Lactobacillales > Streptococcaceae > Streptococcus > Streptococcus danieliae. The sequence continues at coordinate 20,125 of NZ_WSRS01000002.1, read as the reverse complement.
ACCTCTGTTCGGATTTTTTCGTACTATCTCCCAAAAAAATATCATCTATTTTCATGTTATAAAGTTTTGCTAAATCTTTTAGTAGACTTAAAGGAATTTCAGTACTATCTTTTTCGTACTTGGATATAGTTTGAAAACTTTTTCCTACCTTTTCGGCAACTTGTCTCAACGTATATCCAGCATTTATACGGCAAGCCTTTAGTGTCCATTGTTGCATTTTTTCTAATTTCCTTTCAAAAGTGATAGAAAGATAGTACTATTATTTTCGTACTTTGTCAAACTTTTTTAAAAAAATTCTGAAATACTCGTATTTTTTCTATTTTAGTGTTACAATTATTCTATAAGAGACAATGAAAGCAGGGAAATAATATGGCAAAATCTAGCCCTCAAGACCTACTAAACAGGAAATTATTTTCACACAATCTAAATAAATATATGTCTGCTAGAGGAGTCCGCCAAATAGACCTCCACAACTCTACTGGGATTCCCAAAAGTACTATAACCGGTTATGTAAAAGGAACATCGTTACCGACTGCGGGAAACTTACAAAAGATGGCCGACTTTTTAAATATCAGAAAATCACAACTTGACCCAAGATTTGTAGACAATATCCCACACGAGGTGATGAAACTAAGTGGCCAAGTCGGAACTTTTTCAAATACCTCAACCTCATCCCCCACTCCTTCCGACCTAAACCAGCTTGACCAAAAACTAACAGCCGATAATCGCCAAAAGTGGGTACAGTATGGCCATAGTCTCCTAGAAGAACAAGAAACGGCTGTAGAAGAACTAGGTATCACTTATGACGTGGAAACAGTATCAAGTCTAGCTGCTGGCCTTGGTTTTAGCTATGATGACGACGACAAAACCACCGTACAAGTCACCAACGAACCACCGAGGCACGACATCGCTTCAATCGTTGACGGTGATAGTATGCTACCTAACTACCATGATGGGGACGTGGTCTACTTAATAGATAAGGGGATTTCTAACTATTCAGGCCAAGTCTGCGCTGTCGTGGTCAATGATAAAACGTACTTGAAACGTGTCTACACCGAACCCCACGCGCTCCGCCTGGTCTCCATCAACCCTAAATACTCTGACATCGTGATTGACTTCCCACCTACTGAAGATACTCACATCAAAATCTTTTCAGTTATCGGGAGTGATAGGGTCATCTAGCTTTTTTTTGTTTACATGCCGAACGCCGAGAAGTTCCAAAACGAACCAAGAGAAGAACTCACGATACCTAACCCTTACCTCACCCTATGAGGTGACAAAACGTGACCCCACATTCTACGGACTCACTCTTTCCAAACACTCTGACAAAATCTAATCCGGGGCGCGTGCGCTCCATTCATGATTCAAACCTAAAAAACTTTATCGCTTGCCTACTGATGAATTTAGAAAGAGGTTTATCATGAATATCAAACAGATTACAAAAAAGGACGGCTCAACCGTCTACAGGGCTAACATCTACCTTGGAACTGACAAGGTGACAGGAAAGAAAGTCAAAACCACCATCACGGGCAGAACCAAGAAAGAGGTCAAGGCAAAGGCTCGGAAGACTATTGTAGACTTTCAGAAAAACGGTACTACTCGGATCAAATCTACCAGCATTACCACTTATCAAGAACTTGCCAACCTTTGGTGGGACAGCTACCAGCATACAGTCAAGCCCAATACTCAAAATGGGATAAAGACACTCCTAAACCGTCATATTATCCCCTTGTTCGGTCAGTACAAACTGGATAAGCTCACCACTCCATTGATTCAGTCAATCATCAACAAACTGGCCGAGCAAACCAATAGGGGAGACCAAGGGGCATATCTTCACTATGACAAAATCCACGCGCTCAATAAGCGGATTCTTCAGTATGGTGTTACCATGCAAGCACTCCCCTACAATCCAGCCAGGGAGGTAATACTGCCAAGAAATACCCAGAAAGCCAATCACCAAAAGCTAAAATACTTTGACAATCAGGAGTTAAAACAATTTCTTGATTATTTAGATACCCTTGACCAAACCATCTACCGCCATCGATACGAGGTCACCCTCTACAAGTTCTTACTGGCTACTGGTTGCCGTATCAATGAAGCGCTGGCACTCCACTGGTCAGATATTGACCTTTCCCAATCGGTGGTACACATCACTAAGACGTTGAACCATAAACAGGAGGTAAACAGTCCTAAGTCCCAATCAAGTAAAAGGGATATAGATATAAGCCAAGAGACTGTGGCCATGCTAAAGAGTTACAAGCGAGAACAAACTCAAGAGGCTTGGAAACTGGGAAGGACTGAAACTGTGGTCTTTTCTGATTTCATCAATGATTACCCGCATAGTCGGAGGTTACGCTATCGCCTTCAAGTACATTGCGAAAAAGCCCGCGTTCCTTATCTTGGATTCCATTGCTTCCGACATACTCACGCCAGCTTACTGCTTAACTCGGGGATCCCTTACAAGGAACTCCAGCACCGACTGGGACACTCCCAGCTATCAATGACTATGGACATCTACAGCCACCTCTCAAAAGAGAACGCAAAAAAAGCCGTCTCATACTTTGAAACAGCTCTGAAAAATCTCTAGGGGGAACAAATTGGGGAATAAATTCAGAAGTCAATATTTTTCGATAGGTCATAAATCCCATTATTACAGGCTTTCTTGGTAATCCTTGAAACTTTTTGTCTATTTTATCTTAAAATAGCCTCCTAAAGGGATTCAAATCCCAAGATGTACCCCAAACTGCCTGAAATGAAACTACACAAGACCATTTCTAAAAAAACAAGCAGATATTTTCATAAGAGCCGTCAAAAAAAGAACTGGCTATAGACCAGTCCTCTATTCTACTATAGACTCTATCTACATGATCCCAGCAGGATTCGAACCTGCGACCGTTCGCTTAGAAGGCGAATGCTCTATCCGGCTGAGCTATGGGACCAACACGATTTATTCTACCAAATAAACCCTTCAAATGCAAGCAGTTCAACTATTCCCTACTACTGAAAGGCTCCTCGTCCTAGCGGGGGAAACTATTTATGATAGGGACTGCCCTCCTGGATCATAAAGGAACGATAGATCTGCTCAACCAGAACCAATTTCATTAACTGGTGGGGTAAAGTCATTAATCCAAAACTGAGAAGTAAATGAGCCCGTTTTTTTAATTTTTCAGACAGTCCCAAACTCCCACCAATCACAAAGGTCAAAGTAGAATAACCTTTTAAAGTTGCCTGAGCCAAGGCTTGACTGAAAGCTTCAGAAGACTGCAAGCGACCTTCAATGGCTAAAACGACCAGGTAATCACGTTCCTGGATTTTGGCCATAATCTTTTGGTGTTCTTTTTCAATGATTTGATCCTTTTCACTTTGGCTGGCCCGATCTGGGATTCGTTCATCGGCCAATTCAATCATCTCGACCTGTGTAAAACGTGACAGCCGTTTCTGATATTCTTGGATTCCGTCACGCAGATACTTTTCTTTTAGTTTTCCCACTGTGATAATTTTTACTTTCATATCCCCATTATACACAAAGTTATCCACAATGTGTGGATAACTTTGGGGATTTAAGCTATAATTAAGTCTGATTTTATATAGTCAACTTGTGAATTGGAGGTCCACATGAAACATAAATCATTAAAAACACCTGTGATTGCTGCTGGTATCCTCGGACTTAGTTTTTTAGGAGGCTATGCTGGAAGTCAGCTTTCTCAAAATCAAATGCTCATGAACAACCAGACTCAAGTTGTTCCCAAAAAAACGCAAAAACATGAAACCAGTACAACACTAGCTGTTAATAAAGTACAAAACGCCGTTGTATCTGTGATTAGCTATACGGAAAACAACCAAAGTAATAGTATTTTTAATCTGAGTCCTAGCGATAATGGCGAAGATATGGCTGCTGGAGAAGGTTCTGGGGTTATCTATAAAAAAGATAATAAACATGCCTATCTCGTCACTAATACCCATGTCATTTCTGGGGCAGATCGTCTCGATATTCAATTCGCTGATGGAAGCAAGGTCGAAGGCGAGGTGGTCGGTTCCGATGTCTATTCAGATATTTCGGTAGTCCGCATTCCTGCTGATAAAGTCCAAGAAGTTGCAACACTAGGCGATTCTAGTCAACTAAGCATTGGAGAAACAGCCATTGCAATCGGAAGCCCTCTGGGAACCGACTATGCAAATTCCGTCACCCAAGGAATTATCTCCAGCCTGGAACGGACGGTTACCTCGCGTTCAGAAGATGGCCAAACCATCTCCACTAAAGCCTTACAAACTGATGCAGCCATTAACCCAGGAAACTCTGGCGGTCCCCTCATCAACATTGACGGACAGGTGATTGGGATTACATCCAGTAAGATTGCTTCCAGCATCTCTGGCGTATCCGTTGAAGGTATGGGCTTTGCCATTCCTTCTAATGAAGTTATTGCCATCGTCGAACAACTGGAGCAAAATGGTTCCGTTAATCGACCAGCCCTTGGCATCAGCATGACCAACCTGACAAACCTTTCAACCAGTGACTTGGACCAACTCCAACTGCCTGAAACAATTCAAAGCGGTGTTGTGATCCGCTCCATCCAAGCTGGTTTCCCTGTTGACGGTAAATTGAAACAATACGACGTCATTACCAAGATTGACGACAGCGAAATCCAGTCAACTAGCGATTTACAAACCGCTCTTTACAGTAAAAAACTAAACGACACCGTCACCATTGAATATTACCGCGATGGTAAGTTAGAAAAAGTTGAAGTAAAACTCGACAAATCAACCAAAGACCTAAAACAATAGTCCCTGCACCGCTTTACAATTTCGTAAGGCGGTGTTATACTTTACAAATGGATTACATGACAGACATTCGGATTGCAGAAATTCAAACCAATCCGTATCAACCAAGACAACAATTTTCAGAGCAAGCCTTGACAGAATTAAGTCAATCCATCGCTGTCAACGGCCTCATTCAACCCATCATTGTCCGTCAATCCCCCATTACCGGTTACGAATTATTGGCTGGGGAACGGCGCTTACGTGCCTGTAAAAAGCTAGGCTGGTCCACCATTCCAGCTCTGGTTAAAGACTTGTCCAACTCCCAGATGATGGAACAAGCCATTATTGAAAACTTACAACGGGAAGATTTAAATCCCATCGAGGAAGCACTGGCCTTCCAAAAACTGGTTCAACACGGCTTAACCCATGAAGACATTGGCCAGCAACTGGGCAAATCCCGCCCCTATATTAGCAACAGCCTCCGTCTCCTAAAACTAGCCCCTATCTTACAAGAGGCCCTCATTCAAGGAGATATTAGCCCTGGACACGCGCGCCTCCTGCTTCCTTTAACAGTTGAAAAACAACTCTACCTCCTGCAAGAAATCCAAAGCAAGAGCTGGTCGGTACGTCAGCTAGAGGCTGCCTTGAAACACAAAGAGGAAACTCCAAAAACGAAAAAAACAGATCCCTTCCTTGCAGATGCCGAACGTCAACTTCAAGAAAATCTCGGCACGCGCATCCAGATCCAACAAAATTCTAATAATCAAGGAAGTATCACCATCTTCTACAAAGATCTTGACGAATACGAGCGAATTATCCACAAGTTAAAATAGACTTGTGGATTTTTCTTTTTTATTCTCAAAATTATTCACAAGCCAAAAGTTGATTGTTCAACAGTTCTAACTGGAATTCACAGGTTGTGGAAAACTTTTTCTAAACATGTGGATATCAATTCACAGGTTGTGGAAAACTTTTAGCTATGATATAATCCTACTAATCGAGTTATACACAGGAAAGGAATCGCTATGGACAAAAATCAACAATTTTGGCAGCGTTTTTTAGAATTAAGCCAGCAAACAAATGACGCTGAATCCATCCAGTTTTTTGTCGATAGAGCTGAACTTGTTTCAATTGATGGAGACACCATTACAGTTTACCTGGACAATCCCATCAAACAAGACTATTGGGAGAATAATTTCCAAGAAAATCTCCGCGTTGCTGGCTTTGAACTCTATCACGTTGATTTCAAAGTGCACTACGTTTTTGAGCGTCCACTTGCCTACCAAGAGCAGTACAGGGCAGCTCCCCAGGTCCAGCCTCAAAATCGGGAAGATACAGGACTGATCAGGAAACATAGCTTTGACAACTTTGTCCGCGGAGATGGGAATATCCATGCCCTGGGGGCAGCCCTAGCTGTTGTCGAAGCACCAGGGAATACCTACAATCCCCTATTCATTTATGGCGGCCCGGGTCTCGGAAAAACCCATCTGATCAATGCTCTTGGAAATGCCTTTTTCGAAGACTACCCTAATAATCGAGTTCTCTACATCTCGGCTGAAAGCTTTCTCAATTCCTTTATCGAAAGCATTCGCTTGGCCAATACCGAAGATTTTAAAGAGCGTTTCCGCAACCTGGACTTGCTGATTATTGATGATATCCAATCACTCAACAAAGACACCATGGCCAGCACTCAGGAAGAATTGTTCAATACCTTCGAAACCCTCTTCAAAAAAGAAAAACAAATTGTCTTTACCAGTGACCGTAGACCCGATCAACTAAATGGCATGCCCGAGCGTTTGATTAACCGCTTTGAATGGGGCCTAATCACTGACATCACACCTCCTGACTATGAAACACGGATTGCCATCCTTCAAGCCAAAACCCAGAATCTTCCCTACACCTTCCCCATTGAAACCTTCGAATACCTAGCCAATCAATTCGATAGCAACGTGCGAGAACTAGAGGGAGCTCTAAATGACATCCGACTCGTTGCAGATGTCCAAGGAGTTGAAACCATTACCGTCGAATTGGCCGCTCAAGCCATCCGTTCTCGCAAAGAAGATGTTCGACGGATTACCGTTATCCCAATCGAAAATATCCAAGAAGAAGTTGGCAAATTCTACGGAATCAGTGTCAAGGAAATTAAAGGGAGCTCTCGGAAACAACACATCGTCTTGGCTCGTTCAGTTGCCATGTATCTTAGTCGCGAACTGACAGATAACTCTCAACCCAAAATTGGCAAAGCTTTCGGGGGCAAAGACCACACAACTGTCATCCATGCCCATCGAAAAATCAAAAAACAAATTAAAGATGACCAAAGTTTATTTTTGGAAATTGAGGAAATTAAAAAAAACCTGAAAAAGTAGCTGTGGATAACTCCCGAAGTTTTCCCCAAGTTATTCACAGGTTGTGCACAAGTCTAACCTCACTTGTGGACTCACTTGAAGCGACTTTTCCACAAGATCCACAAGCCCTACTACTAATACTTAACAATTAATAACTAAAATAATAAATAAAGGAGACCCCATGTTTCAATTTTCAATTAACAAGAATTTTTTTCTTCAAGCTCTGAATACAGTGAAACGTGCCATTAGTACCAAAAATGCAATTCCCATTCTATCAACCTTAAAAATAGAAGTAGCAGCTGAAGGGATTACCTTAATTGGTTCCAACGGTCAGATCTCAATTGAAAACTTTATTTCAATTGACCAAGAAAATGCTGGCCTAGTCATTGATGCCCCAGGTAGTTTGCTGTTAGAAGCTAATTTTTTCATTAATGTCGTTTCCAGCCTTCCATCCGTTGAATTGGAGTTGAAAGAAATTGAAAATCACCAATTGATTCTTAAAAGTGGCAAGTCTGAGATTACCCTAAAAGGAAAAGATAGTCATCAGTATCCTCGAATTCAGGAAGTCCCAACAACCAATCCCCTCCTATTGGAAACGAAAGTCCTTAAGGAACTCATTTCAGAAACAGCCTTTGCAGCAAGTAACCAGGAAAGTCGCCCAATCCTAACAGGGGTTCACTTTGTTCTCAATGATCAGAAACAACTTAAAACAGTGGCCACAGACTCCCACCGGCTAAGCCAAAAAGTAATTCAACTGGAGAATGTGGGTGATCATTTTGATGTGGTCGTTCCCAGCCGTTCTTTGAAGGAATTTACAGCTGTCTTTGATGACGCAATTGAAACAGTTAAGGTTTATTTTGCCCACAACCAAATGCTCTTCAAAAGTGAGTATATTTCCTTTTACACGCGTTTGCTAGAAGGAAATTACCCGGATACAGACCGCTTGATTCCAAAAGAATTTAATAGTCAAATTACGTTCAATGTTGCTAGCCTGCGGCAAGCTATGGAGCGGGCACGGCTTCTTTCCAATGCGACCGAGAATGGAACTGTCAAAATGGAAATCAAAGACCAGATAGTCCGTTCCTATGTTCATTCTCCAGAGGTGGGACAGGTTGACGAAGAGTTAGAAACGATTCATCTTGTTGGGGAAGACTTGACGATCAGTTTTAACCCTAACTATTTGATTGAGGCCTTAAAGGCGATTAAGGCTGAGGAAGTCGAGCTTAGCTTTATTTCTCATATTCGACCTTTTACCTTAAAAGGAATGGAAGATGATCATCTGATTCAGTTAATTACTCCAGTTCGGACCAATTAGGAGGTAGGATGTATCAAGTTGGAACTAGGATTGAAATGAAAAAACCGCATGCCTGTCTGGTTAAAGAGACGGGTAAGAAGGCCAATGATTGGGAAGTTCTACGCTTAGGGGCCGATATTAAACTGCGGTGTCACAATTGCCAGCATTTGATTATGATGAGTCGGCATGATTTTGAACAAAAAATAAAACGAATTTTACAATAAATGGAGCCTTAGGGGGTGTGACTGGCCAATTTCTGTTTAGAAAGAGAAATTGGAGTTGCACGCCCTTTTTTAGGCGGATATGATATAATGGATTGAATTGAAAATAGGAGAGTAAACATGGCTTTAACAGCAGGAATTGTTGGATTACCAAATGTTGGAAAATCCACTTTATTTAATGCAATTACCAAAGCAGGAGCAGAGGCAGCAAACTATCCCTTTGCGACTATTGATCCCAATGTTGGTCGGGTGGAAGTACCCGATGAACGTTTGATCAAACTAACGGAATTTATTAAACCACAGAAAACAGTTCCAACTACTTTTGAATTTACGGATATTGCTGGAATTGTTAAAGGAGCTTCTAAGGGAGAAGGGCTAGGAAATAAGTTCTTGGCTAACATTCGTGAAGTTGATGCAATTGTCCATGTGGTTCGGGCTTTTGACGATGAAAATGTCATGCGGGAACAAGGACGTGAATCTGATTTTGTGGATCCAATGGCAGATATTGAGACTATTAATCTAGAATTGATTTTGGCCGACCTCGAAAGTATTAACAAACGCTATGCGCGTGTTGAGAAGATGGCCCGTACTCAAAAGGATAAGGACTCTGTCGCTGAATTTGCCGTTTTAGAAAAAATTAAACCGGTACTCGAAGATGGGAAGTCTGCTCGGACAATTGAGTTTAGTCCAGAAGAAGCAGCAATGGTCAAAGGTTTATTCCTCTTAACTACAAAACCGGTTCTTTACGTGGCCAATGTGGGAGAAGATGAAGTAGCTGATCCTGATGCTATCGAGTATGTCCAACAAATTCGCGCCTTTGCGGAAACAGAAAATGCTCAGGTAGTTGTGATTTCAGCACGTGCGGAAGAAGAAATTTCCGAATTAGAAGATGAAGACAAGGCTGAGTTTCTCGAAGCAATGGGACTAGCAGAATCCGGTGTGGACAAGTTGACTCGCGCTGCCTACCACCTTCTAGGTTTGGGAACCTACTTCACCGCTGGTGAGAAAGAGGTTCGCGCTTGGACCTTTAAACGGGGAATGAAAGCACCACAAGCAGCTGGGATTATCCATTCAGACTTCGAAAAAGGCTTTATCCGCGCTGTAACCATGTCCTATGATGATTTGATGACCTATGGTAGTGAAAAGGCTGTTAAAGAAGCTGGACGCCTGCGTGAAGAAGGAAAAGAGTACGTCGTTCAAGATGGCGACATCATGGAATTTCGTTTTAACGTCTAACATAATCAAGCGAGGTTGGCACCTTCCCAGCCTCTTTTCGTATTGGAGGAATAATGACCAAACTTGTAGTCGGCTTGGGCAATCCAGGCTCTAAATATCAACAAACACGCCATAATGTGGGTTTCCAGCTTGTGGATCATGTTGCCCAAAAAGAAAATATTACGTTCAAGGAAGATCGTATTTTTCAAGCAGAAGTAGCTTCCTTTTTCCATCGAGGAGAAAAAATCTATCTTGTAAAACCAACGACCTTTATGAATAGAAGTGGTTTGGCTGTCGAAGCCCTCCTGGCCTATTACGGGTTAACGGCTGAGGATCTAATCCTGATTTATGATGACCTGGATATGGCTGTCGGGAAAGTTCGTCTGCGAGCCAAAGGCTCAGCAGGTGGTCATAATGGGATCAAACACATTATCCATCTGTTAGGGCATTCGGATTTTCTCCGTTTCAAGGTTGGGATTGGCCGTCCAGCGCCCCAGCAGTCTGTTCCTAACTATGTACTAGGGAATTTTACGGCTGAGGAACAAATCGCGATGTCAGAAGCCCTAGAACGCGTCACAGACGGACTTTACCATTATCTGGAGACAAGTGACCTAGAAGCTACAATGAGGCGTTACAATGGCTAAAATCGATCTCATTTCACTCTTTGAACAAAATCAGCAAATGCAAGCTTGGCAAGAAGGCTTTACCAAGGACTCGCGGCAACTGATTTTAGGCCTTTCTGCCAGTAGCAAAGCTCTCGCAATTGCCAGTCTCTTACGTACCAAACAAGCAAAAATTGTGGTGGTTGTTGCCAGTGTGGTGGAGGCTGAACGCTTGGAAAGCGATTTGGTAGCCTTAGTGGGAGAGGAGCAGGTCTATCCTTTTATTGCTGAAGATGTGGCGGCGGTAGAGTTAGCCTTTGCTTCCAAGGAGAGAGAATATGCACGGGCTCAAAGTCTCCAATTTCTGCAAGAAAATCAATCGGGTATTCTGATTGCCAATCTAGCTGCTCTGGGCCTCCGTTTACCAAATCCTAAGGATTATGCGGCTTACAAAATGACCCTAGAATTAGGGCAAACCTATGCCTTTGACGATTTGTTGCAAGTAGTAACGGATATGGGCTATCGGAAGGTGGGCCAGGTTTCTCAAGCAGGAGAATATAGCCACCGCGGAGATATTTTGGATATCTATCCCTTAGGCCAAGACTTTCCCTATCGTTTAGAGTTCTTTGGCGACGAATTAGACAGTCTCAGAATCTTTAGTCCCGACCATCAACGTTCGCAACAACAGGTTGATTCTTTGACTCTCCAGCCAGTTGTTGATCAGATTCTTAGTCAAGCAGACTATGACCGTGCTGAAGCAGCCTTGATTGAATTGATGGAGTCTCAATCCAATCCAAGTCTTCTCTCTTATCTTCAGGAAATTCTTGCTGCAGTTCGTAACTATTCTTACCATGATGCCTATCCAGGATTCTTACAATACTTCTATGAGGGAGAATGGAGCCTTTTGGATTACCTGTCAAAGGAAAATTTGGTCATTTTTGATGAATTTCAACGCTTGACAGATAGAAAAGCCCAACAAGAACTAGAGGTTGCTCAGTTCTTGACAGATCAATTACAGATTGACAAAGCAGTGTCAACTCAACGCTACTATCTGGATACCTACTCTAAGTGGCGTCTCCACAAGCCAGCTAGTTTCTTTTCCTATATTCAAAGAGGGTTTGGAAACTTAAAATTAAGCGGCTTATACCAGTTTCAGGAATTTCCACTCCAGGACTACTTTAACCAAATCCCAATCATTAAAGAGGAGTTGGTTCGTTTTCAGAAATCGGGCTATACAATTCTGCTTGACATCACTTCTAAAGAAAGATTACAGTCTTTACAATCTTCTTTACAGGAGTATGAATTGACAGTGGATTTTGTGAAAAGCGATGAAATCAAGGTTAATGGGATACAATTGTGTCAACTTGGCTTGAGTCAAGGTTTTCAACTCCAAGATCAGAAATTACTGGTCATTACAGAGAAGGAACTATTCCATAAAAAGAATAAACACCGGGTTCGGCGACAGACGATTTCAAACGCCGAGCGCTTAAAAAGTTATCAGGAGTTGGAAAAAGGCGACTATGTTGTTCACTCCATCCATGGAATCGGTCAATATCTAGGAATTGAGACCTTAGAGGTTTCCGGGAATCATCGGGACTACCTCACGGTCCGTTATGAAAACGGCGATCGTATCTCCCTACCAGTTGATCAATTGGATTTGCTGTCTAAATATGTGGCCAGTGACGGAAAAACTCCGAAACTGAACAAACTAAATGACGGTCGTTTCCAGAAAACCAAGCGGAAGATTGAAAAGCAGGTCGAAGATATTGCCGATGACTTGCTGAAGCTTTATGCGGAGCGTGCCCAGCTGAAGGGATTTGCCTTTTCGCCAGACACTCCGGATCAGGAAGAATTTGATAATGATTTTCCCTATGTGGAAACAGAGGACCAGCTCAAGAGTATTCAGGAAATCAAAGAGGACATGGAAAAAGACAAACCCATGGATCGTCTCTTGGTAGGGGATGTTGGGTTTGGAAAAACCGAGGTCGCCATGCGGGCAGCCTTTAAAGCGGTGCAGGATCAGAAACAAGTGGCCATCCTAGTGCCGACGACCGTTCTCGCTCAACAACACTTGGTAAACTTCCAAGAACGTTTTGCAGAATTTGCGGTTGAGGTGGACGGTCTGAGCCGCTTTCGAAGTAAAAAAGAACAGGCGGAGATCCTGGAAAGATTGGCCAAGGGACAAGTCGATATCATCATCGGAACCCATCGTCTCCTCTCAAACGATGTGGTATTTGCCGACCTAGGTTTGATCATCATCGATGAAGAACAGCGTTTTGGGGTGAAACATAAAGAAAAATTGAAAGCCTTGAAAAATAAGGTAGATGTCTTAACCCTAACTGCTACTCCGATTCCCCGAACCCTGCATATGTCCATGCTAGGAATCCGAGATTTATCGGTTATTGAAACCCCTCCAACCAATCGCTACCCAGTCCAAACCTTTGTAATGGAAACCAATCCCCAAGTTATCCGTGATGCTGTTTTAAGGGAGATTGAAAGAGGCGGCCAGGCCTACTATCTTTACAACCGTGTCGAAACCATTGAACTGAAGGTTGCCGAATTGCAGGAACTGATTCCAGAAGCTTCGATTGGTTTTGTCCACGGTCAAATGTCGGAAGTGCGTTTGGAAAATACCCTCTTGGATTTTATCAATGGTGTTTATGATGTCTTGGTCACCACAACCATTATTGAAACAGGGGTTGATATTCCAAACGCCAATACGCTTTTTATTGAAAATGCCGATTACATGGGCTTGTCAACCCTTTACCAATTGCGGGGACGTGTCGGCCGTAGCAATCGGCTTGCCTATTCCTATCTCTTTTACAAGCCTGACAAGAGCTTGACAGAAGTGTCAGAGAAACGCTTGGATGCGATTAAAGGTTTCACAGAGCTGGGCAGTGGTTTTAAAATTGCGATGCGGGACCTTTCCATTCGTGGAGCAGGAAATCTATTGGGAAGCTCCCAAAGTGGTTTCATTGACTCCGTTGGATTTGAACTCTATTCACAATTATTAGAAGAAGCTATCGCTAAGAAGCAGAATCGGGTTCAGGTAAAACAGGGAACCCACGCAGAGATTTCTTTGGGCATCGATGCTTATTTGCCATCTGACTATATTCAAGATGAACGGCAGAAGATTGAGATCTATAAACGGATTCGTCAAATCGATGGACCAGAAGTTTACCAAGAGTTGCAGGAAGAGTTGATTGACCGTTTTGGAGAGTATCCAGATGCGGTGGCCTATCTGCTTGAAATTGCCCTTTTAAAAGCCTATGCAGATAAGGTTTTTGTCGAAAATATTTTATTGCGAAACGGAGCTATTCACCTTCGCTTTGCTGCCAAAGCTAGCCGCTATTTCTTGGCCCAAGATTATTTCCAAGCCCTTTCACAAACGACTTTGAAAGCACAATTAAGCGATGTCCAAGGAAAAATGGAAATCATTTTTAAGGCCAAACAGGAAAAAGATTACGAGATCCTCGAGGCTTTGCTCCAGGTAACCCGCTTTTTAGCGCAGGTATTGGATCAGAAACTAGAGGATCACGATCAAAAGCCTGAACAAAACGTGTTACAATAGAAAAAAAGGAGAATGAACCATGCGATTAGATAAGTATTTGAAAGTATCTCGCCTGATCAAACGACGTCCAGTGGCTAAGGAAGTTGCTGACAAGGGGAGAATTAAAGTCAATGGTATCCTGGCAAAATCCTCAACTGATTTAAAAATCGACGATATTGTTGAAATCCGTTTTGGTAACAAGTTGGTGCGCGTTCGTGTTGTAGAAATGTTGGACAGCACCAAAAAAGAAGATGCCTCCAAAATGTATGAATTGTTGGAGGAAGTAAGGATCGAAGAAGATGCCTAAAAATGTCCTGCAAATGAAGAATGCCTATATTCACGAAGAAAGCTCCCAAAGGCGTGAACAACATGACCACCGCCGGCAGCGGAATCGGTTTATAGGTTGGGTCCTTATTTTGGTGGTGCTCCTGTTTATCCTTCCTATTTTTAACCTGGTTCGAAATCGCGAGGTTTTGGAACAAAGACGGAAGCACTACCGTGAAATGGACCAACAATACCAACAATTAGAAAGGGAAGAAGAGAGGCTCTCGAATCTAGCCAAGAAGCTAGAAGATGATGACTATGCCAGCAAGTATATGCGGGCCCGTTATTACTATTCAAAAGACGGGGAAACCATCTATACCATACCGGACCTCCTACCTAAATAAATGGAAAAATCAGAACTCATGAAAAAGGTTGCGCTTTTTCTCCAGTTTTCAGAGGAAAAACTAGCTGAACTAGCGGAAAAGAACAAAACCTTCTATTTAAATGACCATGTCGAAGACCAGTAAGCAGCAATGGCTACTCTTGCCAGTCCTGTGCTGGTTTGTCAGCTGGCCTTTTGTGAAACTAGACCCAGCCGAGAATTTAACCCTGGGGCTTAGAGAAAAGGCCTTGTTGACCCAGCTGCCTTTCGGTTTGTTTTACCAAGACTTACCCCAGCAGCCCTTAGCTGCTCAAGCATTAGTTAGTTTTAAGGATCAAGAGTTGCAAGATATCAAAAACACAATCCTCCCCAATCAAGCTTTGGAGATCCAAAGCTTGATTTATCGTGAAGATGGGACTCCCCTGTTTACACTAAAGGACGGGAGTCATATCTTGGGTAGTCGGAGTCTGGTCTATGACAATCAAGTTCTGACGGCAGAGACCTTGGACCAGTCCTTTTTTATCCAACCCGGAGCCCAGTTTTATAAAGAGTTTCCAACAGCTCAGACAAAACCTGCCTCTGTTCCTTACAAGCCTTATCAGCAGGTACGGATTGTTCAAAAATTGACCTATCCACGTGGTCCCTTTGCCCTTACCGATAAAGGGGAATATGTTGCCTGGTCTTCTTTATCAAAGGAGGACAACCGTATCCAGCGGGTACAGGAGCTTTTGGAGCAGAAGTACCAAGAAGAGGGACTGGGCATCTATGTGAAACAACTGGAAACCCAGCAGGTGGCAGGGGTGAAGCTAGATCAAATCATGTATTCGGCTAGTATCACCAAACTTCCCTACCTTTACTATGTGCAAAAGCAGGTCCTGGACGGCACTTTAAAGTGGACAGACACCTTTCTTTATAAGAAAGAAACGGAAGACTATGATGGCGCTTATGATCCAGCTGGAACAGGCAGTCTTCCCAAAGAACCGGATGGAAAAAACTACAGTCTTAAGGAACTAGAGGAAAAAGCAGCCAAAGAGTCCGATAATGTAGCTCATAATATCTTGGGCTATTATGGGACGGACTCCTCCAATCAAGACTTCCACCAGGAAATTCGTCAGATTGTGGGGCAGACTTGGGATGTTGTGGACCGGGAGGTGAGCCCGCAAATGGCAGGTTTCCTGATGGAAGCCATTTATGACCAGCAAGGCGAGCTTTTGGAGATGCTCAAGCAAACGAATTTTGACGACCAGCGGATTCCCAAAGATCTGCCGGTTCTAGTTGCTCATAAAATTGGTGATGCGGATGACTTTCACCACGATGCAGCTATTGTTTTTGCCAAGTCTCCCTATGTTCTTGTTGTTTTCACGGAGAATAAAGAAATGGACCTGATTGCTCGCATTTCCAAGGATATCTACGAGGTACTCAAATGACATTTGAGGAACATTTACGCCAACATGTGCTAGACCAGCAATTTTTTCAAGAGCATAGCCGGGTTTTGGTGGCCTTATCAGGAGGTAAAGACTCCCTGTATTTAGTGAGTTTTCTCTATCGGCACCAAGAGGAATTGGGGATTCAGATGGGGCTGGCCCATGTAAATTATGGTCAACGTCCGGAAGCTGCTTGGGAGGAGAAGTCCCTAGAGCGCCTGGCGCAAGACTTGGAAATTCCCTTCTATTCATGCTCTTTTACAGGAAAATTTACAGAGCTAGCGGCGCGTGATTTTCGTTACACCTTTTTTAAGCGCCTGATGGTTGAAGAGGCCTACACAGCCCTGATCACAGCCCACCATCAGGATGATCAGGTTGAGACCATCCTGATGCGAATTATTCAAGGCAAGCATTTGGAGAGCCTGGGAGGGATGAAGCAGTGTCAGTTGTTTGGCCCTGGTCAGCTGATTCGTCCTCTGCTTCCCTTTGCCAAGCAGGACCTGCCCCAGGAGTTTTATTTTGAAGATAGCTCCAATAGCTCCCCCACCTATTTTCGTAATCGAGTTCGCCATCAGCTACTGCCCCTTTTGCGGGCGGAGAATCCGGGGCTTGATCGTGGCCTTTTGCGTTTATCCCAGCAGGTGGAAGACCTCTATGGTCTCTTGGCCAGTCGGATTCCGCCTTTGGATCCCTCCCATTTGGAAAAATGGCAAGAGGAGCCAGAGGTCTTACAAATGTACCTCTTAGACCAGTATTTAAAGAACTATCCCCAGCTCCACAGGGGACCGAACAGCCTTGACTCCCTGGCTCGTCTATTGCGGAAAGATGGAAGTCACCGGACTTATCTAGGGCAGGGCTACTGGTTAGACAAACGCTACAATAGCTTTGAAATTACAAGTCCTCCTTCCAGCCAAGAAGAGCTCCCTCCCTTTTTGCTAGAAGTCGGCCAGGTGACTGATTTTGGTGCCTTTCGCTTTTTCTTCGAAAGAAAACCCCAAGGTCCTATTCTGGCGGAGATTCTCGTGGAGTCAAAGCCAGTTCTCTTGCGTCGACGTCAAGAAGGGGATGCCTTTGAATGGAACGGTTATCGGCGAAAATTGCGGCGTTGGTTTATTAATGAGAAAATTCCGGTTCAGGAGCGGGAGCAGGCCGTCATTGTCGAGCAGAATGAAAAGATTCAGGGAATTGTCAATAGTCATGGCCCATGTTTGAGTATCGAGAATGAACATGGTATAATGAAGGCTAGAATTTATGTCCAAAAAATGAAAATAGAGTAGGAAATATATATGTTAGATCAGGATATCAAGAACGTACTTATCTCTCATGAAGAGATTGTTGCCGCTGCAGAAAAGTTAGGTCAGACTTTGACCCAAGAATACCAAGAGAAAAATCCAATTTTTGTAGGAATTCTAAAAGGCTCCATTCCCTTTATGGCGGAGTTGATTAACCATGTCGATGCTCATTTGGAGACAGATTATATGGCTGTTTCAAGTTACCAAGGTGGAATGGCGAGTACAGGCGAGTTGACTGTGGTTAAAGATCTAACAGCTGATATTGAAAATCGACACGTTGTTATCATTGAGGATATTATTGACTCCGGTTTGACCTTGGATGTTTTGAAACGGATGTTTTTAGAGCGCAAGCCAGCCTCTCTTAAGATCGTAACCCTTTTGGACAAGCCAGAAGGACGTCAGGTTGAAATTGATGCAGACTATTCTTGCTTCACCATTCCCAATGAATTTGTCGTTGGTTTTGGGCTAGATTATCAAGAGAATTACCGTAACCTTCCTTACATTGGAATTTTAAAAGAGGAAGTTTATCAATAAAATATAAAAGGAAACGGAACTACATGAAGAAACAAAACAACCGATTCGTCGGTCGTAATCCCTTGGCCTATCTCCTTGTGATTGTTGCCGTGATTACTGGTTTCCAAATGCTATTTGGCTCTAATTCTGGTAGTCAGACACAACAACTCTCCTTTTCAGAGTTAACCAAGCAATTAGAAAGTGGCAATGTCAAGAAGCTTAGCTACCAACCCAATGGTAGTGTGATTGAGATCCAAGGGACTTATAAAGAAGCACAAGAGGTAAAAACGGATCTAGGAGTCCAATTTTTTGACGCCAATTCGGTGAAAGCTGAGCAGTTTACCAGCATCATCCTACCATCAGAAGCCAATATTTCTAAAATTCAGGATCTAGCCCAAGAAAAGGGAGCTGATCTTAGCATTAAGCGGGAAAGCTCCAGTGGTGCTTGGATTCAGTTTATGATCAGCATTGTTCCCTTTGTCATTGTTCTGTTCTTCTTCATGACCATGATGAACCAGAACGGAGGCGGGGCACGCGGTGCTATGAACTTTGGTCGGAACCGTGCCAAAGCTGCTACCAAGGAAGAAATCAAAGTTCGGTTTGCAGACGTAGCCGGTGCTGAAGAAGAAAAACAAGAGTTGGTAGAAGTTGTTGAATTCCTCAAGGACCCAAAACGCTTTACCAACCTTGGTGCGCGGATTCCGGCTGGAGTCTTGCTAGAGGGCCCTCCAGGGACTGGTAAAACCCTCTTGGCCAAGGCTGTTGCTGGGGAGGCTGGTGTGCCATTCTTCAGTATTTCTGGTTCGGACTTTGTGGAAATGTTTGTCGGTGTCGGAGCCAGTCGGGTTCGCTCCCTTTTTGAAGATGCCAAAAAAGCTGCCCCAGCCATCATTTTTATTGATGAGATTGATGCTGTTGGTCGCCGTCGTGGTGTTGGTATGGGTGGCGGAAATGATGAACGCGAACAAACCCTTAACCAATTATTGATCGAAATGGATGGTTTTGCAGGCAACGAAGGCATTATTGTTATTGCTGCAACCAACCGGAGTGATGTCTTGGATCCTGCCCTGCTTCGTCCAGGTCGTTTTGATAGGAAGATTTTGGTCGGTCGTCCAGATGTGAAAGGCCGGGAAGCGATTCTTCGCGTCCATGCCAAGAACAAACCTTTGGCCAAAGATGTTGACTTGAAATTGGTGGCCCAACAAACCCCAGGTTTTGTGGGAGCTGATTTGGAGAACGTCTTGAACGAAGCAGCCTTGGTAGCTGCGCGTCGCAACAAAACAGAAATTGATGCTTCAGATATCGATGAGGCGGAAGACCGTGTGATTGCTGGTCCATCCAAGAAAGACAAGGAAGTATCCAAACGAGACCGGGAAATTGTGGCCTACCACGAGGCTGGTCATACCATCGTCGGTTTGGTATTGTCAAACGCGCGTGTGGTCCACAAAGTTACCATTGTCCCCCGTGGCCGTGCAGGTGGTTACATGATTGCTCTTCCAAAAGAAGACCAATCCCTTCTTTCCAAGGATGATATGAAGGAACAATTGGCAGGCTTGATGGGTGGTCGTGTTGCCGAAGAAATCATTTTTGGTGTTCAGACCACTGGTGCTTCCAATGACTTTGAACAAGCGACTCAGTTAGCTCGAAGTATGGTTACTGAATATGGAATGAGCAACGTGCTTGGTCCTGTTCAATATGAAGGAAACCATGCTTTGTTTAGTGGCCAAGTGAGCCCAGAAAAATCAGTTTCTGAACAAACAGCTCGGGAAATTGATCAGGAAGTCCGGAAACTCTTGGTAGAAGCCCATGAAGCAGCTCGTAAAGTTATTGAAGATAACCGCGAAAAACACGCTCTCATTGCTCAAGCTCTCTTAGAACATGAAACTCTAGATAGTCAAGAGATTAAATCCCTTTATGAAACTGGTAAAATGCCAGTTAATAAAGAGGAAGAGGAGACAGATGTTCACCCCCTTTCTTTTGATGAAATTGTTTCAAAAATGGAAGCAAACCCAGAGAAAGCAGCAGAGTCTGATTCAGAATAGCCATTGACTCTATGGATTTTTAATCCATAGAGTTTTTTTTTGCAAAAAAAATTGGCTCTTTGTCAAGTTGTGTGGAATCCCTGAAAACTGACAGTTTTAGGCTTTTATTATTTAGCTTTTTAATGTAAGCGCCCAATAACAAGGTATCTTCCGATAAAGTAGAAATCTAGCTATACTAGTCTCAGAAAACATGAGTAGAGGAGATTGGTTTAGTGGATGCGAA
>NZ_WSRS01000029.1 GCF_009767945.1 Streptococcus danieliae | reverse complement strand
TCGAAAGAAAAAGTGTTGTTTTTAGAACTGTTATTTGTTAGACTAAACATATGGGTTTCCTTTCTGATTGTGATTTTTTTGATGCTTATATCATAAAGGGGAACCCTTTTTTTGTCCAGTCATATGTCTCACCCAATGGGTGAAAATCAAAAATTTCTAGAAACCTTGATCTATCAGGGATTCTGGAAGTTTTTTTAGTTATCTATGAATAATTCGGGTATTATAAAACAAACCATAATTATGAACGGTACTACTTGTTTCATAGTATCCCTCACTATCAAATTATTATGGGAAACAAGACGTTGCTGCACCAGAAGCACCGCCACCCCAGAATCCAACTGCTGCTCCGGAAACCGTTCCTACAACTGGAAGAGTAACTGTCCCTACCGCAGAACCTGCTAAAGCTCCTGTTAAAGCTCCCCCAACAGTTCCAAGACCACATTGAACCCAATTACCACCTTCAATTTCAAGCAAATCTTTTTCTGATAGTACATCAAAATAACCAACTGTCATTGTATCCATCTTAAAATCTCCTTTATTCTATTTTTACCAGTTGCAACTTGACACCATAAACATATCACCCCAAATTATTCATACCTATCATAAAAATCAGGTGGAATCGTTGATAATCCAAGGATTCCGCCTGGTTTCTTTGTTTCACCCAATGGGTGAAACAAAGAAAACTTCTAGAAACCTTGATCTATCAGGGGTTCTGGAAGTTTTTTTAGTTATCTATGAATAATTCGGGATCACACTATTTTTTCTACTGACATCTATTTCCCGAACGGTTCCCAAAACTTCCTATCAGGATTCTAGTCAATTTAAAATTCAGCTTTTTTCATAGTCTTGATAGCACCTAAAATACAGAGTAACAATCCCAAAATTACTAGAATCAGTCTAAGAACTCCCTTACCTTCTAAGGGACCTCCACTCATAATTTCAAAAATAAATTTCAATGACATCCCAACTATAAAAATAAAAGCTGGTTTAAAAATAAATTTCTTTAACATATTTTACTACCCCTAATGAACAGTAGAATAACAAAATGCTGTACTACCAGCTGTTACTCCTACGAGTGCACCTGCAGGACCCATTGCAGCAGCACCGAGTATCGCACCGCCCGCAGTACCCAAAACACACTGCAATCCGTATCCTCCACCAATTACTCCAGATAAGGAATTGGTAATCTAATTACAGAGTACTCAAGTAGCCAGTCTATAACCATTTCTTACCGCAATATATTGACACATAAAGGCGGTAATGATCAGATTTAAACAATAAATCATCTGGCCTTGCAAGATTCCTAATGACAATATCGAAATCGATACAATTACTAGTTTCTTTAGACTAACCCGATAATTCGATTCCTCAATTGGAATATTTGAAGTAAACTTTTTTGTTAGATAATGAATAATGATTAGAAAGACAACTTGTAAAAAGGATATAATCAAAAATAATCGCAAATTGGCATAATGAACATAATTCAAAAAGCCAGTGAGTACTATCCCTAAAAATAACATTAAGTTCCCCATCCTCCAATTGCACCTCCTACTGCAGCAAAGCCACCAACACAAATCTCATACGCAGGATCAGAAACTGTACAAAGCTGAATACTTGTTGCTGCTCCCCCCATAGCTCCCGTAAAAACATTTCCCCAGAATCGATCTCCGCCTGATACATTAGACTTCCTGCAAAACAGTGACAGAACCTGAGATTTATCGGAGTCATCACTTGAAAAAGACTGAGTTACAAAATGTTTCAGTGTGGTTATGCGATCTCTCCTGCTGAGAAATGGATCTAATACATTAGTTCCGCAGGAAGTCTATTATCATTAGTAGAGCCGTAATCAAAATCATAGTCGACCTCCTTATTTGTTTGGAATCGCTTTCTTCTTGTTCCTAGTATACCTCAAAAAATAAAAAAGCAACATGACTTAGAAGTCAGGTTGCTAAATCTTTTTCTTTTTCCAGCTCAAGTTTTTTCACTAAAATATCATCATTCAGCATTTTTGCGAATAAAATCGCTTTATCGTAAGATTCGATCATTTTTTCTTTGTCCCCTTCAATTTCCAAAAAGTACTTTGCTTCAAAAGCATATACCGACGGCTTGTGTTGGTAATTCTTAGATTCTTCGATGATTTCTCTTAAAGTTTTGATATACGGTAAATAATCTCTATAATCTATTTGAGCTAATATACTAATGATAATCCGCTCTAACAAGTATAGATGATTCAAGTCACTATAATCAATAGAAAGTAAAATTCTGTTGGATAATTCCTCAAAATATTCCTTATCTTCTAATCCGACTGCACAACATAAGAAATAAACATTAATAATCAGCAAATCATTGGAACTATAGACGTTCTTTTTCAACACCTGTTGAAAATATTCTTCCAACAAACTTAAACCAAAACCTACATCCAAACTACTAAAAACATTGGCATGGACCTGTAAGATTTCAACGGATAACTGCTCTTCCTCTGGCAAATTATCATAAAATTCATCATAAATCTCATCAAATATCTGTTCTTGCTGGGCGATACGGTCAGGATCTCCGTAAGTATGATACCTTATCAGTCTATTCTTTAGGGCTAAATATTTTTTAGGGAGTTCTACTGTAGCCAAATCCACTAAATCCTGAAGGTTCACATCAAGTTGTTGAGCTAGGTAAACTAGCTTAGGAATAGTAGGCATGGCTTGACCATTCTCAATTCGAGCCAGTTGGCGGATGGTCAATTCCGTTTCATCTCCACACAAGTCTGCTTGCGTCCAACCTCTAGCCATCCGCATGGTTTTGATTTTCTTACCAATTTCAATCTTCAAATCCACCATTATCACACCAACTCTTCTTCAGTATTCATGTATTCATTTTAACATACTTAATCCCGAATTATTCATACTTATTTAGAAAAATCAGGTGGAATCGTTGATAATTCAAGGAGTTCTCCTGGTTTCTTTGTTTCACCCATTGGGTGAAAAACAAAAACTTCCAGAAACCTTAGTATAGCAAGGGTTCTGGAAGTTTTTTGAATTCTGTATGAATAATTCAGGTAATGTAAAATTTCAGACTACTTTCACAGTGCCTGTTGAGTGGTTCTCACCTATTTTCCCCACGACCAGAATAGATCTTCTGTTGCCAAATCCAACTAAATCCCCTTCACTAGACTTGGCCAAGAATCCAAAAAGACCTGGCACTTCAGCGCCAGGTCTTTGCTCATCTAATCCAACAAAGATTCTTCTTTTAAATTCCAGGTAATTTCCTGCCAGAGGGGATTGGTCCGCCAATCTGGATCTTGGACAATTTCTTGGGCCACTTTTCGGGCTTCTTCCAAGATTGGAAAGTCCTCTAGGATATCTGCTACCTGAAATTCAGGTAGACCTGATTGGCGGGTCCCGAAGATTTCACCGGAGCCTCGCATTTTCAGGTCTTCTTCGGCTAGGCGGAAACCATCTGTGGTTTCCGTCATAATTTTCATCCGAGATTTACCGGTTTCGGTTTTGGGGTTGGCGATGAGGACTGCATAGGATTGAATGGAGCCGCGGCCGACTCGGCCGCGGAGCTGGTGGAGCTGGCTAAGGCCAAAGCGGTCGGCATCAACAATGATCATAATGGAAGCATTGGGGACATTGACCCCGACCTCGATCACTGTTGTGGAGACCAGGACATTCAACTCTCCAGCTTTAAAGCGATCCATAACCTGGTCCTTCTCAACCGCCTTCATCCGACCGTGGAGTAGGCCAACTTGAATATCCTGTCCCAAGAAGGCTTGTAATTCACTTTGTAGGTCTTGGGCATTTTTTAAATCCAGAGCTTCGGATTCTTCGATTAAAGGGGAAATCACATAGGCCTGGGCCCCTTTCTTGCCGATTTCCTCCTTTAACCAGCTGTAGACCTGGTCCTGTTGCTCATGCTTGACCCAGCGGGTAATAATCGGTTTGCGTCCTGCTGGCAACTGGTCAATGACCGAGACATCGAGGTCACCATAGGCTGTGATGGCCAGAGTACGTGGGATGGGCGTTGCGGTCATCATGAGAACATCCGGCCGCAGTCCCTTCTCCCGTAAGGCCCGTCTTTGCTTGACTCCAAAGCGGTGCTGCTCGTCGACAATGATCAAACCCAGGCGCTGATAGGTCACGCCCTCCTGAATGAGGGCATGGGTCCCGATCACAAAAGCTGCCTGCCCAGACGCGATTTCTTCCAAGACCTCCCGCCGGACAGTCCCCGTCTGACTCCCCTTGAGTAAGACCTTAGGCACCTCTGGGAAGAGCTGATTCAAGCTCTCCATGTGCTGTTCCGCCAAGATTTCCGTTGGCACCATCAGAGCTGCTTGATAGCCGGCGGTAAAAGCGGCATACATGGCCAAGGCAGCGACAATCGTTTTTCCACTTCCCACGTCTCCCTGCAGCAAGCGGCTCATCTGCCGGTCACTGGCCATGTCTGCCAAAATATCCTGCAAGACCTGCTCCTGGGCTTGAGTCAGGGAAAAAGGGAGTTGATCCTTCGCCTGGGCCAGGAGATCCGGTGAATAAGCCAGGATTTCCCCCTCCCCAACCTGGCCTTGCTCTCTTTTTAGGAGCTGCAAAGGCAATTGAAAATAGAGGAGCTCTTCAAACTTAATCCGCCGTAAAGCTTGCTTATAAGCTGGCAAATCTGGGGGGAAGTGCATGTACTCAACTGCCCTAACCCGGTCCAAGAGGCGGTAGCGGTCCCGCAAGGTCTGGGGTAAATTCTCCTCCAATAAGTGATGGAGCCCCTCATCTATAGCCTGGCGAATTAACTTCACCAAGCTGGCCTGGGAAATCCCTTGAGCCACATGGTAGACCGGCTGCAACTCCTGGTCAATCTGGGTCAGAAATTTCATTCCGGTCAGACTATTCTTGGCTTGATCCCACTTGCCATAGACAGCCACCGTCGCCCCCATTTGAATCTTGTCTGCCAGATAGGGTTGGTTAAAAAAGTTAACACCAATCACCACCTGGTCTTGTTGGATGGAAAAACGCACGCGGTTCCGCTTGTAGCCATAATACTGTACACTGGCCGGACGAACTACCTGGCCAGACAAGACGGCCTTTTCACCATCCTCTAGATCAAATACCGACTTATTTTTGAAATCTTCGTAACGAAAGGGAAAATACAAGAGTAAATCTTGCAGGGTCTGGATCCCCAGACGCGTCCACTTTTCTGCCGACTTAGGACCAACACCGGCTAAAACGGTTAAGGGTTGATGCAAATTCATAGATCACCTATTTCCGATAGACTCGAGGAATACGATCACTCAACAAACAAACAACTTCATAGTTAATGGTCCCACGATAGTCTGCGACTTGGGTCACATCAATGGCCTCCTGACCACTGGTCCCAATCAAAACGACCTTGGTTCCAAGCGGATAGGCCTGAGGCAGACGAATGGTCAGTTGATCCATCGAAACACGTCCGACAATGGGGCAAAAGGCACCGTCAACCAGGACATGAAAATCCTGCATGTCCCGCGTCCAACCATCGGCATAGCCTAGCGGGAGCGTCCCGATATACTCTTCCTCCTGGCTTACATAGGTTTTCCCATATCCCACACCTTGCTGGGCAGCGATTTTTTTAACATGGACTAGTTCTGATTCCAAGGACAAGGCTGCTTTGATTTCAAAAGGAAGTCCCAAAAGACCGCCACTCGGATTCATACCATAAATAATATTACCCAAGCGCACCATGTTCAAGACCGTCTCAGGATGCCAAATGCTGGTTGCAGAATTAGAAGCATGCACCAGAGCTGGAACTTGGTCCAGCTCCGCTAAGAGGCTGGCAAAGCGCTGCTCCTGCTCATCAAAATAGACTGTATCCACTTCATCAGCAGTCGCAAAATGGGTAAAAATACCTTCCACTCGCACGCCTTGGGTCTGCAAGGCCTGCTGGGCTTGCTGAACTTCTGCGGCCGACCGGAAACCAATCCGCCCCATACCAGAATCAACCTTCAGATGGACCCGTAAACCTTTCAGACTCTGGCCCAAGCTCAAGAGCTCGTGAACCCAGTCGCTACTAGCCACTGTCAAGCAAATGTCGTGCTCCTGGGCCAGAGACACCGCCGCATAGGCTGTCACCCCTAGGACCAAAATATCTTTTGTAATCCCTGTTTCCCGCAACTCCAAGGCCTCATCAATGTTTGAAACGCCAAAGGCATCTACGATCCCTTGGATATAATGAGAGACCGCAACTGCTCCATGGCCATAGGCATTGGCCTTGACCACAGCCATTCGCAGGGTTCCTACCGGTAATTGGCTAGCAACCTGCTCAATATTATAGGCGATGGCATCTAGTGCAATAACTGCCTTAGTCGGCCGATGGGGACTCGTTTTCATGGCTTACCTCCTCTAAAATGACACTGGCTTGAACCATTGTTTTGGTATGGCTAATAGAAATCCAGATGCTCCCGGCAAAGGGGGCTTTTGAAAAATATGGAGCCCCATTTTCCCTGTTTAAAATCTCTAAATCTTGAAAGCGCAAGAGTCCTGCACCAATCCCGGTTCCCCAGGCCTTGGCGAAGGCTTCCTTAGCCGTCCAGCGCCCCCCCAAATACTCCAGTTGGCGTCTCGGGCTCAAGCTTTCATAAACAGCTAGCTCTGCGGGCCTTAACACCTTACTCGCAAAGCGTGGCTTCTTTTCCACTACCTTGGCAATCGAAGCCAAGTCCTCCATATCTATCCCATATCCAATAATCATCTTCTTACCTGCAAAAAGGAGTGGAGCTTGACTGCCCACACTCCTTCCATTTAATTCTACAATGCCTTGAGGCCTGCTGCCAGTTACATTCTGCTGGAGTCTATAACCAACTCGAGCCTGTTAAGCCATTTTAGCGCTGTCCATGACAGTTTTTAAATCGTTTACCAGATCCACAAGGGCAAAGATCGTTACGACCAACCTGGTTTAAATCAATATCTCCTGGTAATTCCTTACCTTCTGCGGCAATATTGCGGGTTGCAGTTGTTGTAATCTTATGCTCGGCCCGAGGACGTTCTTGTTGATGGATCTGTGCCTTCATCATTAAACGAGTCACATCATACTCCAAGGATGCAATCATGTCATTGAACATGCGGAAACCTTCAGACTGGTATTCTACGACTGGATTGTTTTGGGCATATCCCCGCAAACCAACGGCATTCCGGAGTTGGTCCAAGGCATCGATATGATCTGTCCACTTGTTATCAACAACTCGTAGAATCAAGACCTTCTGGAATTCCTTAACCGCAGAATCATCCTGCAATTTAGCAACCTGGTCATCGTAAACATCCATCGCCAAGTCGTAGAGATAATCGACCATGGCCGCATCTGAAAGACCTTCCAAATCTTCTTTTTCGATTTCATCTTCCGGAACAAGGCAATAATGGGCAAAATTGTAAAGTGCTTCTAAGCGCTCTTCCTTAGAAGAACGGCTATGGTTCTCCACTTGGCGTTTGATGGTCCGACGAATCATGGCATGGATCTCAGGAGCCAAGTCCCGGTCAGCAGAAATCACATCATACCGTTCCCGATAAATGATCTCCCGCTGTTCCCGCATCACATCGTCATACTGCAAGACCTGTTTACGAGTGTCGTAGTTGTTCCCTTCAACTCGCTTCTGAGCCGCTTCCACTTGACGGGTCAACATCCCAGAGCGAATCACAGATTCCTCTTCGGACAAGTTCATCCGATCCAAAAGAGCTTTAATCCGTTCTGAACCAAAACGACGCATCAAATCATCTTCGAGGGAGAGGTAGAATTGTGATTCTCCTGGGTCTCCTTGACGACCAGCCCGTCCCCGCAGCTGGTTATCAATCCGACGACTTTCATGACGCTCAGTTCCAATTACGCAGAGTCCACCATTTTCACGGACTCCTTCTCCCAACTTGATGTCGGTTCCCCGTCCAGCCATGTTAGTGGCAATCGTAACAGCACCAGGTTGGCCCGCATTCATGATGATTTGAGCTTCCTTGTAATGGTTTTTGGCATTCAAAACTTCATGCGGGATTCCTGCTGCTACCAATTTTTGAGACAGGTAGTCACTTGTATCAACCGAAACCGTACCAACAAGAACTGGTTGGCGTTTCTCATAGTGGTACTTGACTTCTTCAACCACGGCCTTAAATTTAGCTTCTAGACTTGGGTAAAGCAAGTCTGGATGGTCAATCCGCTGTACAGGACGGTTGGTTGGAATTGGGATAATCCGAATATTGTAAATTTCACGAAACTCTTCTTCTTCCGTTTTACCCGTCCCGGTCATTCCAGATAGCTTTTTATACATCCGGAAGAGGTTCTGGTAGGTAATCGAAGCCGATGTTTTACTTTCATCTTGAATCGGAACAGCTTCCTTGGCCTCAATGGCTTGGTGCAAACCGTCAGAAAAACGGCGTCCTTCCATGGTCCGACCTGTAAATTGGTCGACGATCAGAATCTCTTGTTCTGGACTGACCACATAGTCAATATCCAAGGTCATGATGTAGTTGGCCCGCAGCGCATTGTCAATAAAGTGGGTCAAGGCTACATGCTCAATGTCATAGAGGTTGTCTAGCTTGAAGTAGGCTTCGGCCTTGTCAATCCCAGAATCAGACAAACCAATAGTCTTGGATGGCACATCAATAATGTAGTCATCCTCGTTCAAGGTTTTAACATAGCGATCCGCTAAGTAATACAACTGGTTGGTTTCAGAAGAAGCCGGCCCCGATACAATTAAAGGCGTCCGAGCCTCATCAATCAGGATAGAATCGACCTCATCAACCAAGGCGTAATTCAAACGGCGTTGAACCATATCTTCCGGACGCGCCACCATGTTGTCCCGCAAGTAGTCAAAACCAATCTCGGCATTCGTAGAATAAGTGATGTCACAGGCATAGGCTTGACGCTTCTCCATCGGTGACTTAGAAGCCAAGTTGATCCCTACAGAAAGACCCAACCACGAGTAGAGTTCACCCATCTCAGTTGCATCCCGCTCACTCAGATACTCATTAACTGTAACAACGTGGACCCCTTCACCAGAAATGGCATTGAGGTAAACCGGCATGGTCGCGGTCAGAGTCTTCCCTTCACCCGTCCGCATCTCCGGTACATCGCCATGATGGAGCACAATCCCCCCCATAACCTGTACCTTATAAGGAAAAAGCCCAAGTACCCGTTTAGCACCTTCACGGACAACCGCAAAGGCTTCATACAAAAGATCATCTAGGGACTCACCTTCGTCATACCGCTCTTTAAACTCATCGGTTTTAGCCTTGAGTTCCTCATCCGTAAGAGCAGCCATTTCCTCTTCATAGGAAAAAACACGGTCTGCCATTCGTTCAATTTTCCGGAGTTCTCCCCGGTCGTTTTCAATAATGGATTTTAATAAATTTGCCATCGTTTTCCTTACTTATTGATTTTTTACTGCCTTTCATTATACCATAATCTAGGACATCTTGAAAATTCTTAGCCGAAAATGGAAAAAGACTTTCCAACCAATCCAGCTGGGCTGACAAAAAAAGCTGCCCGTGATGAACAGCTCTTCGACCTCTTATTCTGGTCGCTTCAAAACAAACAGGGCTTCTCCCTCTTTCACAGTCTCAGGGGCTAACCGCTCCATCTGAGAATAGTCAGCTGGATTCGTCACGATAATCATCGTTGTCGCTTCCAAACCAGCTTGGGCAATAACTTCTCGATCAAACTGGGCCAAGACCTCACCGGCTTCAACTTGCTGTCCCTGTTTGACACGGGCATCAAAACCTGCCCCCTCTAAGGACACCGTATCAATCCCAACGTGAATCAATAGCTCCACTCCTTGATCGGTGCGCAAACCATAAGCATGCCCCGTCTCAAAAGCAATGGTCACTTCACCACTCACAGGTGCGTAAGCGAGATCGCTCTCCGGCTTAACTGCAAAACCCCTACCCATAGCTCCACTCGCAAAAACAGGATCACTAACCTCTTCCAAGGGCAAGACCAGTCCCTCAAGGGGACTCGCTACAACAACCTCACCACTGGTCTCCATTTCCTTACTCGTAAATAAAGAACCAATTCGTTTCTGAAACCATGATTTTTCAGCCATTTCCATCACCTCTGTAAACGTTTTATAACTTGACTTTATAGTATCATCTTTTGGCCAAATGTCAAGGTTTGAAGGGCTACAAGTCGACCGAGGATGGACCCCCGCTAGTCTCCTGTTTTAATCCGAACATCTCTATAAGCAACAATACGAATTTTACGAGGACTCCTGTGCATTGTTGAGGGCATCTCTAACAACCGTGCTCCATTATACAGATCAATCTGGTAATCCCCATCAAAAGGCTCCGAAACAATCACATCAATCGCACCCGAGATGCTATCGATAAAAATATCCGCTGGATAAGCACCATCATCAACCTCAATGGTTACAAAAAGTTCATCCTTGCCTTGCGGTACTGTCAGTAAATGAAAACCATGCTTGGAAATCGGAACATAGAGACTGATCGCGGTTGCTTCTACATCCTCTAGTGATTCAGCCGAAGACGGTGACACTTTCCCCTGAATTGCAGGCATACTCCTTGGCGAGATCTACCTCTCAGTGGCTGTTCAGCCCTCCCTAATCTTCAGGGCGGTAAACCAGCTCAAATTCTTCACAAACAACCAACATCTTTTCTGAAAAATTCAAGCCCGCTTCCATTAAAGCTACTGTAAAAAAATCCTCATGCACCTGCCGCCAATGAAGCAGACTGGCTGCCTTAAATGATTCTAGATCCGCTGACTCTCCTGGCAAGGGCTCATACTCCCCCTCCTGGTAAGCATGTTCCTCCATGACTTGATCAAAAGGACAGACATAGACCTTACGAGTTGCCAAAACAGCAAGAGCCTGTCCCTGACCATCTAAAAGAATGTCATAACCACCCTCCTTTGGTAGGTCTTCCCCCGCCAATTGATACAAGTCATAAGCAGAGCTAGTCGCCGTCTTTTGGCCCGCCAACACCAAGCCCGCTAGTCGATCAGCCTCCGCTCCAAAGGCCCAAGCCTCTGGTTGCGAACCCGCAGTTGGATTGATCAATAAATAAGCCTGCCACAATTCACTCGGACTCATATTTGATCCCCCTTTCAGATATCTTCAGTATAGCATGAAAAAGATCTGGGAGATTGAGGCTGGGACAAAAGTCTAGCCTCTCTCTTTATGATTAGCAAAATACCTTTGACGCAGTAGTTGATTGGCAGTTTCGTTCGCCTTTTAGGCTCCGAACCCGACCTAATCAACCTTGCGGGGGTGGGACTACGAACTAATTTTGAAAAAAATTAGTTCTGTCCCACTCCCAACCCGAGCCTAAAAACTAAATTTCTGAAAATCTAAATGTTGATTTATCAAGGTTTGAGTGATTCAATTTGAAGAAAAACTGGGTTTTTTAGAGGTGCCCTAAATCAAGATTCCCTGAAAATGATCCCATTCATGCTGGAAGATTTGGGCTGGAAAACCTTCCAGATCCAGTTCCTGCTGTTGAAAGTTTTGATCCCAATAGGCAATCTGGATTTTCCGATAACGTTTTGTCGGCCGAATGCCGTCTAGGGATAAACAGCCTTCCTCTGTCTGGTAGGGTTCAGACTGGCTCAGGATGGTTGGGTTAAAGAGAACCAAATCGAGACCTGGTGCCAGGCTAATAATCATGGCTTGTTTCTGGTGGCCAATCATATTGGCGGCCAAGCCCACACAACGCTCGCGGTTGGCTGCTAGGGCCGCCCGTAGAGAGTCGGCTAGACCGATGTCCATGGATGTGACAGGAAGTGACGGCTGGCTTAGAAAGACCTGATCTCGAATGATTTCTGGAGCCATCTTAGGACTCACTCACTTCTTTAGCCAAGACAAAGTTTCCAAGGGTTGCGGAACCATTGTCAGCTACAGCCGGGGTAACGATATAGTCTTTTAGATCTGGCACAGGTAGGTAGCCATTGAGCATTTTTTCAAATTGCTTGTGAACTCGCTCGACCATGTGTTCTTGAGCCATAACCCCACCTCCAAATACAATCACTTGTGGGCGGAAGGTCAAGGTTGCCTGCACTGCTGCCTGGGCAATATAGGAAGCCTGAATATCCCAAACATCCGAATCCAAAGGAATATTCTCACCTCGAATACCAGTCCTGGCTTCCAGACTTGGTCCAGCTGCCATCCCTTCCAAACAGTCACCATGGAAGGGACAAATTCCTTCAAAACCAGCTTTCCGATCCAGGTCATGCACAGCCACAGGTACATGGCCCATTTCAGGGTGTCCTTGCCCTCCGATAAATATCCCATCTTGAATAACACCGGCCCCGATCCCTGTACCAATGGTGTAATAAACAAGGTTTTTCACTTGGTGGTTACGCGCAACAATTTCACCAAAAGCTGATGAGTTTACATCTGTTGTCACATAAACGGGAATATTCAAAGCCTCTTTAAAAGGACCCAACAAGTCCACATTAGCCCAATGAGGTTTCGGAGTTGTTGTGATATAGCCATAGGTTTCAGAACTATGGGCAATATCCAATGGTCCAAAAGAACCAATCGCCAAACCAGCTAGGTCAAATTTTGAGAAAAAGTCAATCGCTTGTCCAATCGTTTCAGCAGGTGTTGTAGTTGGAAATTGGATTTTTTCCACGACTTCAAAGTTGCTATTTCCGACAGCACAGACAAACTTCGTTCCACCAGCTTCTAAGCTAGCATATAATTTTTCAGACATACAAGATCCTCCTAATTTCAATTTTTTATGATTCTTGATATAAGGAAGGCCGAGACAGTCGTCTCGGCCTTTTATGGTAACACTTATTTAGCAGAAAGGCTAAGAACTTTTGAACCTTTTTGAACAGTTTGTCCAGCTGCTACTGGAGCTACTTGTTCATATTCAGCTGTATTGGTTACGATAAACATGGTTGTATCTTCTAAACCTGCTTCCGCAATCGCTGCAGCATCGAAGGTTCCCAAGACATCCCCTGCTTTAACTTTAGCGCCAGATTGAACTTTTTGTTCAAATCCTTTACCAGCCATTGAAACGGTATCAATCCCCACGTGGATCAAGAGTTCTGCACCCTTGTCTGTTTTCAAACCGTAAGCATGACCTGTTTCAAAGGCCACAGTAACTGTTGCATCTGCTGGTGCGTAAACCACACCTTGGCTTGGTTTGATAGCAATTCCGCTGCCCATTGCACCGCTTGAGAAGACTGGATCATTAACCGTTTCAAGCGCTACAGTTTCTCCTTCAACAGGAGTTGCGACAGCTTCATTCTGCAAACCAACCATTTGCGCTGCTTCAACAGCCTCATCGACTTCCGCAACCTCTTCTTGTTCTTCCTTATAGCCGAAAGAATAAGTAAGGGCGAATCCAAGACCCGTTGATACAGCAACCATAAGGACATACTGCAAGAGCTGACCGTTTAGGTAAAGAAGGGTACCAGGGATAATCGTCACTCCAAATCCTGTTCCTGCAAGGTTCAAGATGGATGCCAACCAACCACCAGCTGCACCGGCGATCAATCCCATTACAAATGGTTTACCGAAACGAAGGTTAACCCCGAAAATTGCTGGCTCAGTGATTCCCAGACTGGCAGATAGGGCTGCTGGGAAGGCCAGAGCTTTGAGCTTTTTATCTTTGGTTTTGACACCAACCGCAAGCGTTGCCCCCATTTGGGCAGACATCGCTGCTGTAATGATGGCGTTAAATGGATCGCGACCAGTATTTGAAATCAACTGCGCTTCCAAGAGGTTGAAAATATGGTGAACACCTGTAACCACGATCAACTGGTGAACTCCACCTAGAATCAATCCTGCAAGACCAAATGGCAAGGCCAAGATTGCTGTTGTTGCTGCAAGGACGATGTTTTCAACCGAGTGGAAAACAGGTCCAATCACAAACAAACCAAGAACAGACATAACCAAGAAGGTTATAAATGGTACCAACAAGAGATCCAAAACATCTGGCACTTTTTTGTGCAACCACTTCTCTAGCTTAGCACCAAGCAAACCAATGAAGAAGGCTGGCAGTACTGAGTTCTGGTAACCGACAACCGGGATAAAACCAAAGAACATCAAGGGTTCTGCATCTCCTGAAGCAACTGCCCAGGCATTTGGAAGGGCTGGACTAACCATCATCAAGCCCAAGACAATCCCGATAACTGGATTTCCGCCAAAGACACGGAAGGCAGACCAAGCAATCAAGGCTGGGAAGAAGATAAAGGCGGTATCAGTTAGAACCTGAGTCCACAAGTAGAAGTCTGTGCTTGAGAAGGCTTCTGAAGTGGTTCCAAATAAGCCAAGAACCGCATCGTTAGTAATCGCACCACGAATCCCCATGAAAAGACCAGTCGCAACGATCGCAGGCAAGATTGGAACAAACACGTCACCGAAGGTCCGGATCGAACGTTGGAACCAGTTCCCTTGCTTGGCTGCTTCAGCCTTCTGCTCACCCGTTGAGCTAGTTGGAAGTCCCAAAGCTACAACTTCCTCATAAATTTTATTAACAGTACCAGTACCAAAGATGATTTGGTATTGACCAGAGTTAAAGAAGGCTCCTTGAACCTTGTCCAATTTCTCAACTGTGTCTTTGTCGATTTTGGACTCATCTTTGACCATAACCCGTAGACGAGTGGCACAGTGGGCAACACTATTCACGTTTTCTTGTCCACCAAGCGCTTCGATTACGGATTGGGCAATCTGCTTGTTATCCATTATAACAACTCCTTGTTTTAGTTTTGAAAACGGTTCACCGTTTTGTCACTTGTTATTCTACCACATCTGCGAAATATGTCAATCGTTTTGCAGAAAAAATGTTTTTGAGGAGGTAAACCCTTGATTTTTCTTAGGAAAACATTTACTATAAAATAGCAAAAACTATGGAGGCGCTTTTATGAAATGGACTACCGAATTACGTTACAAACGTTATGAAGACTGGACAGAACAAGAAGTTCAAGACCTGAAAGAACTCAATGCTCAGTCCCCATGGCACAACCACTACCACGTTGAACCTGCTACTGGCCTACTCAACGACCCCAATGGATTCTCCTATTTTGACGGTAAGTGGATTCTCTTTTACCAAAATTTTCCCTTTGGAGCAGCTCACGGACTCAAGCAATGGGTTCAGTTGGAGAGTAATGACCTCGTAACCTTTAAGGAGACCGGTCTCAAAATTCTTCCTGACACCCCGCTTGACAGCCATGGCGCTTATTCCGGGTCCGCCCTACAGGTAGCAGACCAACTCTTCCTCTTTTACACTGGAAATGTCCGCGACGAGAACTGGGTCCGCCATCCCAAACAAATTGGCGCTCTTCTGCATCGGGATGGCACTTTGGAAAAAATCGATCAGGTGCTGATTGAGCAGCCGAGTGATGCGACCGATCACTTCCGTGACCCACAAATCTTCCAATTGGAAGAAGATTATTATGCCATCGTCGGTGGGCAAGACTTGGACCAAAAAGGCTTTGTCCGTCTCTACAAGGCTGAGGATAAGGATATCCGCAACTGGGTTGCCGTTGGTGATTTGGATTTTGCCAATGACCGTACCGCCTACATGATGGAGTGTCCAAATCTTGTCTTTATTGACCAGCAACCGGTCCTCCTCTACTGTCCACAGGGCTTAGACAAGGAAATTTTTGATTACCAAAATATCTATCCTAACCTCTATAAGATTGGTCAATCGTTTGACAGGACCACGGCACAAATGGTCAATGTTGGTCCTCTAATGCAGTTGGACTACGGATTTGAAACCTATGCCACTCAGGGCTTCAATGCTCCTGACGGAACAGCCTATGCCATCTCCTGGATGGGCTTGCCAGATATCAGCTACCCGTCCGATCACTATGAACACCAAGGTTGTATGTCTCTGGTCAAAAAATTAAGTCTAAAAGATGGGAAACTCTATCAAGAACCCGTTGAAGCTATCACAGATCTTCGTCAAGGACAGGAAACCTGGGCTGACCGCCTCGAAACCAACAATCGTTATGAGTTAGAGCTCACTATCGCTGCGCAAGACAATGCGACCCTGGTGCTTTTTGCCAATCCAGCCAAAGAAGGTCTCCAAATCCAAATCGACCGTCAAGCAGGTCGCCTAACCGTTGACCGTTCAGGCTTGGCTCACCGCTTTGACCTCGAACACGGAGAAAGTCGCAGTCTCGACCTCCCAGAAGGGGAAACCATGCTCCGGATTTTTGTGGATCAATCCACCTTTGAAATCTTTATCAACGATGGCGAATTTGTGCTCTCTGGTCGGGCCTTCCCGGGTCAGGACCAAACAGGTTGCTATCAGACCAAGGGACAAGTAACTGGGCACTACTATCCACTCGCAAACCATGGCCGTTAAACTAACGGATGTCGCCGAACATGCCGGCGTCAGCCCAACTACAGTCTCTCGTGTCATCAACCGCAAAGGTTACCTGTCTCAAAAAACCATTGACAAGGTCAACCAAAGTATGCGGGAGCTCGGCTATAAGCCCAACAACATGGCCCGCAGCCTACAAGGAAAATCCGCCAAACTGGTCGGCTTGATTTTCCCAAAACTGGGTCATGTATTCTATGCCGAGCTCATCGATGCCCTCGAAGCAGAACTTTTCAAACAAGGCTATAAAACCATTATCTGCAACAGCCAAGGAGAACCTGAAAAGGAAAAAGAATACCTGGAAATGTTGGAAGCCAATCAAGTAGACGGGATTATTTCCTCCAGCCACAATCTGGGAATCGAGGATTACAATCAAGTCTCCGCTCCCATCGTGGCTTTTGACCGCAACCTCTCCCCAGACATTCCGGTCGTCGCATCGGATAACTATAGCGGTGGCAAAATTGCCGCCAACTACCTCCTAAAAACCGGAGCTAGCAACATCCTCATGCTAACAGGAAATGACAATTCCAATTCCCCAACCAGCCTCCGCCACGCCGGCTTCTCCAGCGTCCTCCCCGAGGCTCCCATCATCAATCTCCCCTCCCACTACAGCACCCAGCGGAAGGAAATGGAAATCCGCCAGATTCTCCGAGATAAGCTCCCGGATGGCATCTTCGCCTCAGATGACTTAACCGCTATCCAAGTCCAAAATATTGCCCAAAGCATGCAACTGGATCTGGAAGTGGTCGGCTACGACGGAACCCACTATGTCGAACACTACCATCCCCAGCTAACCACCATCAAACAACCCATCGCGGAAATGGCAGAGCTACTGGTGGAAATCCTACTCAAACGCATCAAGGGACAGGTTATGGACCACAGCGGCTACATTCTCCCTGTTAGTCTCCTAGCAAGCCCCAGAAATTAAGACTCGTTGAAATTGAAACCACCTCATCCTTCCAACAATCTGTGTCAAATCCTGGAAGGATGAGGTGGTTTTGTTGCTACTCAAAAGAACTCTCCTATCCCTTTTCTCAGTAAATTTCTATCCAAAACTGCTTTCACCCGAATTATTCATACAGAATTCAAAAAACTTCCAGAACCCTTGCTATACTAAGGTTTCTGGAAGTTTTTGTTTTTCACCCAATGGGTGAAACAAAGAAACCAGGAGAACTCCTTGAATTATCAACGATTCCACCTGATTTTTCTAAATAAGTATGAATAATTCGGGTTTCATATTCAACCTTCTCTAAGAATCCCTGGTTTAGGGCATTTTTCTTGTATTTAAGCGCTTTCTATGCTAGACTGAAGGAGATGAAACATTTGGGGTGCTGAGGCTGAGATTATACCCATGGAACCTGATACAGTTAGGACTGTCGCAGGAAAATGTTAAGACTGAAGCTCTATCTCAATTAAACACCTGATTTGATAGAAGTTTCGCTAGAACGAGTCTACTAATCCATGACCTTACCACTCCTTGGCTTTTGCGAAAGGAGTTTTTTATGTCCAAAAATATGCTTGTCTTGACTGAGGCTGCTATCTTTGCAGCCCTTGCCATGAGTCTTTCTTTACTACCAGATTTTGCTTCCTGGTTTACCCCTTCCTTCGGAACTATCCCTCTCATCCTTTTTTCCCTACGCCGTGGCTTAAAAGCTGGGCTTTTAGCGGGACTCTGCTGGGGACTACTTCATTTCTTACTATCTAAGGTCTACTACCTCAGCATTCCCCAGGTTGTGATTGAGTATATTTTCGCCTTTTTAGTAATGGGCTTAGCTGGCTTGTTTTCTACCCCGCTCAAGCAAGCCTTGGCCAAGGGACAAACCGCTAAAGCCTTTAGCCTAGCCAGCTTGGGAGCCATCACTGCTATCTTGGTTCGTTACCTCTTCCACTTCTGGGCAGGGATTCTATTTTGGTCAGACTATGCTCCCGAAGGGATGTCTCCGGTTCTTTATTCCCTATCCGTCAATGCTACTGCAGGTGGCTTAACCCTACTCGTCACCCTTGTAGTGCTCTATCCCCTTCTTTATTTACAACCAAAATTTTTCCAAGGCCGTTAATCCAAACAAAGCCCTTCAGACTTGGTCTGAAGGGCTTTTAAGCTCAATGGAAAAAGATCCCCAAAGAAGCCAAACCTCTGGCTTGTTCCTCTTCCACTTTTCCCATAAAGGCTACTTTTTTGTAAAAGTCTGCCAAATCTGGACTCAATTTTTCTTGTTTCATTTTTCTTAGAGAGAGGCAGCGAATATCCTCAACTAGGTTCAAAAAACGGGATTTCCAGTTCTTATTGGAAAATTGTAAATCCTGTTTATAACTAAGGAGTAGCTCTCGCTCATCCGAACGTAACTCTGAACTTAACAACAAATTGTAGTAGCTGTCCAACAATTCTTCTTCCTTCATTTAAGGTCTCCTTCCTGACCAATAACCACCAGCCATGGAGGAAATCCAGCCATTGACTACTACATCTCTGGTTGCCTCAATTGGTGATTTAGTTATAA
Organism: Streptococcus danieliae; assembly: GCF_009767945.1. Taxonomy (GTDB): domain Bacteria; phylum Bacillota; class Bacilli; order Lactobacillales; family Streptococcaceae; genus Streptococcus; species Streptococcus danieliae. Next base: position 417 of record NZ_WSRS01000029.1, on the reverse strand, counting down.
TATAGTCCCATTGACCATTTGGATAGCGGCAGGAATAGCCATTTGCACCCGCCATCACAAATTTACAGGTTCCAGCAGTCCCTGCCACAAGCAGCTGTAAATCAGACAAAGAAAGTGAATGAGTCTTCATATACTACCTCCAATCTGCTTATGCAGTATAGCATAGATTGGCCTTCTTCAAACCTGAATGTTCTGAAATGACTCGAAAACGACCTAAATGGAAAATTCTAAAAAAATTCCAAACAAAATTATTTCCCTTATTAAAGGCTCTTTGTCAAGTTGTGTGGAATCCCTGAAAACTGACAGTTTTAGGCTTTTATTATTTAGCTTTTTAATAAGGGTGTTGAGATGGTTTTAACGTCAATCCGAATCCGGCTTCTTTCGAATTTCTATGAGATGCTTTCCCTGTGGTGGGGG
>NZ_WSRS01000028.1 GCF_009767945.1 Streptococcus danieliae | reverse complement strand
ATGTTTAGGTCTTGAATTCCGAGTAATTTTTGAGTAACATAGTCCATATGAAGCAATTCCTATTCTGATGTTTTTTTTTCACTTATCAGTTTACTAGGAATTGCTTTTTTTTGCACTCTGAATTACAAAAAAAGTTGCATGGAGAGCAAGCTTTCCACACAACTTATTATAGAACCTTTCTTTTTGCTTATTAGACTTCCTGCAAAACAGTGACAGAACCTAAGATTTATCGGAGTCATCACTTGAAAAAGACTGAGTTACAAAATGTTTCAGTGTGGTTGTGCGATCTCTCTTACTGAGAAATGGGATTTAATACATTAGTTCCGCAGGAAGTCTATTATTTTGGATACATTTTAAATTGTAGGAATAGATCATTATAGATTCCCAGCCATTTAGGGCCAAGGTTTTGATAGACCTCCAGATTTTGTTTGGCTTCTTCGGTTGGATAGAAAGCCTGGTCTAAACGCATCTCATCTGGTAGTTCTGCCTGGGCCGTTAGATTAGGAGTGGAATAACCGATGTATTCCGCATTCTGTAACGCTACATCTGGTTGCAGCATAAAATTAATAAAGGCATAGGCTGCTTCCCGGTTCTTAACTGTGTGTGGAATCACAATATTGTCAAACCATAAGTTCGAACCTTCTGGCGGCACTACATAATGCAAATGTTCATTCTCATCCAACATCTGTCTGGCTTCACCAGAGAAGGTGACTCCAATTCCAGCATTATTTTGGATCATATAAGTTTTCATTTCATCGGCTACAATCGCTTTGATATTTGGGGTCAGCTTATAGAGATGGTCTGTAGCTTGATCTAACTCTTTTTGTTTTTGACTATTAATAGAGTAGCCAAGTGAGTTGAGACTCAGACCCATGACTTCTCGAGCACCATCAATCAACATAATTTGATTCTTATAAGCCGGATTCCACAGGTCCGCCCAATGCTGAGGAACTTGGTCAATCAACTGATCGTTATAGACAATCCCCAGGGTCCCCCAGAAATAGGGAATGGAATAGGCGTTTTGGGGATCAAAACTCTGATCCAGCAGAGACGGATCAATGTGCTCGAGACCAGTAATTTTACTGTGATCCAACTTCTCCGCCAAGCCTTCTTGAATCATCTTTTGAATCATGTACTCACTCGGAATCACCAGGTCGTAGGTGGTCCCCCCCTGCTTAACCTTGGTATACATGGCCTCATTGGAATCAAAGGTTTCGTATTGGATCCGAATTCCAGTCTCCTCTGTAAACCGTTTGATCAATGCCGGATCAATATAATCTCCCCAATTGTAGATCACCAAAGGCCTTTTTTGCGCCTGGCTCTCCTTGGGTTGCAGCTGCCAGATAATGACTCCTAGGGTTAGAAGAATTAAACCAATTCCCGCTACAAAGCTTATGAGTCGCTTCATTACTCTTCCTCCTTTTGTCTCGAAATAAAATAGAAACCAATAACCAGCAAAATACTGAAGAGGAAGACCAAAGTGGATAGGGCGTTAATCTCCAAGGAAACGCCGCGTCTCGCACGGGAATAGATTTCAACCGCCAGGGTCGTAAAGCCGTTCCCCGTCACAAAAAAGGTCACTGCAAAATCATCCAAGGAGTAGGTAAAGGCCATGAAATAACCCGCAATGATGGCTGGTGTTAGGTAAGGAAAAAGAATTTCTCGCAATACCTGACCTTCAGAAGCTCCTAAATCATAAGCTGCATTGATCATATCTTGGTTCATCTCTTGCAAACGCGGCAAGACCATCAACACAACAATCGGAATAGAAAAGGCGATATGACTCAGCAAAACAGATACAAAACCTAATTGAAAACCAATCAGCGTAAAGAGAATCAAGAAGCTAGCCCCCGTCATAACATCGGGCGCCACCATTAGGATATTGTTAAATCCTAACAAACTAGCCTGCACCGGCTTCTTAGCCTTGTACAAGAGAATGGCCCCAAAAGTTCCAATCAAGGTCGCAATACTAGCCGATAAAAAGGCTAAGAAGAAGGTTTGCGTCAAAATCAGAATCAACCGTTGATCAGAAAAGAGGGTTTGGAAATGCTCCCAAGTGAAGCCGGTAAAAGCATTCATATCACCGCCAGCATTAAAGGCATAGGCGATCAAATAGAAAATAGGCAGATACAAGAGCGCAAAGACCAGAAAAAGATAGAGATTTGCTAGTTTTTTCATGCTTCTCTCCTCTCTCTTGTTAACCACATGGTTAAGAGCATGGCCACGATCAGCACAACGCCAATGGTTGATCCCATACCCCAGTTTTCCGTAATAAGGAAATGCTGCTCAATCGCTGTTCCCAAGGTAATCACCCGGTTGCCCCCGATCAAACGTGTCAGCATGAAGAGGCTGAGACTCGGGATAAAGACTGCCTGTACCCCTGAACGTACACCTTTCATAGACATGGGGAAAATCACCCACCAGAAGGTTTGCCAGTGACTACCGCCAAGGTCGTAAGAGGCGTTGATCACCGATTTATCTAGCTCATCCAGAGCATTAAAAATCGGCAAAATCATAAAGGGCAATTCAATGTAGGAACTAACTAGCAGGAAGGAAAAATCTGTAAACAGCAACTGCTGGGATCCAATCCCCATAAAGCTGAGGAACTGATTAACAGCTCCCTCCTGACTCAGAATGCCTAAAAAAGCATAGGCTTTTAACAGGAGGTTGATCCAGGTTGGGAGAATAATCAGTAAGAGCCAGAGTTCCTTGTGCTTGAGTTGAGTCAGAAAATAGGCCATAGGGTAACTGATGGCTAGTGTTAAAGCCGTAATCAAACCTGCATATAGGATTGAATTAAAACCCATCCGCAAGTAAGTGGCATTGTCCGCTTGGAAAAAGGTCCGGAAATTATCCAAAGAGAAGGAACCATCATTGGTAAAAAAAGATTGGAAAACAATCAAGACCAACGGGGCTAGTACAAAGAGAAAAATCCACAAGAGGTAGGGGATGGAAAAGAAATTAGCTATCCTTGTCTTCATCGCGTTCCTCCTCGATGGCTTGAATCAACCCAGCTTCTGCCTCCTCTAGATCGACATATTCTTCAATACGTGCATCAAATTCTTCTTCGGTCTCATTCAAGCGCATGATATGAATATCTTCTGGTTCAAAATCTAAACCAATCACTTCCCCCACAATGGCTTTACGTGTTGAATGAATCATCCACTCATTGCCCAGGTCATCATAGGCAATAATTTCATAATGAACCCCTCGAAACAGTTGCGTATCGACGGTAACCTGTAATTTCCCCTCTTCCGGTAGCGTGATCCGCAAATCTTCCGGACGAATGACCACTTCTACCGCTTCCCGGGGACGCATCCCTCCGTCAACGGCTTCAAAGCGGCGACCATTAAACTCAACCAAATAATCTTCAATCATGGTTCCAGGTAGAATATTGGACTCTCCGATGAAGCTGGCTACAAAATGGTTGATCGGCTCGTCATAAATATCGACAGGCGTCCCTGATTGAATAATCTCTCCCTCATTCATGACAAAGATCCAATCACTCATAGCCAAGGCTTCTTCCTGGTCATGGGTTACAAAAACAAAGGTAATCCCCAAGCCCTGTTGCAATTCCCGCAATTCATACTGCATGTCTGTCCGCAATTTCAAGTCTAGAGCAGATAGGGGTTCATCCAGCAACACAACCCGAGGCTGGTTAATAATCGCACGCGCAATCGCCACCCTCTGACGCTGGCCCCCAGAGAGTTTTTGAATGGACCGTTTTTCATAACCAGACAGCTGAACCATCTTCAAGACCTGGCTCACGCGCTCCGCAATTTCTTTTTTATCAACCTTACGAACCTTGAGCGGAAAAGCTACATTGTCAAAGACATTCATGTGGGGAAAGAGTGCATAGGATTGAAAAACTGTATGCACATCCCGCTGGTTGATGGGCACATCATTCAGACGTTGGCCATCCAAAAAGATATCTCCAGACGAAGGATCCAAAAGTCCAGCAATCATATTCAGAATGGTTGATTTCCCGGAACCAGAAGCCCCTAACAGGGTATAGAACTTCCCTTCCTCCAACTCAAAATTGATGTCTTTTAAGACCTGGGTTCCTGTATCTTCATAAATTTTGGATACATGCCGGAATTCAATAATTGGTTGTTTCACTCGTAATCTCCAAAAATTCTAACTTCAGGCTCTAAACGCACACCTGCATGTTCTTCTACTCGTTGAATAACATCTTGAATCAGCTGCTCATAATCAGCCGCTGTCCCATCATACCGATTCACCATAAAACCAGCATGTTTGGTCGACACTTCAACACCACCAATACGATAACCCTTTAAATCCGCTTCCGAAATCAATTGACCTGCAAAATGCCCCGGTGGACGTTTAAAGACAGAACCACAACTTGGATATTCCAAGGGTTGCTTCAATTCCCGCAAATGCGTCAGCCGCTTCATCTCCTGCTCAATCAGTTGATAGTCACCCGGTTTCAAGGAGAATTTAGCCGAGATAATAATATCGCCGGTCTCCTGAATAGCCGAATGGCGATAGCCAAAACGCATATTGCGATTGTCTAATGTCTTAATTTCGCCCTCTTTGGTTAAAATCGTACAAGACTCTAAAACATGACCAATTTCACCACCATAGGCTCCCGCATTCATGAAAACAGCTCCACCAACGCTACCCGGTATCCCACAGGCAAATTCAAAACCGGACAAACTATGATGCAAGGCAATATGAGTGGTCTGGATCAAGTTGGCCCCGGCTTCTGCTTCGATCATATAGCCATCAACAGAGATATGATTCAAATAGTTAAACATGATGACAAAACCACGGACCCCACCATCACGAATAATGATATTGCTCGAATTCCCCAAAACCATCCAGGGAATCTCTTCACGATTGGCCAATTTCACAATCCGCAACAATTCATACTTATTCCTTGGGAAGACCAAATAGTCAACCGGCCCCCCAACTTTAGTATAGGTAAACTCCTTCAAGGGATAGTCAAAACGAATGTCAATCCCTTCAAGCTCAGCTTGGATTTTCTCTCTACTTATCATCGTCTCATCCTTTATTTTTATCAATTCTCATTATACCATCTTTTCCTCTAAAATTGACCGGATTCATAAGAGAGCACACAAGAAAAAGACACCTTCTTTAACGCAAAGGTGTCTAAAAAATCATTCTTGCTGTCCTTGAAAGACTTCCCAGATTTTCTGCTGGGGTCTGGCAAAGGGATAGCTTTCAAAATCCTGGGCTGACAACCAGAGACTCCCCTCAGCTAGGTCAGGCGTCCCCTTAACCTGTCCCACTTCAAGCGTAATATGCCATTTGCGATGGCTGAAAATATGTTTTACTTCTGGGAAGTTTTGCTCCTGCCAGTCAATTTCAAAGGGATAGTCAGCCTGGAAACGTGACCGTACATCGCTCTCTTCGGCTACTTCCAGAGGAGCTTCAAAAAAGGTTAATTCCTTTTCTTCCTCTACTTCTAGCAAGGGGAAGTGCCAAAAGCCCGCTAAGAGATTGCTGTGGTCATTTTTCTCCAGTAGAAAGTCCCCAACCTGGTTCTGCAGAATAAAGGCTTTGAGAAAAATCGGCACTGGCTTCTTCTTAGGAGCTTTGATGGGATAGCGATCCATAGTGCCATGTAAATAGGCTGCTGAAAAGTCTTTTACGGGACTCTCATGAGGTCTAGGATTAACAGGTGCCTCAATATCAGACCCTAGATCCATCAAGGCCTGGTTGAAGTCCCCAGGTCTTTGCGGATCAATTAGAACTTCCATCATAGCCTGAAAAACCTTCCGATTGGTTGGGTTCCCAATGTCTAGATCAACTTCGAATAGACGTGCCAAAACTCGCATTACATTCCCATCCACGGCTGGTTCAGGCAAATTGAAGGCAATACTGGCTATTGCCCCTGCTGTATAAGGTCCAATCCCTTTTAAACTTCGGATCTCTTCCATTGTTTCAGGAAACTTCCCCTCATACTTTTCCACCATCGTCTGAGCCGCCACCTGCATATTGCGGACCCGCGAATAATAACCCAGGCCTTCCCAAGTTTTTAACAAGGTCTCTTCCTCGGCCGCCGCTAAATCAGGAATGGTTGGGAAGGTCTCCAAAAAGCGCTGGAAATAAGGGATAACTGTGTCAACCCGGGTTTGTTGCAGCATAATTTCGGAAACCCAAATCCGATAGGGATCCGTATTTTCCCGCCAGGGGAGGTCGCGTTTTTCACGATCATACCATTCGAGCAGAGCCGACCGGAAGGCCTGGATTTTCTGGTCAGGCCACATATCGATACCATATATCTTTAAATCCATCATATTGCTAGGTCAAATTTCAATTGCGGGCGAACAGGATCATAATCGACCAATTCGAAATCTTCAGCCCGGATATCGTAAAAATTCGTTCCATCTGGTACATTTAAGACCAACTGTGGAGTCTGTTCAGATGCTGTTCGATTCAACAATTCCAGGGCTTGCTCAAACTGATTATCATAAATATGAAGATTGTTTACGAAATAGAAAAATTTACCTGGTTTCCAACCAAAGTGCTTGGCAATCATCATCTGCAGGGCCACATACTGCATGGCATTAATGTGGTGGGCCACCAACATATCATTGGAACGTTGGGTAAGAGTTGCATCCAAATAGAGATCATCACCGACCCGGCGAACATCAAACATGGTTTGAAAGGCACAAGGAAGTAAGCCTCCTGTCTGGTCAAAAGCCTGATAGTCCCAAAGAGAAATCACATTGCGGCGATTCCACGGATTTTCAGCAAGCTGCTCGAGAACGCGGTCGATAATCTTGTGTTTGTGAACAACAGCTCCATAGCGTTGACCAATTGTTCCTGTTTTGTCTACTTCCCAATCATTCCAGTAGCCCACTCCATACTTGTCATTAAGCAAATCTAAGTCATTGGATTGGTCTTGGTAGATCCAAAAAATCTCTTTAATGGCCGATTTTATGGGAATTGGCCGAAGGCTGGTAATCGGAAATTCGCCCTTGGATAGATCATATTCCGTAAAAGATCCGGTAATGTATTTTGAGTGGGCGGTCCGACCATCCTTGTATTGGGGTCTAGCTTGTTCGCTCATAACCCCTTCCTCTAAAATTTTTCGTATATTACTTTTGAAAATATCGTCTGCGCGTGTCATAGGCTGTCCTTTTTTAATGTAGAAGAGGCTGGATTGTCCCAGCCTCTCTCTTATACTATCATACTGATTATTGAAGAACCAAGGATGCTGCTCCAATAACTCCTGCATCATTGCCCAATTGAGCCAAGGAAAGTTTTGTTGAACTTGCTACTTGAGGGAAGGCATTGGCTTTGAAAACCTCTTCAACTCCGTTCAAAAGAAACTCTCCAGCTGCTGAGACACCACCACCAATGACAATTGTTGATGGGTTTAAGATGCTTGCAATGTTGGCACAAGCAATCCCTAGATAGCGTGAGAAGTTGCGGTAAACAATCAAGGCTAGCTCATCGCCTTCTTTGGCAAGGTCAAAAACAACCTTAGCTGTTACATCATCACCATCATCGATCAACTGTTTCAAACGGGCATCACCTGCATACTCATCGGCATAACGACGAGTTAGGTTGACAATACCAGTTGCCGAAGCCACAGTTTCCAAGCAGCCAGGCTTACCACAAGTACACATGATTGGTTGGTCAAAATCGACAACGATATGCCCCAACTCACCACCAGCTCCCGCAATTCCGTGAATCAAGTTCCCATCAGCGATAACACCACCACCAACACCGGTTCCAAGAGTCATGAAGACAACATCTGGAGCGTTGCCACCAGCCCCAACCCAACGCTCTCCAAGTGCAGCAACATTGGCGTCGTTATCAATATAGAAAGGAATTCCCAGGGCTACTTCCATTTGCTCTTTGACAAGCTGTGGGGTTTTCCAGTTGAGATTGTAGGCTCCTACAACCGTACCCGCTTGGCGGTCAACCACACCTGGTGAACCCATTCCAATTCCGAGGAAGTTCTCGGCAGTCAAGTTCAATAAGTCCAAATGATGTTGAATAGAAGCAATCATTTCTGGAACAATGTGGCTTCCCTCATCCAAAATATTGGTCTTAATGGACCATTTTTCCTGAATCTCACCCGCTTGGGTTAAAATTGCAAATTTAATGGATGTGCCACCAAGGTCAATACCAATAATTTTCTTCTCCATCTTCAAACTCCTTCTATTTTTATCATGGTTTCAGTATATCAGAATTCATCCTTTCTGAAAAGAGGAAACGTTTGCATTGCTTTAAAAGCTAACCCTTTCTTTTTACAATAGAGGCTAGAAAAAAACTGGGAAATCCCAGTTTCTACCTAATTATTCAAAACTTTCATCAACTGGACCAGGCCGCTATAGACAAAGGTGGAGGCAACTAGACGAGCCGTCACACCACCACCGACCATGGCATGGTTGATTAAGAAAAAGCCTAAAACCAAGCCCAACAGACTGGACCAAAACAGGTAATTGGATAGAATCGGCACTTCCTTACACATCCCTGCTGATTCAACTAGGCGAATGATAGCAAGTAGTCCAATCCAGCTCCCCAGGAGGATTGGAACCAATAAGGGAAAGCCCAGAAAAGTACCAACAAACAGGTAAGAGCCCAATAAGCACTCCACCCCAACAATCATGGGCAGCCAAATTGATTGGGCCTGACTGGGGAGTCCCTTATAGAAAAAGAGACCACTGATCCCATTCGAAATGAGAACAAGAGCTAGGAGCCAGGAAATCGCCAAAAGGTCTGTTCTTGGATTCCAAAATAGAAAAATCCCGAGGGCGATGGAAACAAAAGCTGCTCCCAAAACTCCCCATTTACTGCCCTGATTCACAAAACTGGCTCCTTTCACTAATGCTCTTTCTACTATATAAATTTCCTAGGTTCTTGTCAAGAAATCGCAACAATCGTCCGCCCTAAATGCTGACCTGCTTTGAGCTTCTGAGCTGTTTCTGTAATCTCTTCCAATCCAATCACTTGAACAAACTCCTCACCTCCCAGCCTCCATTCTTGAGCCAGGAGCGACCAGATTTTTGTCCGTTTTTCAAAATCAATCGCAACAGAGTCAATACCAATCAAGCGGATACCACGCAGAATAAAGGGAAGGACTGTGGTTTCCAGTTTAAGGCCACCGGCATTTCCACAGGTCGTCACAGCTCCCCCGTAAGCGACTTTCGGTAAAACCTGGGAGAGGACTGGTCCGCCAACAGTGTCCAGAACATAGCGGTGACAGAATTGCTTAGAAAGACAGGCGATTTAACTGATGTAATAATATACTATTTAAAAACTAAATGACTTTAACTCCATCTCAAAATTTTGGTGGGGTTAAAAGATACGACCAGTATGAGAAAGATTGCTTCAATCTGTAAAACAGGCTATCAAATTGTGTATGGAGCGTCATTAGAATTAGCGAAGTATGTAAACAATCTGGCACCGAGGACTCTCCCTCGAGTATTAGCGAAGGAAGAGAGTATAGGCTTGGCCTTATCCGTACTTTATCATAATGGTCTCGTCGAGGGGATTAACAATAAAATTAAGCTTCTGAAACGCTCTGCTTTTGGCTATCGGAAACATGAACATCTCTTTGCCAGAACTTACTGGATGCAAACTGCCGCTGTCCACTCTATCTAAAGAGCCCTCCTCTCTAAGGAGGGAAGGGACAGAAGGTTTGAACTAGCTATCAGTGTTTTAGATTTTCACAGTGGAGCTGTTAATGTGACCCTGGCTTCTAGAAGCTAAAGAGATGCAAGACCCAGTGGTGTAAAGATTCCAAGCCAGCAGGCTTGGAATCGGGGGGAGTCGGAAAACTTCGGTTTCCGACTAAGGCATGGAACTCGTTAGAGGTCGCTGCCGTCCCCCACCACAGGTCAAGCATCTCATAAAAATTCGAAAGAAGCCAGAGGTCAGACTACTTCATTACAGTTATTAAAAACTAAACATTATCAAAATCTATGATTATCAGTTTCAGGAATTCCACACAAGAGTAAAAGAACCCTATTTACTCGCTGTTTCAAAAGATGCTAGGTATTCATACCGTTCATACTGGTATAATAAGTCTTCGTTTAACTGATCCAATTCCTGCTGGAGGGGGGCTAGAGCTCCATAATCACTCGCATTATCTTGCATCTGCTGCTCAACCCCTGAGATAGTAGACTCCAAGGTTTCAATCTTAGCTTCAATCCCCTTCCATTCCTGCTGCTCCTGATAAGACATCCGCTTCACAGAGGAGACCTCCCTTGGTTTAATGGTCTTAGGTTGTGCTTCCTTCTTTTGCAGCTGTTCCTGGGTAAACTTTTTCTCATCCAGATAGTCTGTATAGTTTCCAAAATATTCCCGAATTTGCCCGTCTTCAAAGGCTAGTAGCTTATTACTGACCTTATCCAGGAAATACCGGTCATGGCTAACCGTTAAAATAGGACCAGCAAATTGTTGCAGAAAAGCTTCCAGAATCGTTAGGGTTGCGATATCTAAATCATTGGTCGGCTCATCCAAGAGCAAAACATTGGGTTGCTGAATCAAGAGTTTTAACAAATAGAGCCGTTTCTTTTCTCCTCCTGACAACTTCGCAATCACGGTTCCATGGCTAGACCTCGGAAACAGAAATTGCTCCAACAATTCCGAAATACTGACACTACCGTTGGCAGTTTTGCTTTCGGTGGCCACTTGGCTCAGATATTCAATCATCCGCTTGGACTCATCCAAATCCTCCGCCGACTGAGAGAAATAAGCGATTTTCACAGTCTCGCCCCGGATTAGCTCACCAGCTGTTGGCTGCAATTGACCAGCAATCAAGTTCAACAGACTAGACTTACCGACCCCGTTATCGCCAACAATCCCGATTCGATCTCGATTCTGAATCAGAAGGTTAAATTGATTGATCAGGGTTTTAGAACCATAACCAAAGCTAAGATCCTTAAATTCCAGAACCTTTTTCCCAATCCGGCTGGTCTCAAACTGGATTTCTAATTGATCTTTGGTTTGATAAGCCGCCATGTCCTTTTTCAAACTCTCAAACCGCTTAATCCGCGCTTCTTGCTTGGTCGCCCTGGCCTGGGGTTGGCGACGCATCCAAGACAGCTCCTGCTTATACAGCTGCTGACGCTTGTGTTGCGCACTGGCCGCCCGTTCCTCTTCATCAGCCTTTTGCGCCACATAGTCCTGGTAATTTCCTTGGTATTCTGCTAATCTCCCTTGATCCAATTCAAAAATGCGAGTAGCGACTTGATCCAGAAAATAACGATCGTGGGTAATAAAACAAACGGTGCTTTGATGATTGGTCAGGTAATTAGCCAGCCAATCGACCATTTCAATATCTAAATGGTTGGTTGGCTCATCCAAGAGCAAGAGATCCGCTTTCCGTAACAAAACCTGGGCCAATTGAACCCGGCGTCGCTGCCCTCCAGACAAGTCATCAATACGAACCTGGGAATCCTCTAAGCCCAATTTTGATAACATTGTCTTGGCCTGGCTTTCCAAGCCCCAAATATCCTGAGCTTCCATTTGGGCCATCAATTGATCCAAGCGGGCTTGCTTGGATTCATCATAGGTCGCCATCAGCTCCTGATAATCTTTGAGGAGGGCCATTTCCTTAGGACGACTAGCCAGGACTGTTTCTAAAATACTCGCTCCTGCTTGAAACTGGGGCTCTTGGGTCAAATAGGCGATTTCATAATCCGTCTTGGTTTGAAAGGGGCTAAGATCGCCATCAAATCCCGCAACACCCGCCAGGACATCCAAGAGACTGGATTTTCCAGTGCCATTCAAGCCAATCAAGCCAATCCGATCTTGGGGGTGGATGATGAAGGACAGGTCTCGAAACAAAACTTTATCTGCCACCGATTTGGTAAGCCCCTCAACAATAAAATCAGTCATTCAGTCGCTCCTTTACAAAGGCCAAAATGGCCGCTTTCTCATTCAATAATTCTCCCGTGACAATGGCCAGCTCGACCTCTTTTAAGACTTGGCCCATTCGCGGACCGGGCTGAATCCCTTCTTCCTGCATCAGCGTCCGACCAGTTACAAGAATCTCATGTTTGTCACGGATCGGCAGGACAGCCAGGCTCGTTTCCAAATAGCTATGATCGGTGGTCAAGCCCAGGGCTGCCCGCAAATCCTCCGCCTGATACAGGAGCTCCTCTTGATAGAGGTAGCAATCCCAGGCAGATAGCCGTCCTGCTTCCCGCTTACTGAGAATTTCCAATAGTTGCAATACCTGTTTTTGAAACTCCCGCGAAGTCTTCCAAGCCTTTAAAATCGGAGCGGCTTGCTTATTTGTAAAGTGGTACAGCAAGCCCGCCCAAGCCTGAGCCGAACTGGTGAAACAGAAATCATCCCTCATTTTTTCTAAAAAAGAAAAGAGGGCTTGAGCTTCGGAGTCAAAACCAGGTAAATAAAGATAGGCTTTGGCTTGAAGAAGCGAGGCCAAACCTCGGGTCCAGGCACCCGTCAACAAGAGTTTTTCAAATTCAATAAAAATCCGTTCAATCGCGATTTTTTCAAGCAAGGGAGCACAGACTGTCATGGCCGCAAAGGTCTCGGTCTCAAGCTCAAAATCCAAGGAGGCCTGAAAACGGAAGCCCCGCATAATGCGTAAGGCATCTTCTTGGAAACGCTCAGAAGCCAATCCGACCGCTCGAATGACACCAGTCTGGAGATCTTCCAGCCCCTGGAACAGATCGACCAGGTTCCCCTCAGAATCCAAGGCCAGGGCATTGATGGTAAAATCTCGCCGCTTAAGATCCTCGTCTAGCGACCGGACAAAATGAACTTGACTGGGTCTGCGGTAGTCGACATAAGCCTCCTCAGTCCGAAAGGTCGTAATTTCATATTCCTGTCCGCCCTCCAGCACCAGAACAGTCCCATGCTCAATCCCAACATCCACCGTACGCTCAAATAGCTCTTTGATTTCCTGGGGATAAGCGGAAGAAGCAATATCCACGTCATGGATGGTATGATTCAAAAGTACATCCCGTACGCATCCACCAACAAAATAGGCCTGATAACCAGCCTCTTGAATTTTTCTTAATATAGGCAAAGCCTTCTGAAATTCAGAAGGCAAACTTGTTAATTTCATAGATTTCGTCCATTTACACTCGAGGTAGGAAACCAACAGCGACACTACCTGCTCCTAGATGGGTTCCAATCACACTACCGAAGGTCACTAAAGGCAGCTCACCCGTCACACCAGCTTCCTGCAGTAGGGTTCGCAATTGGAGGGCTTTTTCTTCGCAGTTAGCATGAATGACTGCTACATAATAATCGCCACCCTGAACCTGTTCACTAATCAGATCACAGAGACGTTTCATGGCTTTTTTCTCAGTTCGAACCTTGTCATAGACCTCAATTTTCCCTTCGTCGGTGAAATAGAGGATTGGTTTGATACTGAGGAGACTCCCTAAAAGGGCTGCCCCATTGGAGAGCCGCCCCCCCTTGACCAAATGATTGAGGTCATCGACTAAAATATAGGCCTGAACACCCTCAACTTGATGCTGAATCTTCTCAAGAATAACTGAAAAATCATCGCCCGCCTCCGCAGCTTCCAAGGCTGTTTGAACCATAAAGCCAAGTGGGGCACTGGTAATTTTCGTATCTGGGAAGGCCAATTCAAGATTTGGAAATTCCTCTTTCAAAAACTGAATATTCTGGTAGAAACCAGAAATTCCACTTGAAAGAAAGAGACCAATCACATGTGTGTACTCCTCCGACTCTAGTTTTTGTAAAAGCAGCTCAAGCTCTGCTAGACTCGGCTGGCTAGTTTTAGGCAACTCCTTTGAAGCTGCCATTTTTTCATAAAATTCTTCCGCAGTCAGATTTTTGCCTTCTAGATAGCTTTCACCGTCAATCAAGACGGGAATATCTAGAACAAACAAATTCTTTGCGTCTACACCATCACTTAAATAAGCAGACGCATCGGTAATCACTGCAACTTTAATCATTGTTAAAACTCCAAATTAATGCCCGGCATATCCAGGGCAATTTCTGTTACTTCATAGGTGAGGCGGTTAAGCATACCCAGACTTGGTTCCGCCAATTGTTGAACCTCGGCCTGCTCCAATTCATTAGGTTCGTTGATAAAGCGATCCTGCACATGGTTGGTTTGGGAAATCACCCCGCTAATGACAAAGGTATCAAAAACAACCATAAAGCTCACAATCACAACCATCGAGGTTTTCTGAGCAGCCTCATCGCGACTAATCAGTTGAAAATTGACGTCAATCTTTGTCTCTGGAGCACCATTTTCCTTCTCCCATTCAAAGTTCCGAGCATCGTAGTGGTATTGACTAACAAAAATTTTATCACGAACTAATTCCATGGACTCTTCTCCTCATAAAATACTAGTTCCATTATAGCACTTGGACCACTATTTGTCTTTATTATCTCAAAAATCTAGACACTTTTCAATCTTATGTTTCATTTTTTCTGAAAAACAGGCTCTTTCATTCCGAAAAAGCCTGTATATTTTCATTATTTACTTGTTTTTTTGAAGTAACCGTAAAGGACACCAGAGACCACCGCTCCAATTAAAATGAAGACAAGGTATAGCAGGGGATTTGAAGTAAGGGCTACAACAAAGACTCCGCCATGAGGGGCCATCAATTTGATGCTAGCCAAGCCAACCAAACCACCAGCTAGGGCAGATCCGGCTACAAAGCTTGGAATCGCCCGCGCTGGATCAGCTGCTGCAAATGGAATCGCACCTTCGGTAATAAAGGAGAGACCCATGATAATATTGGTCAAACCAGAATTCCGTTCTTCTTCAGTAAATTTGTTTTTAAAGAGTAGGGTTGCCACAAAAATCGCCAAAGGAGGAACCATACCACCGGCCATAACGGCTGCCATAACAACAGAGCCACCAGTTGCGACACTGGCTGCCAAGGTTCCAGTACCAAAGATATAGGCCGCCTTATTGAAAGGTCCTCCCATATCAATAGCCATCATACCCCCAACAACCAAACCAACAAGGACAGCTGAGCTACCAGATAAACCTTCCAAGAAGTTATTCAAACCAGTATTGATAGCCGCCATTGGGATGTTGACAAAGAGCATGAGGAAACCAGTCAAGCCAATTCCCAAGAGAGGGAAGAGCAAGATTGATTTGATTCCTTCCAAGGAACGTGGCAAGTTGGCCAAGGCTTTTTTGAGGAAATTCACCACATAACCAGCCAAGAAACCACCAACTAGGGCACCCAGGAAACCAGAAGATACACCGCTGAGGGCTAGACTCGCTTCACCACCAGCTGCGAAGGGAACGTGACCCCAGGCCGCCCCTGATGAAGCCAAGGCACCCGCCACAAATCCGGCTGCCAAGCCAGGTTTTTCCGCAATCGAATAGGCAATATAACCGGCCAAAACTGGAAGCATGAAGCCAAAGGCTGCTCCACCAATCGCCTTAAAGAGGGCCGAAATTTGATGGTAAGATCCCAGGTTGGCCAATTGATCTTGAGGAACACCTAACATTTGGTCAAAGAGGAAGGCCAGGGCAATCAGAATCCCACCACCGATCACAAATGGTAACATCTGACTCACACCACTCATCAAATGTCTGTAGAGACCAGAGCCACCTGCAGACTCAGCAGCTTTAGCTGCATCCTGGCTTGCTTCATAAACTGGTGTCACTGGATCCAAGGCTAGTTTGATCAACTCTTCTGTTTTCCGGATTCCGTCCGCTACAGGTCGATTAACCAGTGGCTTGCCTGCAAAGCGAGCCATTTCAACCGCCTTATCGGCAGCAATAATGACACCCTTGGCACGCGCAATGTCTGCATCTGATAGAGGGTTACCGACGCCACTAGCTCCATTGGTCTCAACCTTGATCCCAATACCCATTTCAGCAGCTTGTTTTTGTAGAGCTTCTTGGGCCATATAAGTATGGGCAATCCCTGTTGTACAAGCAGTTACTGCAACCAAGAAGTCCGCATCTTGATCCACCTCAGCTGCCGGTGCTGCAGCAGCCTCCTCTTGCTGGTTAAACAGAGCTAATACTTGCTCAGGGCTACTTGCCTGACGCAACTGGGCTGCAAAGCCGTCTTGCAAGAGATATTTTGACAAATCAGCAAGGGCTGCCAAATGAGTATCATTTGCACCCTCTGGTGCTGCAATCATAAATAAGAGGTCGGTTGGCTGGCCGTCCAAACTTTCATAATCCAAACCACTTGCGGATTTCGCAAAGAGGACGACTGCTTCTTTGACCGCCACATTTTTACTGTGGGGCATGGCAATCCCATCGCCCAAGCCTGTTGAGGTCTGCGCTTCACGTGCCATAATGCCATCTTTGAAGATTTGGAAGTCTGTTACATAGCCATGAGCCACTAAGGACTCAACCATCTCATCTACCACTGCTTCCTTGCTTTGAGCTTGCAAGTCCAGCAGCATCACATCTTGCTTCAATAAATCTTGAATGTTCATCGTTTTTCTACCTCCACCTGTTGGTACATTTCTTGAATGTAGTCTGCAGTTGCTAAATCATCTGAGAAGGTTGTTGCTGTCCCACAGGCCACCCCCCATTTAAAAGCCTCCAGAGCGTCCTGTGTTTCTGCATAGGCCCCTGTAAAACCAGCGACCATGGAATCTCCTGCTCCGACGGAATTCTTGACCTCTCCTTTAATCGGTTTGGCAAAGTAGGCCTCCTCAGCCGTTACCAACAAGGCTCCATCTCCAGCCATGGAAATAATAACATGCTGGGCTCCCGCCTGGATTAATTTTCCTGCATACTCCTGAATCTCAGCCAAGTCACTCAGCTCCCGACCATAAATAGCTCCCAATTCGTGATTATTGGGTTTAACCAAAAGTGGCTGATGCTGCAAGGAATCCAGTAAGGTCTGTCCTTCAAAATCGCAGACCACTGCTGCACCGGTCTCTCGGGCAAGACCAATCAAATCGCGGTAAATTTCATTTCCGAGATTGGCTGGACTAGAGCCTGCAAAGACAACCACATCCTCAGCTCCAATACCTGTCAGAAAACTCTTAAGTTCCGCCAAAGCTGTCGGCAAAATTTCCGGACCAGTTCCATTGATTTCGGTTTCCTGGTCAGCTTTAACCTTGACATTAATACGGGTATCCCCTGCAACTTGGACAAACTGATGGGGGATTCCTTCCTGATCCAAGACATCCGTAATAAACCGTCCGGTAAAACCACCAAGGAAGCCCGTTGCCTGATTGCTTTTCCCTAAGCGCTGCAGGATCCGACTGACATTAATGCCCTTCCCCCCTGCAAACTTATCGTCCGACTTCATCCGATTCACCTGTCCCAGCTCTAACTGGTCCAGACGGACAATAAAGTCAATGGAGGGATTAAGCGTTACTGTATAAATCATGCTGTAAGTACCTCTGTTTTCTCTTCTAATCGTTTCATCAAGGAAGATTGGGACGGTGCTATCACCAAGGTCGCAGCATCAACTCGAGCCACCTTGACAAAAGCAGTCTGATAATACTTGGACGGATCTGCCAAAACATAGACCTTTGAAGCATTCTGAAATACTGCCTTCTTCAGGGCTGCTTCCTCTGGATCAGGGGTATAGTACCAGTTCTGGTCCAAGCCATTCATCCCCATAAAAGCCCGATCAAAATTCAAAGCCTGTACCTGTTCCAAGGCTGCCGCTCCGATACAGGCATCCGTTGTTTCCTTAATCTGCCCACCAATCATCAGGGTTGGAACATGCAAGTCAACTAAACGCGCCGCATGGTGAATCGAATTGGTTACAACTCGCACCGCCTTTTGGGCCAAACCTTCCAGCAAGAAGGCCGTCGTTGTCCCCGCATCAACAAAAATGGTCTCCCCATCCTGGATCTGCTGCAGGGCACAGTTGGCAATAGCCTGCTTTTCAGCCACATGTTTGATGGCTTTTTCTTGCATATTTTCTTCCTGGGATAGAAAGCGAAGATGCTCTGCTCCACCATGGACACGTTTTAACAAGCCCTGGCGCTCCAGTTCTGCTAAATCTCGCCGAATGGTTGATTCGGATGTTTGCAAGAGTTCTTGCAAATACTCCAGACTGACAAACCCCTGTCCCCGCAATTCTTCTCGAATCCGATGATGCCGTTCTTCTTTTAGGATAACAGTCCCTCCTTATGAAATCGATTACAAAAACTATTATACCCCCAATTTTTTTCAATGTCAATCAATTTCATTCAAAATCTTTCACCTTGAGGAAGCCAATTTGTCTATTTTTTTTGATTTTTGATAAAATGAAGGTAGAATCCATAGAAAATTAAAAAATAAAAGGAGATCTCATGTCTGAGATTTATGACATTACCATTATTGGCGGCGGCCCAGTTGGCCTCTTTGCCGCCTTCTACGCCAACCTTCGAGAAGCCAAGGTGAAACTAATTGATTCCTTGGAACAACTAGGCGGGCAACCTGCCATCCTCTACCCAGAAAAAACGATTCTCGACCTCCCGGGCTTTCCCTCCATTACGGGTCAAGGCTTGACCGATAACCTGCTAGAACAACTACATACCTTTGAAACAAGGATTTGTTTAGACGAGACCCTACTTGAGATGGAACAGCTCGATGGCCACTATCGCTTGGTGACCTCCAAAGGAGACCACCTGTCAAAAACAGTCATTATTGCAATGGGTGGAGGAGCCTTCAAGGCTCGTCCACTCGAACTTGACGGTGCCGATCAATACGACAATATCCATTACCATGTTCAAAACATGGAACAATTCCGAGATCAAAAAATCGCTATCCTCGGTGGTGGCGATTCCGCAGTCGACTGGGCACTGGCTTTTGAAAAAATTGCTAACACAACCTTAATTCATCGCCGGGACAACTTCCGGGCCTTGGAACACTCGGTCTCTGACCTCAAGGCTTCTACGGTTAGGATCCAAACCCCTTATATCCCATGTAGTCTTATCGGGCAAGACAAAACCGTTAGCCACCTCGAAATTACCCACACTAAAACAAAAGAAGTAGAACAGCTTGAAGTGGACCATATTTTCGTCAACTATGGTTTCAAATCCTCCATTGGCAATTTAAAAACCTGGGGGCTCGACTTGGAACGCCAGAAAATCTTGGTCAATAGCAAGCTCGAAACCAATCTACCAGGGATCTATGCCATCGGTGATTGCTGCACCTATCCCGGAAAGGCAGCCATGATTGCCACCGGCTTCGGTGAAGCTCCTACTGCCGTCAACAACGCCGTCCACTTCATCGACCCAAAACAAAAAATTCAACCCAAACACTCTACAAGTATCTAATACAAGCCCTAGCCCAGACAAAAAACGACCTAAGATTACATCATCCGAGGTCGTTTTTTATGGTTCTATAATAAGTTGTGTGGAAAGTTCAAATTCCATACAGCTTTTTTTGTCATTCAGAGCACAAAAAAAGCAATTCCTGTTAAACTGATAAGTGAACAAAAAAACATCAGAATAGGAATTGCTTTATATGGATTATATAGTCGTTTAGCTTATAAACCGTATATGATATACTTGTCTTATGGCATACGGAATTGATTTTAGAAAACGTGTCCTCGCTTA
>NZ_WSRS01000027.1 GCF_009767945.1 Streptococcus danieliae | reverse complement strand
TTTTTTTTCACTTATCAGTTTACTAGGAATTGCTTTTTTTTGCACTCTGAATTACAAAAAAAGTTGCATGGAGAGCAAGCTTTCCACACAACTTATTATAGAACCCCTTTTTTCTATTTAGGGGAAAAGTGCTATAATAGGGGATGAGTATGACAAGAAATAGAGGAATGAATATGTCGAATTATGCCATTATTTTAGCAGCTGGAAAAGGCACGCGGATGAAATCGGACTTGCCCAAAGTCCTTCATAAGGTTTCGGGAATTTCCATGTTGGAGCATGTTTTCCGCAGTGTGTCGGCCTTGAATCCAGCTCAGACGGTGACGATTGTTGGTCATCAGTCTGAAATGGTGGAGGAAGTTCTAGCAGGTCAGACCAACTTTGCCTTGCAAAAGGAGCAATTGGGAACTGGTCATGCTGTACGAATGGCTGAGGAAGTCTTGGGAAATTTAGAGGGACAGACCCTGGTTATTGCCGGAGATACCCCGCTGATTACCGGTGAGAGCCTCAAGTCGCTGGTGGATTTCCATATCAACCATAAGAATGTGGCGACAATCCTGACGGCAGAAGCGGATAACCCCTTTGGTTATGGGCGTGTGGTCCGGAATGCAGATGGTGAGGTGCTGAAGATTGTTGAGCAGAAGGATGCCAGCGATTTTGAGCAACAGATTAAGGAAATCAACACCGGAACCTATGTCTTTGATAACCGCCGCCTCTTTGAAGCCCTCAAGGAGATCACAACCGACAATGCCCAAGGGGAATATTACCTGACTGATGTCATCGGCATTTTCCGCCAGGCTGGCGAGAAGGTTGGGGCTTATATGCTGCGGAATTTTGAGGAAAGTTTAGGGGTCAATGACCGTTATGCCTTGTCCATTGCTGAAAATGTGATGCGCAATCGCATCAACAAGGGACATATGCTAAATGGTGTCACCTTCCAGAATCCGGCAACAACCAGCATCGATATTGATGTTGAAATCGCGGGTGACGTTGAACTAGAGGGGCAAGTGACCCTGCGTGGGAAAACCAAGCTGGAAACTGGAGTTTATGTCAGTGCCGGTTCCTACCTGCAAGACAGTCATATCGGTGCCAACAGTCGGATTACCCATTCCATGATTGAGGAATCAACCATTGGCCAGAATGTGACTGTTGGTCCTTATGCCCACATTCGGCCAGACTCCAGTTTGGCTGATGAGGTCCATGTAGGGAACTTTGTTGAGGTTAAGGGATCTAGTCTGGGGGCTGGGACCAAGGCTGGCCATTTAACCTATATCGGCAATAGTGAGGTTGGTCAAAATGTCAATTTTGGCGCGGGAACCATCACTGTCAACTATGATGGGCAGGCTAAATATGGTACAACCATTGGAGATGGGGTCTTTATTGGTTCCAATTCAACCCTAGTGGCTCCATTAACGATCGGCGATCATGCCCTATTGGCAGCAGGATCAACGATTATCAGTGACGTACCGGAGGATGGCTTGGCCCTTGGCCGGTCTCGGCAGGTCAACAAGGATGGTTATGCGGTGCGTTTCCCACACCATCCAGCCCGGAAGGAGAACTAATTTCTTGTATTTTGACGAGAAAAATGACGTTGAGGGAGGGGTATAAGATGAATTTTGAAGAAAAAACCTTGAGTCGTCGGGAAATTTTTCAGGGCCGTGTCTTTCAGGTAGCGGTCGATGAAGTTGAGCTACCGGATGGCAAGGGTGTCTCCACACGGGAGTTGGTCTTCCATAATGGGGCTGTTTGTGTGTTACCGCTTACCGAGGAGAATAAGATTCTCTTGGTCAAGCAATTCCGTAAAGCGATTGAGGCTACCAGTCTGGAGATTCCAGCCGGAAAATTGGAAGTTGGGGAAAATGCCGATCCCAAAGCGGCAGCCCTACGGGAATTGGAAGAAGAAATTGGCTATAGGGCCGATTTGGAGCTGCTGTATGATTTTTACACAGCCATCGGTTTTTGTAATGAAAAAGTGAAGCTCTATCTGGCTCGGAATTTAGAAAAGGTTGCCAATCCCCGTCCCCAGGATGAGGATGAGACCTTGGCCCTCTATGAGCTAGATTTGGACCAGGCTCTCGCTGCTATTGAGGCAGGTGAGATTTGCGATGCCAAAACGATTATGGCGATTCAGTACTGGCAATTGCTGGAATCGGGGACAGTCTCATGACAAAGCGACCGTCCTTTGACTCGGATAGCTATGAGGAAACAGAAGCACTAGATTTGGATCTGTTACATAAGATTGACCGCCTGGAGGTTGAGCCGGAAGTCCGGAAAAGCCGTCAGGTGGAGAATCAAAAACGGGCGCGTTTCCAACACACCCTGAATAAGATTCTTTTCTGGTTGCTCTTGTTGTTGATAATCCTGCTGATTTCTGTGTTTGTATTGTAGGAAAGTGAGAGAATGAAGATTGGAATTATTGCGGCGATGCCGCAGGAATTGGCTAGCCTCTTGGAGCAGTTGGAAAATGCTCAGAAACATCTGCGGCTGCGCCAGGTGTACCATACCGGTCATATCGGTCGCCACGAGGTTGTCTTGGTGGAAAGTGGAATCGGGAAGGTCATGTCAGCCATGACTGTTGCGATTTTAGCCCAAGAGTTTAAGGTTGATGCGGTCATCAACACGGGTTCAGCTGGGGCGGTGGCAACTGGTCTCAAGGTGGGCGATGTAGTGGTTGCGGACCGTTTAGCCTACCACGATGTGGATGTGACAGCCTTTGGCTATGCCTATGGTCAGATGGCACAACAGCCACTCTTCTTTGAAACCAGCAAGTATTTTCAAAATGTTTTCAAAGAGGTTTTGGAGGAGCAGGGCTTTGCGTCGCACCTGGGTCTGATTGCTACAGGGGATTCCTTTATTGCTTCAGCCGACCGTTTGCAGCAAATCAAGGCTCACTTCCCTGATGTACTGGCTGTTGAAATGGAGGGGGCTGCCATTGCCCAGGCTGCCCATGCTATTAACCTGCCCGTTATGGTGGTACGGGCTATGAGTGATACTGCTGAGCAGGATGCGGCTCTTTCCTTTGATGAATTTATCGTGGAAGCTGGCCGGAAATCAGCCCAGGTCCTTATCGCCTTTTTGCAGAAATTAGTTTAGGAAGTCTCTAGGGTAGCTGAAGTCGTATAAAAGACTATAAATTGATAAAAGAGATGAGGCTGGGGCAAAAGTCTAGCCTCATTGACTTTGTATAACAAAATACCTTTGACGCAGTAGCTGATTGGGTCTAACAGCATTGTATGCTGTTAGAGAGTACCAAATCTTGTTTGCGAAGCAAACTTCAATCGTTCGCTTTTCAAGCTCGAAAGAGGGCCTAATCAGCCTTGCGGGGGTGGGAGTAAAAAGCTCCAGTGGATCTTTTTAGCATGAGCCTGAAATTAAGAAAGCGAATAAACTAAATTTTTTCAAATTTAGTTCTGTCCCACTCCCCTCTTTTTTGAAGAATAGGAAAAGTATGAGTATATTAGAAGTTAAGCGTTTGAGTCATGGTTTCGGAGATCGGGCCATTTTTGAGGATGTTTCCTTTCGTCTGTTAAAGGGGGAACATATTGGCTTGGTGGGTGCCAATGGTGAAGGCAAGTCCACCTTTATGAGCATTGTGACGGGGCAGTTGCAGCCGGATGAGGGCCAAATAAGCTGGTCCAAGTATGTCAAGGCGGGCTATCTGGACCAGCACGCAGTTTTGGAGGCTGGTATGACCGTGCGTGATGTGCTGCGAACCGCCTTCGATGATTTGTTTAAAACCGAGGCGCGGATTCAAGAAATCTACATGGAGATGGCGGAGGCTACGGACTATGAGGCCTTGATGGAAGAGGTTGGCGAGTTGCAGGATCGTTTGGATAGCCGCGATTTCTATAGCCTTGATGCCAAGATTGATGAAGTGGCGCGTGCCCTTGGGGTCAGCGATTTTGGGATGGAGTCGGATGTAACTGAGCTTAGTGGGGGCCAGCGGACCAAGGTGCTCTTGGCCAAGCTGCTGCTGGAGAAGCCAGACATACTCCTCTTGGATGAACCTACCAACTACCTGGACGCTGAGCACATCGATTGGCTCAAACGTTATCTCTTAGAGTATGAAAATGCCTTTATTTTAATTTCCCATGATATTCCCTTCCTTAATGACGTGATTAATTTGGTTTATCATGTTGAAAATCAAGATTTAGTGCGCTACAGCGGGAATTATGAGCAGTTCCAGGAAGTCTATGCCATGAAGAAGGCTCAATTGGAAGCAGCCTATGAACGCCAGCAGAAGGAGATTGCCGACCTCAAAGACTTTGTCAACCGCAACAAGGCCCGGGTAGCGACTCGCAACATGGCCATGAGCCGGCAGAAGAAGCTAGATAAGATGGACCTAATTGAACTCCAAGCGGAGAAGCCTAAACCCCAGTTTGACTTCAAGGTGGCACGGACACCGGGACGTTTTATTATCCAAGCCCAAGGTCTGGAAATTGGCTATGACCGCAAACTGGCCGGACCGCTGGATCTGACCTTTGAACGCAACCAGAAAATTGCCATTGTTGGGGCCAACGGAATCGGGAAAACAACCCTCCTCAAAAGTCTTCTAGGTGTCATTCCTGCTTTGGGAGGTCAGGTTGAAGAAGGAGAGTTCCTAGAACTGGGCTACTTTGAACAAGAAGTACCTGGAGGCAACCGCCAAACACCTCTGGAAGCTGTCTGGGATGCCTTTCCAGCCCTCAACCAGGCCGAGGTCCGCGCAGCCCTAGCCCGCTGTGGCCTGACAACCAAGCACATTGAAAGTCAAATTCAAGTGCTGAGTGGAGGTGAGCAGGCCAAGGTCCGCCTCTGCCTGCTCATGAACCGCGAAACCAATGTCCTCGTCCTGGACGAGCCTACCAACCACTTGGATGTGGATGCCAAAGAGGAACTCAAACGAGCCCTCCAAGCCTACAAGGGCAGCATCCTTATGGTCTGCCACGAACCAGACTTCTACCAGGGCTGGGTCGATCAAGTGTGGGACTTCAATGAATTGATTTAGGAGCCTCTATGACAGACAAACTTATCCAAGATATCCTGAAATTCCGCGATGACCGTGGCTGGGGCCAAGCCCACAGCCCCCGTAACCTGGCCAGCTCGATCATCATCGAAGCCGCCGAGCTCCTAGAAAACTACCAATGGTGCGAGGAAGCCTTGGACCCCATCAATGTCCAAGAAGAAATCGCCGATGTCCTCATCTACACCTTACTCCTCACTGACCGCCTGGGTTTGGATGTGGAAACCATCATCCAAGACAAACTCAAGAAAAATGCCTTGAAATACCCGCTACCGTCAGAGAAGTTGAAATAAAGACTGAAAACCCAATCGAAAGCTCTGAAGATAGGAGCCTGATTGAGTTTTTAAGTCTTTTTGCAGGAATAAAACTATCGGGGTAAGGGACGACTAGGGTCATTATCCTTCCGAAAATACCCTAACTATCCTTCCGTTAAGAACCCTATCCTTCCGAACTCTGCTATAATGGTTTTAGGAAATGAATAATTTTTTAGAAGGTGAGGTGTTTTATGTATATCTCCGTTAAGAGGGCAGCTGATTCTTGGGGAATTTCTGATCGTCGTGTGCGTGATTTGTGTAGCCAGGGGAAGGTGGAGGGCGCTGTTCGTGAAGGACGTTCGTGGAAGATTCCGCAAGATACGCCTAAACCGGTTGATGGTCGCTATAAAAAGGCGGAGAGTCTGGTGGTTTTAATTGACCAAAAGATGACTAAACTTGCCTCCCTTCGTCCCTTAACCCAAGGAGAGGTTGAGCGCCTAAATGAGGAGTTTATGGTGGAGTTTACCTATAACTCCAATGCGATTGAGGGGAACACTCTGACGCTTCGTGAGACGGATTTGGTCCTACGTGGCTTGACCATTGATCAGAAACCTCTAAAGGATCATCTCGAAGCAATTGGACACAAGGAGGCTTTTGAATATGTGCAAACCTTGGTGGCAGCAGGAACTCTCTTGACGGAACAGGTTGTAAAAGATATTCATTATTTGGTTCTATCGGATAAAAAGGATGATCGAGGTGTTTATCGCAAGGTACCTGTTCGTATCGTAGGGGCTGCCAACGAACCTGCTCAACCCTTTATGATTCGCCCCTTGATGGAGCAATTGTTGAAAGACTATGAAGATAGTCAGGAGAACATGGTGACTAAAATGGCTCGTTTTCATATTCTTTTTGAAAGTATCCATCCTTTTATTGATGGTAATGGGCGTACAGGGCGCCTTTTGGTGAATTTAGAGTTGATGAAGGCGGGTTACCCTCCCATTGATATTAAATTTTCAGATCGCTTGACCTACTACCGAGCTTTCGAGGACTATCATACCAAAGGAAGTTTATCAGCGATGGAGGACTTGTTTGCTTACTATTTAAATGAGAGATTGGATATGTATTTGTCAATCCTTTCTTTTGAGGATGTAGACAAAGATTAGTATGAAGCATAAACAAGCCGTCGTAGAAAGCTTGTGAGCTGAAAACTAAGACTTGTCACCAGTGGGAGGTATTCCCTTTGCTTACTAAAGTTGAACGCTTGCTAAGGTTCCGACGCAGGCTATTTTGGACTATCGGCTAAATTTACACGAGTCGATCAATGATTATCTGATGAAGGCTGATCTTCAGGATATTGCTTACGTTTATCGTGTGAAAACATCTGAAAGTATTCTTGATAAAATCGACCGTTTTTCTGAATGTAAGGAAGGATACCCTGTCAATTCCATTTTAAATGATATTTTTGGAGCACGGGTGATTTTACAGTCAGAAGAACTGACGCAAGTGATGGAGCAGTTGGATGCTTGGAAGGAAGGATTTGGTTTAAAAAATTGGTATCTCCGCGATAAGGACGGCTATCTTGGTGTCTATGTTTACTTTACAAACAAAAGTAATTTTTGCTATCCTTGGGAGCTCCAAATCTGGGATGCCAAAGATGTGGATGGTAATATTCAGAGTCATAGCCTTTATAAACGGAATTTCGTCAAGCATCAGTCCTAGTACAAAAAAGGCCAGCCTCTTTTGCTAAGAAGACTGGTCTTTTTGCGCTTTCAAACTTAAGGAAGTGATTTCCCAGCGGCCAGGTAAATTTCATACCACTCTTTGCGGCTGAGGGTAATGGTGCTAGCTTGGGCAGCTTCTAAAATGCGTTGGGGTTGGGTGGTGCCAATGATGGCTTGCATCTTAGCAGGGTAGCGCAGGACCCAGGCGATGGCAATGGCTGAAGGAGTGGTCTGGTAGTTTTGCGCTAGGCGGGTGAGGACCTGGTTGAGTTTTTCAAATTGGGGGTTTCCCAAGAAGACTCCTTGGAAATAGCCGTATTGGAGAACTGACCAGGCTTGGATGACCATGTCTTTTGCACGGGCGTATTCAAAGATACCGGTTGGACCAGAGCTGGCGATGGCTTCTTCCATGTTCACATGAAAACCTGTGTCAAATTCTGGTGTGAAGGCAGCACTGAGTTGGAGTTGGTTGATGGCGAGTGGTTGGGAAACCGCTGTTTTGAGGAGTTCAATCATCATGGGATTTTGATTGGAGACTCCAAAGTTACGGACTTTGCCTGTTTTTTCTAAGTGGTTGAAGGCTTCGGCGACTTCTTCTGGCTCCATCAGAGCGTCTGGTCTATGAAGAAGCAGGCTATCGAGTTGCTGGATGTGGAGGCGTTTGAGGATGCCGTCGACGGACTTGAGAATATGCTCCTTGGAGAAATCAAAGTAGGTAAATTCCTCGATGCGGATGCCGCATTTGGATTGGATCCACATCTGATCGCGCAGGTCGGGTCTAGTTTTGAGGACTTGTCCGAGTATCTCTTCGGAGCGTCCGCCTCCGTAGATGTCTGCAAGGTCAAAGGTGTTGATGCCTGCTGCTAAGGCGGTTTCGACTAATTCCTCAACCTCTCGAGGAGAGAGGCTTTTGATCCGCATCAGGCCTAGGACGATACTGGATAGTTTGGTGTTTTCTGAGTTGAGTTCAATCGTTTTCATGTGGGTGATCCTTTCGAGATAAAGTAGTTTTAAAAAACCTCAGGCGGATTGTGTCTGAGGTTGAGGGGCTCATTCGGATTGAATGGTGATTTTTTGGATGGTGATGGCTTCCTTGGGTTTATCTTTGTCGTCTGTTTCCGTGGCAGCGATTTTGTCGACAACCTCCATGCCTTGGGTGACCTGTCCGAAGACGGTGTAAGAGCCGTCGAGGCTAGGGTTGCCTCCTTTTTGATAGGCTTGGATGATTTTGGGATGGTAGGTGTTGGGATCCAAGCGGCTGGAGATATCTTGGGTGTTTTGGTTGATGAAGAATTGGCTGCCATTGGTGTCGGGGCCGGCATTGGCCATGGAGACAGCGCCTCGGATATTGTAGAGGTAGGGGCTGATTTCGTTCTTAAAGCCGGTGCCCGGATCTTTTTCGTTGTCTTTACCAGCCCAGATGGATTCACCTCCGCTCCCGTCACCCTTGGGGTCTCCGGTTTGGATCATAAAATCCTTGATGACCCGGTGGAAGCTGAGGCCATCATAATAGCCTTCCTTGGCATGGGTCAAGAAGTTCTCAACGGCCAAGGGCGCGTATTCCGGAAAGAGTTTGAGGCTGATGTCGCCTTGGCTGGTTTTGAGGGTCACGATCGGCTCCTGTTTACTAGCCTTGGTCGTCAACTGGGGAAAGTCGGTCTCTGGATTTTTGAGGACTTCTTGGAGCTGGGCGTTTAAACTTAATTCTTGTTTGGGTTGGTTTTGATAGATGATGAGGGCTAGGGTCGCTGCACTGGCCAGTAGGCCTGCAATGAGTAGTTTTTTCATAGTTGATTTCCTTTCGTGTTCTGTGCTCATTATAACGAATGGAGGAGGGACTTTCAAGCTTTTTACGGAGATCCGTGGTATACTAGGGATAGACGGAGGAGTACAGGATGAGTGACTCTTTCAGTCAAATAATGGCCTATATAACGGCTCTGGAAAGCCCCAGTTGGTTGAGTGTCAGGAGAGTAGGGGAATCGTTTCCGACTTGTGGATTCTTAAGAAGGATGGTCAGCTAAAGTCTGTGTTTCAAGACCAGGTCAAGGTAGCTGAATTGAACCCTGAATTGGATTTGGGAAGACCGTCCTTTTTAATGGAGTATTCTGACTTGGATGCAACCTACCCATTCATGCTCGATCGGGGCATTTTAGTTATGCCTATTGTTGACTTAGATCTCATGCGGGTCTTTAATTTTTCCGATTTAGAAGAAAACTATTTTGCAATTCGTGAGGTGAAAAAATGATTAAAAGAATGGAAGTGTATTTGGTGACGGATGGCAATGGTCAAGAGGCTGTTGAATTTTACAAGGGTGTGTTAGGTGCTGAAGTGACGAGCTTGACCCTCTGGGGCGATGCGATTCCTGACGTAGCTGATGAGCATAAGCACTTGGTCTTGAATGCGCAACTGGTGGTTGACGGGATTCGTCTGCAAATCTCAGATGAAAGTCCAGAGTATAGCTATGCTCCTGGTCGTAATGTGGTACCATCAATCATCGTAGATTCAGTAGTAGCTGCTCAAAAACTCTACGATGCCCTAAAAGAAGAGGCGCAGGAGGTGACCTTGGAATTGCAAGAAACCTTCTGGTCACCAGCCTATGCCAACTTGATTGATAGGTATGGGATCAACTGGCAAATTTCTGCAGAAGTAGAGGGGTAAGATGGTTAGTTTGGCAGAACGTTATGCGGATTATCCAGTCCAGCCCTTTATTTCCGAGCAGCAGGCACTGGATCATGCCCAAGGTAAGGTTGCACCGGCTGTTCCGCGAAAAAATATGGAGCTCTTAGAAGGGGAGATTCTTGCTGGTGATGTGATTCTCTTGTGGCGAATTGCCCTGGGGACTTTTACAACAGAATCGGTTTTTCCTAAGTACTTTGAATATACCTACGGGATTGATGCCCCCCACAATTTACAAGTGCTTGAGGAGCGCGGTTTGGTCCGCCAGCAAAAAGCGCGTGAATCGCTGGCCCATATTAATGCCGGTCAGAAGAAGGCTATCCTCAAGAACCAAGGGGTTAAAGGTTTTTCTAAGATGAAGGCGGCAGAACTAGACCAGGCCCTGTTGGATCAGGTTGAAGACCAGGCTCTGGAAGCTAGTTTTGACATTCGGGGCTATTGTTTGACAGCTCAAGGACAGGCCCTTTTTGACCAACATACAGAGGTTTTAGATCGTCACCCTAAAAAAGGTTAGGCTAGAAGGGGAGTCACTTATGAAGAATGGTTTGCTGAAGGTCGTTTATACTTTGGTTTTGCTAGGTGCTGCTTTTTGGTGGGGACTCCGATTTGGAGCCTTGCTTGCGCAGGTTTATGTTGGACCTAGCTGGAATAATGTTTGGCTAGAAACTCTTTTTGAAAGTACCT
Source organism: Streptococcus danieliae (assembly GCF_009767945.1). Lineage (GTDB taxonomy): Bacteria > Bacillota > Bacilli > Lactobacillales > Streptococcaceae > Streptococcus > Streptococcus danieliae. Next base: position 9,212 of record NZ_WSRS01000027.1, on the reverse strand, counting down.
TCCTGATTTTACTTCATCTGCCGCTCTATCTGCTAGTAGTTTTGCTACATGAATTTGGTCATCTGCTCGGGGGGCTGTGGTCTGGTTACCATTTCGTCTCTTTTCGGGTCGGAAACCGTGTCCTAGTTCGCTGGGATGAGGGCTTGGTCTGGAAACGATTTTCCTTAATGGGTACAGGTGGTCAATGTATCATGGTACCACCGGTGAGGAGCGATGACCAGTTTCCGTTTTTACGCTACCACCTAGGTGGTCCGCTGATGAATCTGCTGCTGAGTCTCGTATTCTTTTTAGCCTTGGAGATGCAACCGTCTGTGTGGACCCTGTTGCTATGGTCATTTGGCGGGCTCAATTTATTGTCAGCTTTGGCAAATGGGATCCCTTGGAAAGGGAAGGTCGTTGCAAATGACGGCTGGAATGCTTGGAACTTGTCTAAAAATCCCGCTGAGCGCGAAGTTTTTGCCAAACAGATGTTGATCCTCGAAGCCATGACTAGAGGCCAACAGTTGCGAGCCTTACCAGCGGATTGGTTCCGGATCGAGTCTGAGAGTCGATCTGAAAACTCCTCGGCTGCGAGTTTGGCATTTACACGAGCTCAATATATGATTGATAAAGGGGAGGAACAAGCGGGGATAGACTTGCTTCAAAGTTTATTGGAAAGCAAGTCTTCAGTACCTAGCTTCGAGCGGACCACGATGCAACTGTTCAAGCTCTATTACGATTTGTTAACGGAGGCAGGTAGTGTGGATTTGTCTGTATTAGATGACAAGGAAACGCAGCAGTTCCTTAAGGGAATGAAGGACTATCCTTTTGTTTTGAGTCTGAACTATGCTCTGGCCCGGCTGTCCAAGCAAGACCAGGTAGAAGCGGCTCGGATTCGCCAGCGTTTGGACCGGGTATTAGAGACGTACCCGACCAAGGCGGAAATTGATTCAGTCTGGGAGGACCTGGAACTGATTGATCGAATTGCGGCAGGGCAGCCACTCGATTAGGAAAAACAAGAGTGGGGTAGGAGGAATTTTTTAGTTTCCTTCTGTCCCACTTTCTTGTTTTTTGTAAAATATGGTAAAATAAGCTTATCTTTACATTATTAGGAGAAAAAACACAATGGAAGATCCTAGCAGTCAGAATTTGGTGGTACAGATTGTATTACTCTTTTTCCTGACCTTTCTAAATGCCTTCTTTTCAGCTTCTGAGATGGCTATGGTGTCGCTCAACCGTTCGCGTGTGGAGCAGAAGGCTGGAGAGGGAGACCGGGCTTATCAGCGTTTGTTGAATGTCTTGGAGGAGCCCAATCATTTTCTATCCACGATTCAAGTCGGGATTACCCTGATCAATATCTTGGCCGGGGCTAGCTTGGCCGATACCCTGGGCCGTATGTTTGCGACCTGGATGGGGGGCGGTGAGACGGCCTATGCGGTCGGAAGCTTACTTGCTTTGGCACTGTTGACCTACATTTCGATTGTGCTGGGTGAGCTTTATCCTAAGCGAATTGCCTTGAACCTCAAGGAATCCCTAGCTGTCCGCACAGCTCCAATTATTTTATTTTTGGGAAAAATTGTCAGTCCCTTCGTTTGGTTGCTATCGGCTTCCACCAACCTTCTCAGTCGTTTGACGCCAATGGAGTTTGATGATGCCGATGAAAAAATGACGCGGGATGAGATCGAATACATGCTCTCAAAAAGTGAGGAGAGCCTGGATGCGGAAGAATTGGAGATGCTTCAAGGGGTTTTCACCTTGGATGAACTGATGGCGCGTGAATTGATGGTGCCCCGGACTGATGCCTTTATGGTGGATATCAAGAACGCAAGCGAAGAGAATATCCAAGCGATTTTGAAGCAAAACTTTTCACGGATTCCCGTCTACGAGGGTGACAAGGATAACATCATCGGTATTCTTCATACCAAGCGGATTTTGACCGAAGCCTTTACGGCTGGTTTTGAAAATCTATCCTTGGAGAAAATTCTCCAAGAGCCCCTCTTTGTACCAGAAACCATGTTTGTCGATGATCTCTTGGCTTCCTTGCGGAATACCCAGAATCAGATGGCGATTTTGCTGGATGAATATGGAGGTGTTGCAGGTCTGGTGACCCTGGAAGATCTCTTAGAAGAGATTGTCGGAGAGATTGAGGATGAGACCGATAAGGCAGAGCTTGAAGTTCGTGAATTAGCAGATGGAAGCTACATTGTCCTCGGAGCCATGACCCTCAATGATTTTAATGAACACTTTGATGTGGAACTGGCAAGTGATGATGTCGATACCATTGCTGGTTACTACATCACCACTCTAGGCAGCATCCCAACAGAAGGGGAACGCCTCTCGGTTGATTTGGAGTCCAATGGCTATCGCCTCACCCTGCGTAATGACAAGGTGAAACGAGGTCGAGTAACCAAACTTCGCCTCCACATAGACAAAATCCAAGAAGACCTGGAAGAAACGACTTCTAAATAAGGTTTAAGCCAAGGAGGCTGGGACAAGATCCCTGGCCTCTTTTTTAGTAGCTGTCTTTTCCAGTTCTGATAGGGATAAATAGTCTTACTTGGAAATGGTTTGGAAAAACTTTCCCATTGTCAAAAAAAGTGCTATACTAAAGAAAGTAAAACGCTTACAGGAGGGCTGTTATGGGACAAGTAATTGATTATGGACAGGTAACAGGATACGTGCATTCGACAGAGAGTTTTGGGGCTGTTGATGGTCCGGGCATCCGCTTTATTGTGTTTTTGCAGGGATGTAAGATGCGCTGCCAGTACTGTCACAATCCAGATACTTGGGCCTTTGAAAATGAACAGGCACAGACGCGGACGGTGGATGATATTCTGAAAGAAGCCCTCCGTTATAGGGGTTACTGGGGCAAGAATGGGGGGATTACCGTTAGCGGTGGAGAAGCCCTCTTGCAAATCGACTTTCTGATTGCCCTTTTTACCAAAGCTAAAGAATTGGGCATCCATACAACTTTGGATACTTGTGCCCTGCCTTTTCGCAACAAGCCGGAGTATTTGGAAGTATTTGACCGATTGATGGCTGTGACCGATTTGGTCTTGCTGGATATCAAGGAGATCAATGACGAGCGACACAAATTTGTAACCAGCCAAAGCAACCGCAATATTCTGGATTGTGCCCGCTACCTGTCAGATAAAGGGATTCCAGTCTGGATTCGCCACGTTTTGGTACCCGGCTTGACCGACCATGATGAGGACTTGAAGGAGTTAGGTGAATTTGTAAAAACCTTGAAAAATGTTGATAAATTTGAGATCCTGCCTTATCACACCATGGGTGAATTTAAATGGGAAAAATTGGGAATTGACTATCCACTCAAAGGGGTGAAACCACCAACCAAAGAGCGGGTTGCCAATGCCAAGAAGTTAATGGAGACAGAATCCTACCAAGACTATCTCAAGCGGGTCCAAAAGGGCTAATTCTGAAGATTGCCACTTGGTAGAAGTCCCTTCTTTGTGTTAAAATAGTAAATGAAAATTGGAAAAGAGGTAGAAACATGTCAAAAATCTTGGTTTTTGGTCATCAAAACCCTGATACAGATGCGATTGCATCATCCTATGCCTATGCTTATTTAGCTCGCCAAGCTCATGGTTTGGATACAGAAGCGGTTATCTTGGGACAACCTAATGAAGAAACGCGCTTTGTGTTAGACTATTTTGGTGTTGAGACGCCACGTGAAATTCAATCCCTTGCCCAGGAAGGTGTTGAACAAGTTATCTTGACAGACCATAATGAGTTCCAACAATCTGCAGAAGGCATCCGTGATGTTGAAGTTTTCGGTGTTGTTGACCACCACCGTGTCGCTAACTTTGAGACTGCTAATCCCTTGTTTATGCGTCTTGAGCCAGTTGGTTCAGCATCTTCGATTGTTTACCGGATGTTTAAAGAAAACCAAGTCCAAGTACCAAAAGAATTGGCTGGTTTGATGCTGTCTGGTTTGATTTCAGACACACTTTTGTTAAAATCACCAACAACCCATGTCACAGATGTTCCTTTGGCAGCTGAGTTAGCAGAGCTAGCCGGTGTAGACTTGGAGGCTTATGGACTAGAAATGTTGAAAGCTGGGACCAATCTCTCCAGCAAAACAGCTGCTGAATTGATCGATATTGATGCTAAGAGCTTTGAATTGGGTGGGAACACTGTCCGTGTAGCCCAAGTCAATACGGTTGATATCGCTGAAATTTTGGAACGCCAAGCTGAAATTGAAGAAGCTATGCAAGCAGCTATGGCAGAAGCAGGCTACTCTGATTTTGTCTTGATGATTACCGATATTGTCAACTCGAACTCTGAGATTTTGACCTTGGGGGCAAATCCAGACAAGGTTGAAGCAGCCTTCGGTTTCACTTTGGAAAATCACCATGCCTTCTTGCCTGGTGCTGTATCTCGTAAAAAACAAGTTGTTCCACAACTAACAGCAGCTTTTGCCAATTAAAATGTGAGGAAGGTAGGTCTTGGTTGGATCTGCCTTCTTTCGCTTATAAACAATGTAAAGGGTCTATATGAAATCATTTGGAAAAGTGTTTAAACAATTTCGGCAGTCACGAGGCTTGTCCTTGCGCTCCATTGCCACAAAAGATTTATCCGTGTCGCAATTATCGCGGTTCGAAAATGGCCAGTCCGATCTCACCATCTCGAAGTTTAAAATTGCTTTAGATGAAATCAATATGCCCATGTCTGAATTTCTCTATGCGGTTCAAGACTTTAAACGTGATGAGTTGCAGGAATTACTGCACCAGATGGATATTTATGTGCTTCAAAATGATGTTGTCAGCATGCGCCACCTCTTGGAATCTAGACCTGTCAAACCCCGGCTAAGACGCTTGTTTTATGAATTAAACACGATTATCATTAAAATCAAACTGGAAGAAATGACCGGAGATCCGGTTGTGTCTGAGCGTGATTTAAGTGTCTTGACGGATTACCTAATTGGCGTTGAGTATTGGGGCTACTATGAATTACTGCTATTTACCCATTCCATGCACCGTTTTCGCCATGCGCTGTTTATGACCCTGTCCAAGGAAATGATCTCACGGTCGGAGTTTTATAAGGAGCTTCCTCTCAATCGCCGGATGATTAATTATTTGGTCTTGGAAGCCTTTGTGCTATCCTGCGAACGTCAGGAACTCATTGACGCCCAGTACTACCGAAAATTCATCAAAAATCATCACTTTGAAGAGCGGGATATGTTTGAACGGATGGTGGTTCAATATGGAGAAGGAATGTTTGAGTTCTTCTTTCATGATGAACGTAAAGGATTGATGCAGATGGAAGCTGTGATTGAGTCCTTCCGCGCCCTGGGAAGTATTCATTTAGCCCAGTCCTATGAAAATCGGGTTCGGGCAGCGCAAAAGATTAAAGCTACTAAAAATTAGCCATCGTAAAAAGGAACCACAATTGGTTCCTTTTTACGATTATTCAAGTGCTTGGACGACAACTTGGGGGTCGCCGGGATAGGGGATTTTTTCCCCTTGGACAATTTGAAAGGCATCCGCTCCTTTACCAGCAATGATAATGGCATCCTCACTCTGATACTGTTGGCTCAGAATTTCTTGGATGGCTGTTTCGCGGTCGGCAATGATGGTTACAGGGCGGTGGAGGTAGCTGGCGATTTCCTGGGAAATGGCCACGGGATCCTCATAGTTGGGATCGTCTGCGGTGAGGACGACCTCAAGGTCTGGGTAGTCGTTTAAGAGAAGGCCAAAGTCCTTGCGGCGGTTTTCTCCCTTGTTGCCAGTGGCACCGAGGATGAGGGCGAGCTTGCCCTTCTGGTAGTGGGCCACGGTATCGATTAGCTTTTTCAGACTATCACCATTGTGGGCATAGTCAATAAAAATTTTAGCTCCAGAAGGATGGGTTAAAACTTCCATCCGACCATCAACCTTGGTTTGGGCGATACCGGCTTGAATGGCTGCTGGACTTGCTTCTAGCTGTTGGCAGGCCAAGCCAGCGGCTAGGGCATTTTCTTGATTAAAGTCACCAATTAATTGAATATCATAATCGCCAGCGAGAGGACCACCAACCTTGAAGTGAAAGGCCGCAGATTCTTCAATGGTATTGGGACTTCCCAGGCCATAGGTTGTGTGCGGTTGGTCTTGAATCGAATCCAAGAGAAAGTCGCTATGATCCATTTGCTGGTTCAAAATGAGGAAGCGGCTGTTGGCTAGGAGCTGCCGCTTGTGGTAGAAGTAGTCCTCATAGCTAGGATGTTCAATCGGCCCAATATGATCGGGGCTGATATTGAGAAAGACGCCGACATCAAAAGTCAGGCCATAGACCCGCTTGACCAAGTAGGCCTGACTGGACACCTCCATAATAAAGTGGGTACGGCCATGGGCGACAGCTTCGGCCATCATGGCAAAGAGATCCAGACTCTCAGGAGTAGTTAGTTGCGATTTGAAAAAATGGACCCCGTCCAGCGTTGAGTTCATGGTTGAAAGCATGGCGGGTTTCCATTCTTGCTTGAGAATGTTGAAAGCAAAATAAGCAGCCGTTGTTTTCCCCTTGGTCCCAGTAAAAGCTAAGAGCTTGAGCTTTTTCTCGGGGTGTTGGTAAAATTCCATCGCAATCAGGCTCATGGCCTGTTTGATATCATTGACCAAAATCACAGGAATGGCGACTTGGTAGTCAATCTCACTGACATAGTAGCGCAAGCCTTGCTGGATGGCAGCTTCAAGGTATTCGGCTTTAAACTGTTGCCCCTTGGCAAAAAAGAGGGTGTGTTCAGAGACCTGGCGACTATCATAGCTCAGCTCTTGGAAGGTCCAATCGTGGCCTCGATAGTGGAAGGTATCCTGGTCGACAATAGCACGGAAGTTATGGTCCGCTTGTAAAATTTGTAAGGCGGTTTCAAGTTTCATCATAGCCCTATTGTAACCCTTCTGGTGTGCTTTTACAAGTCAAAGATGATTGCCTTTTTTTCGTTAAAATCTTGGAGGGACTGGGCCTTCATGCTATAATGGTACTAGTATTTTCGAATAGCTTAGACTCATTTAATTTCAAATTTTGATGTTGTCAAGCCTCCTTGATGAACCTAAGTTCTACCTTCGTCGGCTTTCCTAGTCAATTCCTTGAAATTATTCGAGTATTCAAATTTTGATTTTAATTAGGTATTAGACTCTTTCGAGTTTTCTTCATACATTGTAAGTTTAGGTCCTATGATGAGAACGAGTTTGAGAGCTTATTTTAATTTGGAAGTAGTATTAAAAGGGGATTAGAATGAATGACCAACAAGCGCGTCAGCAGGAGCTGATGCTGAAGGGAGCGGCTTGGATGACCGCTAGTAACCTCATTAGCCGCCTGCTCGGGGCCCTCTATATTATTCCGTGGTATGGCTGGATGGGGGCTCATGCAGCCGAGGCCAATGGACTTTTTACCATGGGTTATAATATCTACGCCTGGTTCCTTTTGGTCTCAACCGCAGGCCTGCCAGTAGCGATTTCCAAACAGATTGCCAAATACAATACCATGGGGCAGGAGGACAAGTCCTTTGCCCTGATCAACCGTTTTTTGAAATTGATGGTGATCCTTGGTCTGGTTTTTGCCGCCCTCATGTATCTAGCCGCTCCCCTCTTCGCTTCGGGTTCGGGAGTTGGTGCTGAGTTGACCCCGGTCATGCAGAGTTTGGCCTGGGCCGTGCTGATTTTTCCAGCTATGAGTATTATCCGCGGTGTTTTCCAAGGTTACAGTAATATGCGCCCCTATGCCATGAGCCAGATTGCAGAGCAGGTGGCCCGGGTCATCTGGATGTTGCTGGCGACCTTCCTGATTATGCAGCTGGGCAATAAGGACTACGTCTCGGCCGTTACCCAATCCACCCTTGCCGCCTTTATTGGGATGCTGGCCTCGATGGCGCTTTTGATTTTTTTGCTTAATCAAGAAGGGCTTTTACGCCCCATCCTTGCTGCTTCTGGTCAAAAACTGGAAGGTGGCAGCCAACTGGTGCTAGAAACGCTCAAAGAAGCCATACCTTTTATTATCACAGGGTCTGCCATCCAGCTCTTTCAAATTATTGACCAAATGACTTTTATTAATGTCTCCCGCTGGTTTACCAAGACCTCAGAAACAGAGCTTCTAGTGCTTTTTTCCTACTTCTCAGCCAATCCCAATAAAGTCAGCATGATCCTGATTGCGGTTGCCTCCTCTGTGGGTGGAGTAGGGATCCCACTCTTGACAGAGAACTATGTCAAAAAGGACTTGGCGGCAGCAGCCAAACTGGTCATTGATAATCTCAGTTTGCTGCTGACCTTCCTCATTCCAGCAACGCTAGGTTCCCTATTAATGGGGCGGGCCCTCTATACCTTCTTTTACGGCCAGCCAGAAGGAGCAGCCCTAGACCTATTTGTGTGGGCCATGTCCTTTACCCTCCTCCTAGGCCTCTACACCGTTTTGGCGCCAATGATTCAAGCCCTCTACCAGAATCGCTTGGCCATGCTTTACTTCCTTTACGGCTTGGGAGCCAAACTAGTCTTGCAAATTCCATTTATCTGGATCTTTGGTTCCTATGGCCCACTCCTGTCAACCGGAGTAGCCTTAGTCCTCCCCTGCTTCCTGATGTACCGCACGATTCATCAGGTCACACGCCTCAATCACAAGCGCCTGATGAAACGTGTGGTTCTAGTAACTTTAATGACACTTATTATGTCGCTCGTGACCATGCTGGCCCAAGCCCTCTTGTCCCTGGTGATTGGAGTCAACAGCCGTTGGGGCAGCCTGTTACACCTAATGATTGTGGGTGCTATTTCCGTCTACGTTTACGCTTGGATGGCCCTCAAAAGCAACCATTTGGACCGGGTCATGGGCAGCCAGGCCAACCGTTTGCGCCGCTTATTACGAATCTCTTAACATTAGCTGGGCCTGTCCCAGCTTTTTTTGATGGAAAGGGATTTGTTTATTGGGAATCAGTAGGTGGTAGAAAGAGTGTTTTAGAGGAATTTATCTTTTTAAAAATATTTCTTGAATTGTCAACTCAAGTGCAATAAGTCAGCTGCTTCCTAGAATTCTATGGATTAAGGAGGCTGGGACAAAAACCCCTCTGACTAACGCAAAAAGCAACGGTTTTAAAGCCGTTGCTTTTTTGCCTTATGGAGATAGTCTTGATACAATATAATTAGGATAAAATACTGAGAAAGGCTATCCCATGTACATTCACTATAACACAAATCAAACCACCTTACCACTAGAAATTGCTTCAGTCTTACCACAGGATCATATTGTTTTCA
>NZ_WSRS01000026.1 GCF_009767945.1 Streptococcus danieliae | reverse complement strand
GCAATAACCTTACCAGATTCATCCACATAGCGAACCGTACGTTTCACATTTTCTGTTAACGTTTCGATCGCTGGGTCTGTTGGGGTTGGATAGTTTGGAGTTGTAGGATCTGTTGGATCTGGATTCTTAGGTAATTCTGGTGTCGCTGGATCAACCGGTTTATTTGGTTCAACTGGTTTTTCTGGAGTTACTGGAATTACAATTGCTTTCAGATCAACGTAGAAGGTATCGATTCCTTCTTGTCCGTCAAACTTAGTACCTGGTACAAAGCCATCTTTCACAAGAGTGTAACCTTTGAGGTAAAGCTCTTTCAAAGTAGCTGCTGTTGAGTACTGAATTTCTTGACCTTCTTCACCATTGATTACATCAGATTTCGCCAATTCTGCATTGACAACCTTACCAGCTTCATCTACAAGACGGTAGATAATTTGAGCCTTGTCTTCCACAACATTCTTGATGTATGGAATCTTAGTCTCATCGGTAGGTGTTGTTGGAACCGGTGGGATGTAACCCTTAGTTGGATCTTGTGGATCAACTGGTTTCAACGGTTCTTTCGTTCCTGGATCTACTGGGGTCAAACCTGGTACATATGGAATAGCAGGTTGTTTTGGATCAGTAGGTGGAACAATATCCGTTGGTTTGTTTGGATCTGTTACATACGGAACATCTGTCCATGGTTTCTCTGGAGTTACACCTGGAGGGAATTCTGGAACATAGTTACCAACTGGTACATAAACAACTGAATCAACATAGTCGCCATCAGTTGCTTTCACACCTGTATGAGCTCCTGCCTCTACTTGGCTAGGATCTTTCAAGATGTAACCTGGAACTACTGGTGATTTCTTATTGTCAAAGCTATCGCCGGTAGCTGGAGTCCACTCACCTAGAGTGATTTCGCCGGTAGCTAGGTTAATCGTTCCTGTACGTGTAAATTCTAGAGTATCAACAACTTCCTCAGCAATAACCTTACCAGATTCATCCACATAGCGAACCGTACGTTTCACATTTTCTGTTAACGTTTCGATCGCTGGGTCTGTTGGGGTTGGATAGTTTGGAGTTGTTGGATCTGTTGGATCTGGATTCTTAGGTAATTCTGGTGTCGCTGGATCAACCGGTTTATTTGGTTCAACTGGTTTTTCTGGAGTTACTGGAATTACAATTGCTTTCAGATCAACGTAGAAGGTATCGATTCCTTCTTGTCCGTCAAACTTAGTACCTGGTACAAAGCCATCTTTCACAAGAGTGTAACCTTTGAGGTAAAGCTCTTTCAAAGTAGCTGCTGTTGAGTACTGAATTTCCTGACCTTCTTCACCATTGATTACATCAGATTTCGCCAATTCTGCATTGACAACCTTACCAGCTTCATCTACAAGACGGTAGATAATTTGAGCCTTGTCTTCCACAACATTCTTGATGTATGGAATCTTAGTCTCATCGGTAGGTGTTGTTGGAACTGGAGGGATGTAACCCTTAGTTGGATCTTGTGGATCAACTGGTTTCAACGGTTCTTTCGTTCCTGGATCCACTGGAGTCAAACCTGGTACATATGGAATTGCAGGTTGTTTTGGATCAGTAGGTGGAACAATATCCGTTGGTTTGTTTGGATCTGTTACATACGGTACTTCTGTCCATGGTTTCTCTGGAGTTACACCTGGAGGGAATTCTGGAACATAGTTACCAACTTCTAAGTAGACAACTTGATCATGAATATCCGCAGAATCAGCAGAGATTCCGTTATGGGCACCTGCTTGACGTTGAGACGCGTTTTCCAAGATATAACCTGGAAGCGAAGGTGATGTATAAGCACCGAAGGCAGAACCATCTACAGCCACCCAGTTTTGAAGAGTCGTTGCACCTGTTGCCAAGTTAACAGTTCCTTCACGACGGAAACGAAGTGCATCTGACTTCATTGCTACCAGACTTGCTGGCAACTCTGTCAATTGTCCGTTTTCACCACGTACGTAGTAACGTACTGTACGAACGACTTCTTCCTCTAGCTTGAAGATATCTGTACTTGGCTCTACATTTGGATCCTTAGGTTTTTCTGGATCTGGGTAGTTTGGTGTTGTAGGATCTGTTGGATCTGGGTTCTTAGGTAATTCTGGTGTCTCTGGATCAACCGGTTTACTTGGTTCAACTGGTTTTTCTGGAGTCACTGGAATTACGATTGCTTTGACATCTACATAATAGAGATCAACGCCATCTTGACCATCGTATTTAGCACCAGCTGTAAAGCCATCTTTGACAAGCGTGTAACCTTCAAGGTATAGCTCTTTCAAGGTTGGAGCAGTTGAGTACTTGATTTCCTCACCTTCACGACCAACGATGAGTCCTGAATCACGAAGAGATGGGTTAACAACAGCACCTGATTCATCAACAACACGGTAGATAACGCGTGCTTGATCTTCTTTCACTTCTGGAGTTGGGTTCTTCACGTATGGAATTTCCGTATCCGTAGTTGGAGAAGTTGGAACTGGTGGGATGTAACCTTGTCCTGGATTATCAGGATTCACTGGTTTCAACGGCTCATTTGTTTCTGGATCCACTGGAGTCAAACCTGGTACATATGGAATTGCAGGTTGTTTTGGATCAGTAGGTGGAACAATGTCCGTTGGTTTGCTTGGATCTGCTACATACGGTACTTCTGACCATGGATCAGTTGGTGTTGAACCATCTGGGAATTTCGGAACATAGTTACCAACTGGTACGTAGATAACTTGATCGTGGATATCCGCAGAGTCAGCAGAGATTCCGTTATGAGCACCTGCTTGAAGTTGAGATGCATTTTCCAAGACATAACCTGGAACAGATGGAGATGTGTAAGCACCAAAGGCAGAACCATCAAGCGCTACCCAATTTTGAAGAGTCGTCTCACCTGTTGCAAGGTTGATGGTTCCCTCACGACGGAAGCGGAGAGTATCTGACTTCATCGCTGCTTGTTCAGCAGTCATTTCAGTCAATTGTCCATCTCTACCACGGATGTAGTAGCGAACAGTACGAACAACTTCATCTTCCAGTTTCAAGATGTCTGTCTTATCTGGATCTGGGTAGTTTGGTGTTGTAGGATCTGTTGGATCTGGATTCTTAGGCAATTCTGGTGTTTCTGGATCAACCGGTTTGTTTGGTTCAACTGGTTTTTCCGGTGTAACAGGGACAACAATCGCTGTCACATCCACATAGTAAGTATCAACACCTTCTTTACCGTCGAAAGTCAAACCTGCACGGTATTTCTCACCTGCAACAGTTGAATTGCTTGAAAGGGTATAACCTTTGAGGTACAAGTCTTTCAAGGTTGCTGCTGTAGAGTAAGTAATCCGAGCGCCTTCTTTACCGTTAAGGATACCAGATGTTGCAATCTGTTCATTAACGACTGATGTTCCATCTGCAGAAACGACACGGTAGACAACTTGTGCCTGATCATCTTTTGCATCTGGATCAACTGGCTGATCAACTTCAACATAAGGGATCGTTGTTTCAACACCTGGATCTGTTGGTGCTGGTGGGATGTAGCCTTTGCTTGGATCATTTGGATCAACTGGTTGCAATGGGCTTCCATCTGTTGGATTTGTTGGTACAAATCCTTCAACATAAGGAATTCGTTGAGTTTCATCTGTTGGCGGAACAACCTTGCTTGGATTTGTTGGGTCGTTCACATACGGAACCTCTGACCATGGATCTGTTGGTGTTGAACCATCTGGGAATTTCGGAACATAACGAGAAATTGGTTTGTAAGCAACAACATCGAGATAATCCTCATCTGTTGCTTGAACTCCTGTATGAGCTCCTGCTTCCTTCTGATCTGGATTCGCAAGAACATAACCAGTCACAACTGGTGAGGTCTTATCGTCGAAGCCATTACCAGAAACAGCTGTCCATTCTCCAAGTGTTGTTTCACCAGTTACGAGGTTGATCGTACCTTCACGACGGAAGTTTAGACTATCAACAACTTCTGCAGCAACTACCTTACCGTCTTGATCCACATAACGGATAGTCCGCTTAACTTCTTCCGCAAGCTTAAGAGCCTCTTCCTTATCAGGAGTTGGATAAACTGGTGGATTTGGATCTTCAGGATCTGGGTAACCTGGTGTTTTGGGATCAACTGGTTTATTTGGATCAACTGGTTTTTCCGGAGTGATTGGAATGATGATTGGTGCCAAATCAACAAAGTAATTTGTCACAGAGCCTGGCTCACCATCAAACTTAGCACCAGTTGGGTAACCATTTTTCACAAGTTTGTAACCTTGAGCGTGATATTTCGCCACAATCTCATTAACTTGATCTTGAGTATAAGGAACGTCATCACCTTGATTACCAGTCATTTGATCGGAAGCTTCCAATTGTTTTACAACGGTTGTCCCATCTTCTTTTACCTCACGGTAAACAAGTTGAACAGCAATCTTATCTGGATCAGGGTTCTTAGCATAGTAGACTTTATCAACAATATTCTCACTAGCGTTGGTAATACCAGTGTGAGCTCCGTATTCGGATTGTGATGCATCTACCAAATGATAGCCTGGAATTGCTGGAGAAGTCCGGTTCGTAAACTCAGCAGTAGCTGGTTGCCAGCCTTCTTGGTTCCAAACAACTTCACCAGTTACAAGGTTAACAACACCTTCACGACGGAAGCTTACTTTGTCAGACACTTCTCCACTAAGGACAGTTTCTGTACCTTGCTCGAGATATTGGATGACACGAGTAACATCTTTCAACATCTTGCTTGGATCTTTCGAATCTGGGTCCGTTGGATCTGGATAATTTGGTGAATCCGGATCATTTGGATCAACTGGGTTATTTGGATCAACTGGTTTATCAGGTGTAACTGGAGCCACTTTTGCTTTGAAGCTTACATAGTAGGTATCTGTACCCTTAGTACCATCGAATGTTGCTCCAACTGGGAAACCATCGTTGACAAGTTCGTAACCAAGTTTCTTGTACTTAGCGATTGTTTCAGCAGTTGTGTAAGCCACACCATTTGTACCAATGGCTTCATCCTTCTTACCTTTGAACTCAGCTGAACGCTCAAGTTCCTTGATAAGGGTTTTACCATCTTGATCCACATAATTGTAGACAACCACTGCTGCATCGATACGTGCAAATGGAATTTCTGTTACGGTCGTTGGATCTGTTGGTGATGGAGGAATATAGCCTTTAGTTGGATCTGTTGGATCAACTGGTTGAAGTGGAATTGTAGGCTCAAATTCAGGAATATATGGAATTACCTGAGTTGGATCTGTTGGTGGTACCAATTTAGTTGGATCTGTTGGATCTTCCTTGTATGGAACCTCATTCCATGGATTATTCGGTTTATCCTCTTCTGGAACCCCTGGGAAGGATGGTACATACTTAGAAATAGGTACATAAACAACGCGATCTTCAAGGTCTTCATCCGTTGCTTGAACTCCTGTATGCGCTCCTGCTTCCTTCTGACCTGGATCTTTCAAGACATATCCTGGAATTACAGGAGAAGTAGCGTCTTTAAAGTCATTACCATCTGTAGCTACCCACTCATCAAGCGTTGTTTCACCTGTTGCCAAGTTTACAGTTCCAGTACGCGTAAAGCCAAGTGTATTGACAACATCTGGAGAAAGCTCTTTACCAGATTCATCAACATATTTAACCGTCCGCTTAACGTCTTCTGTTAAGTTTAGAACCTCTGGGTTAGAGAGGGATGGTTTATTCGGATCTTTCGGTTTAGTTGGATCTGGATCTTGTGGATAGTTTGGTGTGCTTGGATCTGTTGGATCTGGATTCTTAGGAAGTTCTGGAACTTTATTTGGATCCACTGGTTGATCTGGAGTAACCGGAGTTGTTGGAGTAACCGGAACAATAATCGGAGTTACATCAACGTAGTAAGTATCCACGCCATTTTGACCATCAAAAGTCAAACCAGAACGGTATTTATTTCCTTCAACAGTTGAGTTCTCTGAAAGTTTGTAACCTTTGAGATACAAATCTTTCAAGGTTGCTGTTGTTGAGTACGTGATCTCAGCTCCTGCTGTACCATCCAATAAGCCAGAAGTTGCAACTTCTGGATTTACAACTGTCTTACCATCTGCTGATACAACACGATAGATAACCTGTGCTTGATCTGCAACAGACTTGTAAGGAATCTTCGTCTCTACTCCAGAATCCGTTGGCGCTGGAGGAATATAACCCTTAGTTGGATCGTTCGAATCAACTGGTTGCAACGGAGAACCATCTACTGGATTGGTTGGCACCATTCCCTCGATGTACGGAATTCGTTGTGTTTCATCAGTTGGTGGAACAATCTTACTTGGATCCGTTGGATCATTCACGTATGGAACTTCCGTCCATGGGTTCGTTGGTGTTGAACCTTCAGGGAATTCTGGAACATAACGTGAAATTGGTTTATAGGTTACTGTATCGACATAATCTGGATCAGTCGCCTTCACACCCGTATGAGATCCCGCATCTGCTTGACTTGGATCAACAAGAACAAAGCCTTTTACAACTGGTGATTTTTTATTTTCGAAGTTATCACCAGCAGTTGGTGTCCAATCACCGAGCGTTGTTTCTCCTGTTACAAGGTTAATTGTACCTTCACGTTTAAACCCAAGATTATCAACCACTTCTGGTGAAACAACGTTACCGTTTTGATCTACATAACGAACAGTACGCTTCACATCCTCAGTCAATTTGAGGGCTTCTGGATTATCTGGATTTGGATAATTTGGTGATGTTGGATCTGTTGGATCAACTGGTTTGCTTGGATCAACTGGTTTCTCAGGTGTAATTGGAACAACACGAGGTTTCAAGTCAATATTAAAGACTTGCTCACCATTGACACCATCAAATGTTGGAACTGTTGTTCCTGTACGTTCAAATGATTTTGTTGCTTCATTGTAAGTATAGCCAGTATAGCCATCTGTTACCAACTCATATCCAGCTTTCTTGTACTCTTCCAATTTGGCACGTACTTGATCCGCTGTATAAGGAACAGACTCACCTGCAGCTCCATCTAAAGATCCAGAATCAGAGAGAACAACTGGGTTAGCTGGATTTGCTGTATTCCGATAAACAACTTTCGCTGTGTCAGTCAATTCAAAGACGACTTTTGTGAGGTAATTCTCTGGGAAACCTGTATCGTTAAAGTCTTTCCAGTAAGACTCGCTAACAACCTTCTTACCGTTACTATCTGTTAGGATTGTATCCGTAATCGCAGAAGAATCCAATACCGCATGTACACTCTCCCCTTGGCCTCGTTGACCAACAAGGTTTTGAAGATTTGGTACATTGGATTCTGTGATGGTAGCTACATAGCCAGACAAGCTCTTATTGATTGTAGAATAAGTATTCTTAGTCTCACTATTTGCAGTCAAAGTCCAACCTGTATCTGCTTTTGGAGAATATGGAATTTTAGCGTACTCTCTCAAGAAGGTATTTCCGCTATCGATGACCGTATTCGCAAATTTTTGCTTCATCGCTTCAACGTCAAGGACGATATCCATCTTACGTTCCCAATCAGAACGTTCTGTTACAGAATCTTTTTCGCCTGCAACAAATTGACTCAATGGTACAAGAGAACCATCTGCTTGCTTCACATAGTACTCAACAGTATTTGTATGTTTTGCAAGTGGGTTAATTTTCGTCCCATTTGGAACCCAAACACTGTGTGAGTTTTGCGTAGCTACGTCAATATCGTAACTCCGGTCATTACTGTTATTTGGCTCAACTGGTAAAATCCCTCCCGGAGAGTTTGCCAATCGAATAGATGGATCACTTCCAGAAACTGTAATTGGTCCACCGAATCCATCAAGCGCAACATTACCTTGCTTAATATTAGCCCAAACAGAGTTCTGTTTCGATGGATCTGTTTGCAATGGAGCACGGTGCGTTCCTTCATTACGAGCATAAACCGTGTAGCTATCAATCCCTAAGCTGTTATCGATAACAAACTCCATTTTAGTTCCCTTGGTATTACCGTAAACCAAGTTAGGAGTTCCACTTGGAGGAGGGTTAAATCCTTGCGGTGTAGAGTTCGGTAATTTTCCGTTAGGATCTCCAACTTGTTGACCTTCAGGCGTTGAGTAACGCTGCAAACTGAAGTAAAGTGGTGTATCAATACGGAAGACAACATTCTTAGTTGCTCCTAATGGCACAGAAATCAACTCAGCATAGAAGTTATTGTTGTCATCTCGGATATCCGTAATCGAACCTTGATTTGCAATAAACAACGGTTTTGTAGCTGTTCCTTTTTGGGAATCAAGGGAAATCAAATCGTCATATTCATTTCCGATTTTCTGGCTTCCGTTACGGTTTTTCGCAACAACAATAAAGCGTGCATGATCATCAACGGTAATCGTTCCTTGCTCATTAACCCCAATATAGTTATAACCGTCATAACTACCAGAAGCCGCTCCATTTCCATTGTAAGGAGCTTTACCATCAGATTCAAAGACGTTATTCGAATGTTTCCCAAAGAGAATGTGAGAATTATCTCCTAGGTCCATCGCAACCCCACGACCCTTGTTTTTGAAATCTACTTTAGATTTCTCACCTGATGTGAAGGTGGCGTTGTGACCAGTAATAATCGAATCACGACCTGTGAAGGTAGCAGTTGCCTCTTCTCCAATCGAAATTGTTGCTGAAGAACCTATGACCTTTGTTGCATTACGGACACCATACCCACCATAACGATTCGCATCTGTCACTGTATCTCCTGGGCGACGAACACCAATAGAGATAGCCTGACCGATTGATGAATTAATCGCCAGTTTAGACTCTTTACCAGTCTTCACAGTACCATTTTGTGGCATAAAGATAGCCGCATTGTGGTAACGCGCTGGGTTGGAAGTGTCAGATGACGTATTCATATTAATAGTCATCGACCCTTTATCTTTCACCTCAACCACTGAATTACTTGGAAGACTAATTCCATCACCTTCAGATACACGGTTCAATGTAAAGGTAGCATCAGACTCAACAATAACATTCTTAACAGAGTGAATATTCGCTGCACGTCGAGTCAGTTGTTTCGCTGCACGTGGTTGTTTCTTGTCCTCATTAGTCTCACCCTCAGCATACAAACCATTGTGTGGCACGTTCATCTGAACATACTGAGTTCCACCAGCTAATGATGCATAGCTATCTGCCAAGTTGGAAGTTGTGTTCCCTTTGATGACAACTGTCGTATTTCGACCACCACCAAACATAACCCCTTCACTCTTAACATCTTCAAATGTAACCTTTGAAGCACTAGCTCGACTGAGATCAATAGGTCCTTTTGAATTGGCACTATAGATACTCAAGTTGCTGAAAAGAATATCTCCAACAGCACCTGCAATTGGTTTAATTGAGTAAGATCGGAAGTCAATCCCGCTATTGGCACCATCACCATAAATGTTAATAGCACGGTTAGCAATAGCCAAAGATAGAGTCCTGTCTACAGCTTTTGTTTTCGCATTGGCTGCTTCAGATGAGTCATTACCATTGGTAATACCATTCACAGTATTCGGAGCAAAGATTTGTCCTTGTACCTTGATATCTGTAACATTAGCGTTGGATAGTGCTGAAACAAATTGATCCCAATTTGTAACAACAGTTGCGGCTTCTGGAGCTGTCGCTGCACGAAAAGCACTAGTTCGAACAGTTGCAGCAGGTTTAGCTACTTCAACTTCCTTACTTTCCTCAGCCTTCTTTTCCTTCTCTTCTTCAACATTCGTTGCTGCTGTTGTTGTAGCAGTGTCATCCTCTACAGTTGTAGATGAACTTGAAGATTCAGATGGATTTGAAGTAGCGACCTCAGATGACGCGGTAGACGTTTCAGAACTTGCAGGCGCTACTACAGGTGCTTCACTTGCTAGTACAGCAGGTTCTGCATTGTAAGTAGACGCGTCTGAAGCAGCTTCTAGTGTTGCATCCGAAGATGAACCAGTTGAAGCTGACGTATTGCTTTCGCTAGATTCAGAGGCAGCAGCTTCCTCTGCTTGAACACTCTGCCCAGCAAAGAGCAAGGTTCCTAGCAGGACGGATGCAGCTCCAAAGGAATACTTCCGGATGGAAAACCTTTGAACCGAACGATCAAATAAGTGTTTCTTCATTTCGTCCTTTCTTCTCCTTTTTTGTTATTAACCCGTTGTGTATGAAATAATCACAATCCTACACTATAGGCTTTATTATGGTAACATTTTAGAACATTCATGTAAAGTAATAATGTGCACTCTACTTGTGATTTTTCTACTAAAGCCGCCTATATAATAAGGTCTTCATTTCACATAAAAACAACGGCTGCTTCTGCTTATTTCGTGATAGCTCAATCGAAAATCATTCAATAGGTCTGGGAAACCTACTGAGTATTCCCAATTCAAGGCAAATACAGACCGCAGATATTAAGGAGGCTGACAGGGTCAGGTTGTTGCAATTAAATAGACATCCTGTCCACAAAAAGAAACCAGTCGTTTCAACCGGTTTCTTTTTAACTTAATGTTGCTCCAAAGCAGCATCCAAATGTGCAAGAGCCTTTTCTTTTCCAAGAAGGAAAATTGTATTCGGCAAATCAGGTCCATGCATCTCACCCGATACTGCCACCCGAATCGGCATAAAGAGATTTTTACCTTTCACACCCGTTTCCTTTTGAACTTCCTTAATTAGCGGCGAAATATTCTCCACCTGGAAAGCCTCCTCAGATAGATCCGCCAATTTTTGACGGAAGGCTGATAGGACCACCGGCACTGTCTCACCGGCAAGAACTGCCGCAGCCTCTTCGCTCAAACTTGGGAAATCTGCAAAGAACAAATCGGTTAGGGGCACAATATCCTCTGCCGCTGTTAGTTGAGGCTGATAAAGAGCAACCATATCTGCCGCCTTATCGGTCCAACGACCTGCCGCCTCCAAGAAGGGCTGGGTCAAGTCCAAAAGGGTTTCCAAGCCAGCCTTCTTAAAGTATTCATTACTCATCCAATCCAACTTCTTCTGATCAAAAGCTGCCGGAGACTTGCTAAGACGCGCTTCATCAAATAATTGGATTAACTCAGCCTGGCTAAAGATTTCCTCTTCTCCACCTGGATTCCAACCCAACAAGGCGATAAAGTTGAAAACAGCCTCTGGTAAATAACCTTTTTTCCGGTAATCTTCAATAAACTGGAGGGTATTAGTGTCCCGCTTAGATAGTTTTTTCCCGGTTTCGCTATTAATGATCAGAGTCATGTGACCAAAGAGCGGTGCTTCCCAACCTAGAGCCTCATAAACCATCAATTGTTTCGGAGTGTTGGCAATATGATCATCCCCACGGATAACGTGAGAAATCTCCATCAAATGGTCATCAATAACCACCGCAAAGTTGTAGGTTGGATAGCCATCGCGTTTCTGGATAACCCAGTCACCACCAATGTTGCCACCTTCAAATTCAATCTCACCCTTAACTAGATCAGACCATTTGTAAATCTGATCTTCCTTGACAGCCAATCGGACTGTAGGTTCAATACCAGCTGCTTCCCGTTCAGCAATGTAGGCAGCTTTTTCAGTATCAGACATGCCCAGGAATTCATTGATGTAGCGAGGAGGTTCCCCAGCTGCTTCCTGGCGCTCCCGTTGAGCTGCTAGTTCCTCTTCGGTTACATAGGATTTATAGGCCAGACCTGCCTCAAGCAATTGATCAATGTAAGATTGGTAAATCTCCAAACGCTCTGATTGGCGATAAGGGCCAAATGCTCCTGGATTTACCGGACTCTCATCCCAGTCCATCCCTAACCAGGCCAAGTTTTCCAACTGGGAACGTTCCCCGTCTTCCACATGACGCTTACGATCAGTATCTTCAATCCGGATCACAAAGTCACCACCATGGTGGCGCGCAAAGAGATAGTTAAAGAGCGCTGTCCGCGCATTCCCAATATGCAAAAGCCCTGTCGGACTTGGTGCATAACGCACTCGAATCTTGTTTGTCACAATTCTTTCCTCATTCATCTTTTTTGAAATTATACCATAAGTCTAAGGATTCAAAAATAGGTCTGGGTCAATCTCCCAGTCGCCCAGAATCCCTGGTTCCAGAACCCACTGCCGGCGCACCTGCAACTGGTCCACAGGCTCCTGAGATAGAAGCAGATTGGTCGCCTGCTCCTCCAAAACCAGAAACCGTAACTGATAATTGGCCGCATAGCCTCCCAAATCTGCCGCCAGTTCATAGACATAGATCCGCTCCGGATCCCCTGCCTCGATAAAGTTCAACAAATTTTCTTCTACATAATTTCGATCACTAACCACTTCTTACTCCTTCACCAACAAGACAACCGCCTGAGCTGCCATTCCTTCCTCACGACCCACAAAGCCGAGTTTTTCGGTCGTTGTCGCCTTGAGATTCACATCCTTGACCTCCATGTGGAGTAGGCCTGCAATCCTTTTTTTCATCTCAGGCAGATGCGGCGCCATTTTGGGCCGCTCGGCCAAAATGGTCGCATCCAAATTGCCCACACGGTAATCCGCTTTTCTCATTTCTTCATAAATAGCTGCTAAAATTTTTGTAGAAGCAAGGCCTGCCAATTCGGGATTGCTGTCAGGAAAGGCATGACCGATATCCCCACGTCCGAGTGCTCCGATCAGCGCATCGGTGATCGCATGAAGGAGTACA
The DNA here is from genome assembly GCF_009767945.1 of Streptococcus danieliae. GTDB lineage: Bacteria > Bacillota > Bacilli > Lactobacillales > Streptococcaceae > Streptococcus > Streptococcus danieliae. The sequence goes on along the minus strand of NZ_WSRS01000026.1, from coordinate 6,995 downwards.
TCCGCATCCGAATGCCCCTTGAGCCCACGGTCAAAGGGCAAGTTCACACCACCCACAATCAAGGGACGGCCTGGAACCAACTCATGAACATCGTAACCCTGGCCAATTCGGATCATTGAAACACTTCCTTCCTAATTGCCTGACCTAAAACCAGGTCTTCCGGCCTTGTCAGCTTCAGATTCCAAGAAGAACCTGGAACCAGACCCACCTGAACCTCACTAAAGGCCTCCACCAGACTGGCATCATCGGTCCCCAAATAACCCGCCTGCAAGGCCTGCTCATGGACCTCAGCCAGTAAACGACGCTCAAAAAACTGAGGCGTCTGAGCCGCCATTAAGCTCTCCCGCGGAACTGTCCGCTGGATAAACTCAGACCCCACCTCCTTGATAGTATCTGTCACCGGCACAGCTAAGATAGAATTGGGCTGCGCCTTAAGTCCCTGCAGTTGCTCCAGACTAATGAAGGGACGGGCTCCATCATGAACCATAACCCAGTCAGCCTCAACCTGAGCCAGACCTAGCCGCACCGAGTCCTGACGTTCCGCCCCACCAGCTACAAAAACAACCTGCTGCGACAAATAATCTGCAAAAGCAGCCTGCTCTTCGGGCCGGCCGACCAGAACAATTCGTCCACAGTCAGGATCTGCTTGGAAAACCTCAAGGCTATAGGTAAAAATAGCCTGGCCTTCCAACTCCAAAAAAACTTTGTTGCAAGCAGCCCCCATCCGGCGGCCAGAACCTGCGACTAATAAAATCACATCATACTTCATCCAAACACCTTCTGTAGGACTTCCCCAATCCGAGTAACTCCGATAATCTCAATTCCTTGAGGCAATGTTACCCCTTGGAGAGAATTTTGCGGGACATAGATCCGCTTAAAACCTAACTTGGCCGCTTCCTGGATCCGTTGCTCCACACGGTTTACCCGGCGAATCTCACCTGTCAGACCAATCTCGCCAATAAAGGCTTCATCAGGCCGGGTCGGCAAATCTTTATAGGAAGAAGCAATCGCAACTGCAACAGCCAAATCAATTGCCGGCTCATCCAATTTAACCCCACCAGCAGACTTAAGATAGGCATCCTGGTTCTGCAAGAGCAGTCCCGCCCGCTTCTCTAAAACCGCCATAATCAGGCTGGCCCGGTTAAAATCCAAGCCCGTTGTTGTCCGCTTGGCATTACCAAACATGGTCGGGGTTACCAAGGCCTGAACCTCGGCCAAAATCGGCCTAGTCCCTTCCATGGTCACCACAATCGAGGAACCCGTCGCCCCATCCAAACGTTCTTCCAAGAAGACCTGACTCGGATTCTGCACCTCCACCAAACCTTCAGCCTGCATCTCAAAAATACCAATTTCATTGGTCGAACCAAAGCGATTTTTGACAGCCCGCAAAATCCGAAAGGTGTGCTGGCGCTCCCCCTCAAAATAGAGAACCGTATCCACCATATGCTCCAAGGTCCGAGGTCCCGCCAGGGTTCCCTCCTTGGTCATGTGACCCACAATAAAAGTCGCAATTTTATTGGTCTTGGCCAGCTGCATGAGCTGGTTGGTTACTTCCCGCACCTGGCTCACGGACCCCTGCACACTGGAAATCTCCGGAGACAAAATCGTTTGGATGGAGTCAATAATAAGGAAGTCTGGCTTTAAGCGTTCGACTTCCGTCCGAATGCTATCCATGTTGGTTTCCGCATACAGGTAGAAATCCGAATCCGGATCCCCTAGACGCTCCGCCCGTAACTTGATTTGTTCTGCCGACTCCTCCCCACTCACATAGAGAACGGTTCCCAATCGGGACAATTGTGTCGACACCTGCAAGAGCAAGGTCGACTTGCCAATCCCTGGATCTCCTCCAATCAAGACCAGACTACCAGGAACCACACCACCACCGAGGACACGGTTGAATTCTTCTAGGCCAGTCCGAGTCCGCGAGACATCGACAGACGTTACCTGATTGAGTTTCATGGGCTTCGCCTTTTCACCGGTCAGACTCACACGCGCATGTTTGACCTCAGCTTGTTCAATTTCTTCCACAAAAGAAGACCAGGCACCACAGTTGGGACAACGGCCCATATATTTAGGAGAATGGTAGTCACAGTTTTGGCAAATAAAGGTTGATTTCTTCTTAGCCATCGCTCCTCCTAGCGACCCGTTGAGCCAAAACCACCTTGACGTTGACCACCGGCTTGATCATCATCCGCCAAGAGGAAAGGCGCAAAAACCGCCTGTACAATCCGCTCACCAACTTCTAAGGCAACCGGTTGATCCGTGATGTTCTGCATTTGCGCAAAAATGTGTCCTTCATTGGCTTCATTGCCGTAATAATCCCCATCAATCACGCCGACGGAGTTGATCAATACCAAGCCCTTCTTGCGCGGGTTGGAAGAACGGTCATAGAGGTATAAAACTTCGTTGGCCTGCATGTAAGCCTTGACTCCAGTCGGGACCAAACGAATTTCACCTGGCCCAATCACCATAGCTTCTGCAACCTTTAAATCATAGCCCGCTGCATGAGCTGTTTCCCGTTTGGGCAAAAGCTGGGAATCAGTATAGGCTGTCACCAATTCAAATCCACGTAGACGCATGATTTCCTCCTTTTTTCATTCTGCAATTATGACTCAGACTAATTTACATTCAAACAAGGCAGCACGTCGAAGCTAACAGCCTTTGAAGCAAAATAGCAAGAGTGCCATTTCCCTATTATACACCAAAGCCCTGCCTCTGACTCTGTCAAAAATCGGTCGATCTCTGAAGTCCCCTGCTTTTGATATAATGGTAAACAAACAGAAAGGAGCTCCTATGTTTTCTGAACTACCTGCGAGTTTTCTACAAATGTCCGCGATTTTTCTATCCATTGTTATTGAAGCCCTCCCCTTTGTGCTCCTAGGCAGCATTATCTCGGGCTTTATTGAAGTCTACCTCACTCCAGAAAAAGTTGTTGCGGCCCTCCCTAAAAATCGTTTTTTGAATATTCTAATCGGCTCCTTTGCGGGCTTGATTTTCCCTTCCTGTGAATGTGGGATTGTCCCCATCATTCATCGCTTCCTCAAAAAGAAGGTCCCAACCTATACCGCCATCCCTTTTCTAGTGACCGCCCCGGTCATTAATCCCATCGTTTTGTTTGCGACCTTTTCGGCCTTTGGCAATTCCTGGCTCTTCGCCCTGACACGGGCCCTCGGTTCCTTCATCCTGGCCCAAGCCCTCGGCCTGCTTCTAGGCTTTGTCTGGACCGAGGATATCTTGGTCAGCCATAAGAACCTCCCCCTACACGGCCACAAGCACACCGATCCTAAACAAGGTCGCCTTTTCCAATCCTGGGTCCACGCCATTGATGAATTTTTCGATTCTGGCTGCTACCTCATTTTAGGCGCCCTCTTCGCCAGCTGTGTGCAAGTCTATGTCCCAACCCGCATCCTCACCAGCATTTCCAGCAACCCCTTGGTAGCGATTCTCATCTTGATGCTCCTGAGCTTTCTGCTTTCTCTTTGTAGTGAGGCAGACGCCTTTATCGGCTCCTCTCTCTTGGGCACCTTCGGCATGGCTCCCGTGATGGCCTTTTTAGTCATCGGACCCGTCCTGGACATTAAGAACCTGCTCATGATGACCCGTGTTTTCAAAAAATCCTTTATCCGCAATTTTATCCTCATCACCGCCGTCCTTGTTTTCCTTTTCGCTGCTAGTTTGGAGGTTTTCCTATGATTCGCTTTTTAATCCTAGCCGGCTACTTTGAACTCAGCCTCTACCTGACCTGGAGCGGCAAACTCGACCACTACATCAACCTCCACTACTCCTACCTGGCCTACCTCTCTATGGCCCTAACCTTCCTACTCGCCCTCATTCAATTGCGCTTGTTGATCTTGGAAGAAAAAGAAAAGGGCAAAACCAGTCAGCCAGTAGCCTACCTTGTCCTGGCACTCCCACTCCTAATCGGCTTTCTCTTTCCCACCGTCAGCCTAGATTCCACGACTGTCTCGGCTAAGGGCTACCAATTCCCCCTCGCGGCTGGGGCATCCGCAGAAATCCAGGCCGATGAAGGAACCAGCAGCCAGTACCTCAAACCCGACACCAGCTCCTATTTCACCAAAAAAGCCTATGATACCGAAATGCAGGCAGTCGCAGCCAAATACCTGAAAGAAGACACCATCCAGGTAACGACCCAAAACTACATGGAATTTATGGAAGCCCTCTACGATTACCCCGACCAGTTCCTGGGCAAGGAAGTCCAAATGACCGGCTTCGTCTACAACGACCCCAAACAAAGCCAACAACAATTCCTCTTTCGCTTCGGCATCATCCACTGCATCGCAGACTCTGGCGTTTACGGCCTCTTAACCACCGGCCAAGACCAGTCCTACCCCGACAACACCTGGGTCACAGCCAAGGGCAAAATCGCCATCCACTTCCACAAGGACCTCAACCAAAGCCTACCAACCTTAGAACTCACCAACTGGGAACGCGTTGAAGAACCTGCTAACCCCTATGTCTATCGCGAATTTTAGCAGAAGTCTAACCTCACTGTCCGCTTCACGCTGACCCTGACAGTGGGGCTTTTTACTTGGTTCGATTCTATAAAAAGGGAGTGGGACAGAACTAAATTTTTTCAAATTTAGTTCTGTCCCACTCCCACTGTGGTTTTAAGCTCTCGTCCGCGGTGTCCACCACAAACCCAATTCGAAAAACTCACCCTCTCAACCACGAGATAGCCAAGAGGGGTCTTAGCTCTACTATCATTCTAAGCAAAAAGTTCTGGATCTAGCAACTAAAAACCAGATTCTTGTCCCAGATAAATTGCCTCCTTCTCCCCAGTCTCTTTTAAGCAGCCATCTGCGAGCACCACGATCCGCTCTAGCTTCTGAGCCAGCTCCAGGCGATGAGTGATGACAATCAGGGTTTGGTCCAGAGCCAGCAGGCGGTCAAAGACGCGTTCCTCTGTTTCGGGATCTAGGTGACTGGTCGCTTCATCAAGAATCAAGCAGGAGGCCCCGGTCAAGAGGCTACGAGCCAGGACCAGCCGTTGGATCTGCCCTGTCGACAGGGCAGTCCCATCCGTTCCCACCAGAGTGTCTAAGCCCAGGGGCAGGAGCTGGACAAAGGCAACCGCCTCCACCAACTCCAAAGCTGCCCATAAATCCGCTTCTGCTGTCTCAGCTGCTGCAGGCCAGAGAAGATTCTCCCGCAGGGTTCCTTGAAAAAGTCCGGCATCCTGAGCCACATACTGGACCTGTCGTCGCAGCTCCTGCGGATGGAGGCAGGACAGGTCTTGACCTGCCAACAGGACTCGGCCTTCCAAAGGCTGGTAAAAGCCAACTAACAATTTAGCCAGACTGGTTTTTCCGCAACCCGAAAGCCCCAGGATTCCCAGCTTCTGCCCCGGAGGAATATCCAGCGTCAGATCCTTGAGCAAGGGACTGCCGTAATCATAGGCAAAACTGACCTGGTCTAGCCGCAAAACTCCCTGAGTCCCGGTAAGCGTCTCGAGTCCCTGCTGGCCCTCCAAAGGGACTTGGTAAACTTCCTGTAGCCTTTGGTAGGCCACCTGGGCCTTCTGGACCTGTACCTGAATCTGGAGCAGATTCTCCAAGGGACCTGTAAAATAGGCCAAAAGACTGGTAAAGGTCAAGAGCTGACCCAGGCTCAGATGTCCGGTCAGGATGAGCCGCGATCCCCACCAAAAGATGGCAACGGTTGTCCCGAGCTGCAGGGCGCTTTTCAGCGCTAACTGTAGCTGCTCTGCACAACTGTAGGTGCAGACCTTGTCCCAAAAGCTTTCTAAATAGCCCTTATTCTGAGCCAGGGCTCCGTCCTCAAGCCCCAATGCCTTCAAGGTTTCCATCCCCTTGATGTGGTCCATCAAACTAGAGGATAGTTGGGAGCCCGCCTCCAACTGATCCTGGTGATAGCTCTTAAATTTTTTCTGAAAGGCAAAAAACAAGAGGGTATACAGCGGCACCAAAACTAGAGCCAGCAAAAAGAGCTGGGGCGATTGCCAGGCCAGGGCCAAACTGAGGCTGACCAGAGTTAGACCATCCAGCAGCAGGGTCAGGCCCAGTGAGGCCAAGGCCTCAATAATCTGATTGGCATCTGTAAAGCGGGAAAGGATTTCACCGCTGCGGCGGGTTGCGAAAAAACTGAGTGGCAAGCCGAAAACATGGCTCAGATAGTCCTCCAACAGCTTTAAGGAAAGCCGGCGACTCAGAAGCAACAAGGGATACTGCTTGCAGAATTGAAGGAGAGCCTGCAACAGGGCTGCCACTAATAGCCACAAGCTCAACTGACTAATCGCCTCCATCCGCCCCTGGGGCAGGTAACCATCCACAATCCACTGCAAACCATAGGAGGACAGGATGGTCAGCAGGGTTAGACCAAGACTTACTAGGACTATCAGGAAAAATAACCCCTTCATCTGAAAAAGCAAGGCCAAGAGGGACCAAAATGTCGCCTCCCGCCGTTGGTTGGGTTGATAGTCAGACCTCGGTTCAAAAACGAGGGCAACACCCGTCCACTCCTGAAGAAACTCCGCATGAGATCGTTTGACCAAGCCAACTTGCGGATCTGGATCCGCTAGAAAAACCGCCGTGTCTGTGACCTGATAAACGACATAATAATGCGGAAACTTTCCCTCCTTAATGACATGGACCAGGGCCGGATTCTGGACCAGGGCCTCCTGCAACTGCTCCAGATCCAACTTCAGGGGTTGGCAGGCCAACCCCAACTCTTGACCAGCCTTGACTAGGCCATAGGCTGTTGTTCCGTTCAAGTTGGTCTTGCTTAGCGTCCGTAAATAGGCCAGGGAGTAGTCTGACCCATAAGGGCACCTCTAAAAACCAGAAGTATTCCGTCATATAAAAAAAGAAGGGACTCTTGCCCTCCAATTTCCAGCAAAAGTCCCTGTATTTCCTACTTTTCTATCCCGATTATCGGGAGAATTCTGATTTTTGGGCGCACTAAGCCCATGTATTCAAATTCAGTCGTTTGATCTGTTCAAAACGACAAATATTGTA
>NZ_WSRS01000025.1 GCF_009767945.1 Streptococcus danieliae | reverse complement strand
TTCCAAACAACTTCCTTGGTGCCCAGACTTCCTTCTTGCTCGACTACACGGGAATTCGCATCCAAGCTGTCATCGGCTTGATAAACGGTGTCAAAGGATAGCTCTTCCTGACGCGTCTCCAGGATGTCTTTGGTACCGACTAACAACACCTGATCAACAGCAGGCACAGTCTCTACTACAGGAGCATTGGCTGTGACCTCACCTGTTTTATCATTCAGGCTATAGGTCACCGTTGTCGTCTCACGACCCTTTTGACCCATGGTTTGAATCCGCTCTTGACCCTTATCCAAGGTCGCATCTTCTTGACGGATTTCTTGGAAATCTAGTTCCCGACTGGTAACCATAGGCTTGGTTCCGACACGAACCAAACGGTTGACAGGCGCTAGGATCACTGTTTCACGGACAAGCTCGTTCTTGGTCTTATTCCAAACAACTTCCTTGGTGCCCAGACTTCCTTCTTGCTCGACTACACGGGAATTCGCATCCAAGCTGTCATCGGCTTGATAAACGGTGTCAAAGGATAGCTCCTCCTGACGCGTCTCCAGGATGTCTTTAGTACCGACTAACAAGACCTGATCAACAGCAGGCACAGTCTCTACTACAGGAGCATTGGCTGTGACCTCACCTGTTTTCTCATTCAGGCTATAGGTCACTGTTGTCGTCTCACGACCCTTTTGACCCGTGGTTTGAATCCGCTCTTGACCCTTATCCAAGGTCGCATCTTCTTGGCGGATTTCTTGGAAATCTAGATCCCGACTAGTCACCACAGGCTTGGTTCCGACACGAACCAAACGGTTAACAGGGGCTAGGGTCACTGTTTCACGGACAAGCTCATTCTTGGTCTTGTTCCAAACAACTTCCTTGGTGCCCAGACTTCCTTCTTGCTCGACTACACGGGAATTCGCATCCAAACTATCATCTGCCTGATAAACGGTTTCAAAGGATAACTCTTCCTGACGTGTTTCCAGGATATCTTTGGTACCAACTAACCGCACCTGATCGACAGCAGGCACAGTCTCCACTACAGGAGCATTGGCTGTGACCTCACCTGTTCGCTCATCTAGAGTATAGGTCACCGTTGTCGTCTCACGACCCTTTTGACCCAAGGTTTGAATCTGTTCTTGACCCTTATCCAAGGTCGCATCTTCTTGACGGATTTCTTGGAAATCCAGTTCCCGACTGGTAACCACAGGCTTGGTTCCGACACGAACCAAACGGTTAACAGGAGCTAGAGTCACTGTTTCACGGACAAGTTCATCCTTGGTCTTGTTCCAAACAACTTCCTTGGTGCCCAGACTTCCTTCTTGCTCGACTACACGGGAATTCGCCTCCAAGCTATCATCTGCCTGATAAACAGTGTCAAAGGATAGCTCCTCCTGACGCGTCTCCAGGATATCTTTGACACCAACTAACCGCACCTGATCAACAGCAGGCACAGTCTCCACGACAGGAGCATTGGCTGTGACCTCACCTGTTCGCTCATCTAGAGTATAGGTCACTGTTGTTGTCTCACGCCCCTTTTGACCCAGGGTTTGGATCTGTTCTTGCCCCTTATCCAAGGTCGCATCTTCTTGACGGATTTCTTGGAAATCTAGCTCCCGACTGGTTACCATAGGCTTGGTTCCGACACGAACTAGCTGAGGAATTGGGCTTGTAAGAACCGTTTCACGAACCAATTCATTTTTGGTTTGGTTCCAAATAATCTCCTTACTTCCCTTGACTCCTTCCTGTACAAGTGCCTGAACTCCGACCTCTAAACTTGGATCTGCCTGATAGCGAATTGCAAAGGCTAGTTCCTCTTGGCGTGTCTCCAGCTGATCTTCTTCAGGTGGTTGTGGAGGTTCCGGAAGAAGTTCCTCCTTGGTTCCAACCACACGAACCTGATCAATCGCAGGACTAACCTCAACTACAGGAGGATTCGTTGTGACCAGACCTGTTAGAGGGTCAACTGTATAGGTCGTCGTCCTTGTCTCCAAGCCCTTCTGACCTACAGTCTGAATGTATTCTTTGCCTTTTTCAAGCTCGGCATCTTCTTGGCGGATTTCTTGGAAATCTAGCTCCCGACTGCTAACCACAGGCTTAGTTCCGACCCGAACCAGCTGAGGACGAGCTGGGCGAACTTGTTTTTCACTGACTGCTTGATCCTTCGTTTGATTCCAAACGATTTCTTTTAGACCCGGATTCCCCTCTTGCTCCACAAGACGCACACCGAAGTCCAAGTTGTCATCTGCTTGGTAGCGCTGCTCAAATGGGACTTCTTCTTGGCGAGTCACTAGAACATCCTTGGTTCCGACGAAAACCACTTGTGGTACTGCTGGGCTAATGGCAACTAGCGGCTCATTCGCCGTAACCACTCCGGTTGTTGGATCCAAGCTATAGGTAATCGTCGTTACCTCCAATCCTTTTTGGCCAAGAGTCTGAATCCGCTCTTGACCGACCTCGAGATTTGAATCCTCTTGACGGATCTCCTCAAAGGCTAGCTCTTTACTGCTAATGCTTGGTTTTACCCCAACTCGGATAATGCGGGCAAGTGCTGGTTGGACAATGGTTTCACCAACGAGTATATCCTTGGTTTGGTTCCAAACAACTTCTTTAGTTCCCAAGTTTCCTTCTTGCTCGACCACACGGGAATCCGCCTCCAAGCTATCATCCGCCTGATAAATCGTGTCAAACGGTAGCACTTCCTGGCGCGTTTCCAACAAATCCCGTGTCCCTACTCGTACAATCTGATTGATAGCAGGCTTACGCTCGAGACTCGGTGTGTTAGCTGTGATTTCCCCTGTTACTGGATCTAAGTGATAGGTAACCGTTGTAACTTCTAAGCCTTTTTGGCCTAAAACTTGGATTTCTTCTTGGCCAACATCCAAGTCAGCTGTTTCCTGACGGATCTCTTCAAAGTCCAATTCGCGACTGCTAATGCTTGGCTGAGTTCCGACCCTTACTAGCTGATCAAGTGGTTGCTGCACCAATGTCTCACGGATCACCTCATTCGTTAGTGGGTTCCAGACAATTTCCTTCTGGCCAACAACGCCATCCTGATCAATAATCCGTGAACCAGCTACCAAACTGTCATCGGCTTGATAACGAACCTCAAAAGGCACGTCCTCTTTGCGAGTCACAGAAGGTGTCTTACTACCTACTAAAATGACCTGACTAATAGCCGGTATCCGTTCCACAACCGGTGTATTGGTCAAGACAACCCCTGTTGTCGGATTTAGACTGTAGGTGGTTGTTTTCACTTCAAGACCTTTTTGGCCTAGGGTTTGAATCTGTTCCTGCCCTTCTTCCAGAGTCGAATCTGGCTGGCGGATTTCCTCAAAATCAAGCTCACGCGTGGTAATTGTTGGCTTTGTCCCAACCCGAATAATCCGTGGGCTCGGTTCAAGCAGTAAAACCTCACTGACCAATTCGTTTTTGCTCTGATTCCAAATAACTTCCTTAAAGCCATTCTCCCCTTCTTGTTCGACAATTCGAGAACCAGCGAGAAGCTGTTCATCGGCTTGGTAACGAATACTAAATGGGAGCTCTTCGCGACGCACTTTCAAGACATCCTGCGTTCCCACAAGAAGGATTTGATCGACAGCTGGTCGGACTTCTACTACTGGAGCATTCGCTGTCACTTGACCGGTCACTGGATCCAAGTCATAGGTAACTGTTGTAATCTCTAAGCCTTTTTGGCCGAGAACATGGATTTGTTCCTGCCCTTTCTGAAGCTTGTCTGTCTCTTGACGAATTTCTGTAAAATCTAACTCACGACTGGTGATAGTCGGCTTGGTACCCACACGGACAATCCGATTCAATGGGGGTACCACAACTGTCTCGCTCACCAACTCATTCTTATTGGTATCCCAGACAATCTTACTAGAACCTGGCACTCCCTCTTGAATGACCTGAATCAGACTAGCGGCTAATTGCTCATCCGCCTGATAAATCGTCTCAGGAACAAGATCCTGATACCGAAGCTCCAAGCCCTCCTGCTCTGGTAGAGGTTCAGGAGTTACTGGAACTTCTGGAACAATGACTGGTGGTTCGGGAGTCACTGGAACCTCGGGAACTACTACTGGTGGCTCTGGAGTCACTGGAACCTCGGGAACAACCACGGGTGGTTCGGGAGTCACTGGAACCTCGGGAACTACTACTGGTGGCTCTGGAGTCACTGGAACCTCGGGAACAACCACTGGTGGCTCTGGAGTCACTGGAACCTCGGGAACTACTACTGGCGGCTCAGGGGTTACTGGAACCTCGGGAACTACTACTGGCGGCTCAGGGATTACTGGAACTTCTGGAACTACAACCGGCGGTTCAGGAGTTACTGGAACTTCTGGAACTACTACAGGTAGTTCTGGAGTCACTGGAACCTCGGGAACAACCACAGGTGGTTCTGGAGTCACTGGAACCTCTGGAACAACCACGGGTGGCTCTGGAGTCACTGGAACCTCTGGAACTACTACAGGTGGCTCTGGAGTCACTGGAACCTCTGGAACTACTACTGGTGGTTCTGGGGTTACTGGAACTTCTGGAACTACTACTGGTGGTTCTGGAGTTACTGGAACTTCTGGAACTACTACTGGTGGTTCTGGAGTTACTGGAACTTCTGGAACTACTACTGGCGGTTCGGGAGTTACCGGAACCTCGGGAACAACCACAGGTGGCTCTGGAGTCACTGGAACCTCTGGAACAACCACGGGTGGCTCTGGAGTTACTGGAACCTCTGGAACTACTACTGGCGGTTCTGGAGTTACTGGAACCTCTGGAACTACTACTGGCGGTTCTGGAGTTACTGGAACTTCTGGAACAACTACAGGTGGCTCTGGAGTCACTGGAACTTCTGGAACAACTACAGGTGGTTCAGGAGTCACTGGAACTTCTGGAACAACTACAGGTGGTTCAGGAGTCACTGGAACATCTGGAACAACTACAGGTGGTTCAGGAGTCACTGGAACTTCTGGAACAACCACAGGTGGCTCTGGAGTCACTGGAACATCTGGTTTGAGAGTCTCAGCTGGTTTCGTTGGCCCTACCGGCACTGGCTTAGGGGTTACAACTGTCGCATCTGTTTCTTCACGGTTCGGAGTTATTGGCCCCAAGACCGCTGGTACATTCAAGACAAAGGACTCTGGATTTGACAAGGAGTCCAAACGGTTGATGGACTCCAATTGAAAGGGCCTGCTTGTCTTTAAGGGCAAGATATTGCCCAACTGATCAACTTTTAAATAGCCAATATACTTGTGGCCTGGAATCTCTAACGGCAGGGGTAGTTGGCCATCAGCCTGACTGTGAACCGTTTGATTATACCGAGCCAACTGTTCATTGATTAACGCAAAAGCATCCGTCGCCAAAACGGCACTTCCAGCCGCCGTTACCAGGAGGACAGAGGCTATTTTTTGTTTCCGCGTTTTACCAAAGGCTAAACCGATAATCAAAAAAGCCGTTACACCAAGCCCAAGGAGTGCATTCGCTTCCTGACTACCTGTGTCAGGAAGATTGTCAAGTGCAGCCTCCTTATCCAAGCGATAAACCAGGTAGTATTCACGAACTTCACCTTCATGGTACTTGGGCAATTCCCGAATAATGAGTTGCTGTTCTTGCTCAGTTAACTCATCTTCTGTCACATATTTATAACCAATTCCAGCAACACCCTGGTCATTAGCCCAGACGGCCTGCTCTGTGACTGGTAGAAATACACTTCCAATCGTCGTCGACAGAAGTCCTACCGATAACTTTCTCAACGAAAACCGCTGCAGTCTTTCCCGATTCATTAACGTCCCTCTTTATTTCAATATTTGATCGACATCTAGTCATTTAAGAATAGTTTCTACAGAATGCTAGGACAAGGATTGCACTTCACCTATCAGCTATCAGCCATTCTTAAATGCCTCTAAATCTGACTACCGAATACTCTTCATCTGAGTTCACACTGCTAGCTAGAACTTCCCTAAGGCGTCTCAACTCCGTGCAAATTGAAACAAGTCTGAGTATCCATTCAACATTCTATACTTATAAGAATAGCACATCCATACCACTTTTTCAAAAAATCCTATCAAAAAGATTAAGTTGCATTGTATATGTGTGCAAAAATACTTTTGTTTCGCCTATACTAGGAACTTTGATCCTTAATGAAATCAAACATCAGAATACTCACCCGACATCCAACTCTAAAATCATTACTCAAACTAGACAGTGAAACGCAGGCATCACTAAAGTGAAGCAAGTCAAAGCTAACAAGATAGAAAGAGCATAAGAAAAGAGGCTGGATATTAATCCAACCTCAAGCGCTTATTTAGCTTTAAAATAGAGTACAATCGATGAAATCCCTTGATAAATAAAGGTAAATCCAATCATGTAAGACACCATCAGAGCCGTAAACAAGGGAGTCGTCATCATCAGGCTTCCTGTAAAAATCCCCAAAATACCAGTCCACATCAAAGTTGATCCGGCAGCACGGTCGAGTTTTTTCACATCGAAACTCATCATCAGACGAGTAATTCCAGAAATGAGCACCCAGAAAGCAATCATGGTTGCCATAAAGAGAGTCCGAGCACCAAAACCATCTGTCAAGAGCATTGTAGCCAAGAAGGCTGTGATGATTCCGTTAAAAAGACTCCAGCCACTCTTCCACTCATTGGTAAAATATTGCACCACATGGCTGATTCCATCAACCAAGAAAAACAATGCAACCATTGTCCCAAGACCAGCCAAGGCCATACCGGGATGACTCAAAACCCAGAAACCAGCCAAGAGACTAAGAATCCCAACCAAAATCAACAACCATGAATAACGTCTAAACATTTTACACTCCTGTAACTAAAAATAATCAGCTCTAGCCAAGTCTCTTCTATATTAATTGTTGAGACGGATCTTTTAATACTCCTTGAATTTCAAAACCCGACCTTGTCAAGTATCTTGGATAAACCTCAATTCTATCTTAGTCAACTTTCCAAACCATTTTTTGAAATTTTGTGAGCACTCTGAGTCTGATTCTCAGTAGGCATTACCTTGGACTAGTATAGACTATCTCAATAAAAAAAAACAAGATTCACCATGAAAATTTTTTAGAAAATTGCATGAAAAAAGTTCGTTACACGTCTTGATTTCAAATTGTAAACTGAAGCGATTTCTTTCCCTCTCTCGGCCTAAAGGCTTGTTAAATGACTTTAGTTTATCGATGAAATGAACAAAGTTTATGCCTCTGTCAATTCTTTTTATCCGACATCAGATTTTTCAAGCATAAACATTTTTAGCCACCACCAGGCTATGGGGTTTTTCAAATTCCGTTTCCAGGTAGGTCTGGTAAGTCCCCGGTGCAATAAATCCTTTTGGACTTAGAATATCTGTTCCTGCTTGACCAACAATGGTATCTGCTAGCAAGGCACAGTTGGTACTGAGAACGAAGTAGGTTTTAAACTTAGATTCCTTAAATTTATAGAGCTCTCCATTGGTCTCATGACGGATTTTATAAGCATAGGTGTGCTCCTCTGCCCCATCCTCCTTTTGCACTTTGGTCACAGGTGGTTCCCAAGGAATCAAGATTCGATCTAAGTCAGCCAAATAAGACTGGACCGCCTCTTCCTGCTCCCGAGTTAAATCAATTTCATAGCCAAATAGAGTCTTTTGACTTTCCCGCTTGCATAGATCGATGTAAGATTCTCGGTCACATTTGTAAAGCACCCCATCCCCCACCATTCCAAATAAACGCTCAGAGGAAGGATCGTAGGAACCGTAGGAGATCACGCGCCCCTGGTAACAAAGATCAACGTGCCCAACCGCTGCAAAAAAATTGGTCTGGGCCGTATGAATAAAAACTTCGATTTGACCAGTCTTCTCCTTCTTCGATTGATTGTATGCTTCTGCCGCAGATTCTTCTGCATTCTCCTGTAAAAATTTATTTAAACGATTGAGAGTCGCAGCTGGAATTAAAGCCGTTAAAAAAATGGGAAGGGTCACCCGTACCCTGCGTTTTAAATGGTTCTGTTGCATTTCCTGTTCAAAGAACAAACCATCCCGTAAGCGAGTTATACCCAAGGTTACCAAATACCAACCCAAAAGTAACAGCTGAAATTCATTAGCATCATGGTAGGGAGAAAGACTCCAAACACCAAAACCAGTCATGATTAGACCATCTGTCAAATACCGAAATCGTTTGGGAATCCCATTCTGTCGATACAAGAACCACGTCACTAAATTCACAACACCGGTAAAAATTTGATAGAAGGCAATCGCATAAACCAATAAATAGACTGCCATATTCTCCAACAAGGCAATCTCTCCGAAAACCAATGAAGCCACCAACTTGCCCAAGGTAATCCAAAGGTTCTCTTGGACTTCCTTACCTCCAAACCAACGATTGATCAAAGTCCAGAGAGCTGAGCCAAAAATATATAAAAAGAAAAGCTGATACCCCACCTTGGGCACCACCTGTCCTCCCAGAATCAGAAAAGCTCCAAGAAGAATCACAAAAATCCCCTCAACAATAGCCTTACGTCCACTCTGACCTAACCTTGCCAAACGTATCATAAAACCTCCAAAAATTTCAAATTACAAATCATTATAACACAAATCAAAAATAAGCAAAAAACGGTATAAAATCAAGAACTAGCCTTGCTTTCATACCGTTTTCAAAACATACTAATCTCCCGCCTTCTCCTATAGCAAATAACGGAGGAGAGACAGTAAAACAGACAGGGTGACCAAACAGACAAGTGTTAGATAGAAGATTGAGCGTTTGCTTTTCTCGGTCTCCCCTTTTTGATACCGAGCCTGCTGGATTCGTTGTTCAATATCCTGGTTTAGAAGTGGATTCTCTTTCGTCATAGTCCTTCTTTAGCCTTTCAAGAATAATTGGTAGTCTGCCGGTGTTGCCTGATTCCCATGTTGCCGCTGACCTTGGACGACTGCTGCCAGGTCTTTCTGCTCCTTGAGCCAATTGGCCAGACTAGTCGGATCTTGAGAATCAAAGAGGGCTTCTGGCAAGAGCAAGGCTGGCTGATGGCAGGTCTGAGCAAAGGCGACGAGCAAGAGGTTATGCTCAAAGGCCTGGCGAAGGGCAGCCATGATTTCTGAACCATGGTTGATATCCAAATAAATGTCACAAGCCTGAAACAGCTTTTGGATTTGGGCAGGTCCTGCATTGGGATAGAGCTGTACCTGGGTGCGCTGGCCATAGCTCGTCAGTTTTTGGGACATTTCCGTTAAGGCTGCAATATGGAAGCGGTAGTCCGGCAGGTGCTCCAAGAGCACATCCAAACCTTCCAGTTGATCCGAGTTGGTCAAAATCAAGATTTCCTTCCGATTGCCATTTTCAGCTCGGCTCGGATAAATGTAGCCCAGTTGAGCCACCGAGGCTTTTTGGTCCTCCTCTAGCAAGTCTTGCAGCTGCTGGTAAGCTCCTGCTTTTTGAACCAAAATCCGGGTTGAACGGGACAGGCGGCCTTGAAGTAGCAGCTGCATATTCCCAGGAATCTGATTCCCAATCTCCTCCTGCCAAAAGAGGATATCCTGACCTTGTCCTCCTAAATAGTAGGTCAAGAGGAAGGGCATGCCCAAAGAATTATAAGCTATTTGAGACAGATCCAAACCCGACTGCCGCAGATAGAAGAGGTAAAAGTCAACCTTCTTGGCAAAAGCGTAGGTCTGCCCCTGCCACTCCAACAAGAGGTCTCCTGTCACCAGATTCTCCAATAAATAAGGCCGCTGGTCCGCATCAAAATAGTGCTTATGGGTCACTTCCAAATTCGCATTAAAATACGTTTTCGCAAACAAGCGCCCCCAACGATTGTAGTGGTCAGCAACCACCACCTTCCCCTGATCATTCAACCATTCGACTGTTTTGACCAAGCGCAAGTGCTTGGGTTCCTGATAGTAAATCGTTGCCTTCTTTTGACCATAATTCCAGATTTCCCCCTGCTGATTGGTGCCCCGAATCTGCCAATAGTCGGGAACAACAACTTCATTAAAATAAAGAGGGGTCGCTTCCTCCTCAGATTGGCTAGCAAAGAAGTCAAAAGGTGAAGTGAAGCCATCTGGCAAAAAACCATCATCTTGCAACACAATACTAGGCCCCTCAATCCCCGCCGCCTGCAGGGAGTAAGCCAAATCTAGGCTCTCCTGGGTCAAACGATCATAGAGT
Source organism: Streptococcus danieliae (assembly GCF_009767945.1). Taxonomy (GTDB): domain Bacteria; phylum Bacillota; class Bacilli; order Lactobacillales; family Streptococcaceae; genus Streptococcus; species Streptococcus danieliae. The sequence goes on along the minus strand of NZ_WSRS01000025.1, from coordinate 10,743 downwards.
TTTAGCATGGCTGACCTCCTCAATAAACTGGGCCCAGGCTTGGGCCAGACGCTCATGTAAAAACGACTCTGCTTTTCGGTAAGAATGGGCTTGAGCCTCCGCCTGCCGATCCGCCTGGTAATAGGCAATAATCTGCTGGGCAAAGGCTTGGGCCAGATAGGCAGAATCATCAGACTCCGGCCTTGGAATCAGAAAACCATTTTGACCATTATCGACAAAGGTCTGATTGCCATAGGGAACATCCAGCCCAATCAGGGGAAGACCCGATCCCACCGCCTCCATCAAGGTCAGGCCAAAGCCCTCACTGGTTGAGGCGGTCAAATAGACTTCGTACTGCTGGTAAACATCTGCTAGCTGCTGGTGCCCCTTTAAGCGGATATAGTCCTGGGCTCCCGCTGCTTCAATCATCTGAGTCAATTTCTGGCGTTCGCCTCCCTCACCATAGATGTCAAAGCGTAATTGCGGCAGGGTCTTCTTGGCCTCAACCACCGCAGCCACTAGCCAATCAATGTGTTTCTCGCTCGCCAAACGGGAGCTGGTCATCAGACTGTATGCCTGACGCTGACCTTGAGGCCTGCGCAATTGGCTCAAACTTCCCACCGGGATAGCTGTAATCCGCGGTTGGTGCTTGCTGTAGGTCTTGAATTGCTGCTCCAAGACCTCTTTTTGTTTTTCCGTAGAGGTAATAAAGGCATCCACTAAATGCGCATTAGTAAATTGGTATTCATAATAATTGTTCCAAAGTACATTGTAGGCATCTGTGCCCTTGGCATTGTAATGCTCTGCATGGATGACCACTACCAGCTTGGCTGGACCCTTATGGGCAAAAACTGCCTGGCCAATACCGCTGGCCCGATCCAAGATTAGCAGGTCCTGAGCCTCCAGTTGCAAGCGCTCCAACATATAGGCAAGCAGGGCCTCCTTCCCTTCAAGCAGGCGATCCGCAAAACGAAACAGCGACTGCTGATTGGAGATTAGCTCTTCATAAGCGACACTGCCATCCTCATTGAAAAACTGCCGTTGATAGAGTTGGGGCTTGTCTTCCAACGGAGCATAGTACTCACTAAAAACGCGAGTGTAGCTGTAGTAATCCTTCCGAATCAAGTTGCCCTTGGACACGTACTCCACGCGCTGAACATACTGTTCCTCGTCCCCACAAAGACTCGCATTGACGTAGAAGTCTGGCCCCAGATGATAGCGCAGCAATTTGGGACCAGTCTCCGTTTTCAACACCGGACTTGTAAAGGTTGCCTCGAGATCAGCCTTAGAAAACGTGCTGGGAGCGATCCTAAGATCGGTAAAAAAGCTATACAGCCAAAGGACTTCCTCATCTCTAAAACCAATATTAGAGGTGAAGTGCTGCAGATTCTCTGTTTGGAACAGATCCGTAAAGATGAACTTGGCCGGCTGTTTTAGTTCGCGAAAAATCTGAGCCCGGTAAGCCTGGGCATATTCAACTCCGCTACTGGCCCAGCCAATGCCAAGATTGATACTATAAACTGTCATAGGTCCTCTCTTATACAAAGTAGATGGTGTGACCTTTTTCCGGGTCAGCTTCAATCGTACTCAACATGACATTGCGGACAATGCCCTCCTTGACCCGGTGGGCCATCTGATTATAGGATTCCAAGGATTCCCGGAAATACTCCGATGTCATATCCCGTTGAGCGACTTGGCGGATCGGTACAAAGGACTTGAGTTGCTGAAGGGTGTCGACCTGCTCAATCCAAGCTTCATCAATCGCCCGTAAAACCGATAAACGGAGAAACTCTTCCAACTTCTCCTCGGTTTTCAAAAACTCCTGCTTTTTGGCCAGCTCTCTACGGTAGAGGCTCCAAAGATAGGCCAGAACTGCTGCTGAATCCTGGGGATCCAACTCCTGAGCAGCAAGCTGATTTTTGTAGGAATAGTAATCCAAAATATAGCGTTGTAAGTCCTGCTGACTCAACTGCGGGTGGCGGTCCACAAAGTCTTGCATGGTCTCTCTGAAAATGGCATCCATCCGCGCTCCCAAATCAATCCGATTATAGATCAAGTCATCCCGCAACTGGTAGATCTGCTGGCGTTGGATCCGCAAACTTTCATCAAACTGAATCGTTGACTGGCGCGCCATCTGCGCCTTGTCCTCACTCTTTTCCTGGGCCTGGCGGATGGCCCGTTTAAAACGTCCACCCTGAAGCGGCTGGCCAAAATTGGCCCGCTGGCTATGGTTGTTTTTTTCAAAATACCGACTCAAGCCTTTGCTACCATACTGGCGCAAAAGCTCATCTTCCAAGCAAACAAAGAATTGGCTCAGACCTGGGTCTCCCTGGCGACCCGCCCGTCCTCGCAACTGCCAGTCAATCCGGCTATTGGCCATCCGTTCGGTTCCGACTACAGCCAGACCGCCCAGTTCTGCAACTCCAGGACCCAACTTAATATCGGTCCCACGACCGGCCAGGGAGGTCGCCACCGTGACAGCTCCTAGCTGGCCGGCTTCCTGAATAATTTGGGCCTCCTTGGCCACATTTTTAGCCGTTAGAACGCTATGAGGAATCCCTTCTTGCAGTAGCATCCGTGAGTAAATCTCGGCAATATCAACCGTTCCTGAAATCAGAAGCACCGGTTGTTGGCGCTGGTGCAGAGCGTGCACATAGTTTAACGTCGCTTGGAGTTTTTCAGGCAGGGTCACGTAGATTTTATCGGGATAGTCGATTCGCTGGATCGGGGCCTTGGTCGGAATCACCAGCACCGGTAGCTTGTAGGTGGCAATTAGTTCGTCCTCGGCCATTTTCCCAGTCCCCGTCATGCCCGCAATGCGGGGGAACATATTAAAGAGACTTTGGTAGGTGACCGAAGCAACCGAGCGAGAATCCTGACTAAGGGGCACCCCTTCCTTGGTCTCTAGAGCCTGGTGGATCCCGGATTGCAAGCGGGTTCCTTCCAAAACACGCCCCGTCCGGTTGTCCAAGAGTTTGACCTCCTCGGCTTCCACCACATAATCCACATCCTTTTTATAGAGATGGTGGGCTCTGAGAGCCAAGTTAATGTGGCGGTTCAATTCAAAATAAGCCGCCCCGTAAAGATCGGAGATGTCAAAATAAGCTTGGGCATAGGCAATCCCGTCCTTGGTCAAAAAGACTGTCTTGTCTTCTTGGAGATGACGGAACTCCCGCTCCGCTTCCAAGGTTAAAACAAACTGATTGGCAATCGTATAGAGATTAGACTGAACCCGAGGAAAGCCTGAAATAATCAGAGGCGTCTGCGCCGCATCTAACAGCACCGCATCCGCTTCATCGACAATCACATAATGGAAGGGACGTAAGAATTTATCCGCTTCATCTGCCGCCAAATTATCTGCCAGGTAGTCAAAACCTAGAGCGGTACTGGTGGTATAGGTAATATCTGCTGCATAGACTGCCCGCTTATCGGCAACCTCAACCACCTCATCTGGAGCAAAGACCCCAACACCAACAGCCAAGCCCATAAATTCATAAACCGGAGCCATCTCCTTGGCATCCCGCCGAGCTAGATAATCATTGGTGGTCACCAAAATGGCTCCCTGACCGGACAGCGCATTGAGATAAAGAGGCATGGTCGCAGTCAAGGTCTTGCCCTCCCCCGTTTTCATTTCTGCAATGTAGCCCTGATGCAAGGCAATCGCTCCCATGACCTGAACATCAAAGGGAAACAGTCCTAGCACCCGGCGACTGGCTTCCCGAATGGCTGCATAAGCCTCGATTAGCAAGTCATCCAAACTCTCCCCCGCCGCCAAGCGTTGGCGAAAAGCAGGCGTTAAAGCCGCCAACTCTTCATTGCTCAGCCGGGCCATTTCCTCCTTTAGCCCATTAATCTGATCGACTATCCGACCAATTTCTCTTAATTTTAAGCGATTTAATAAGAATCCTTTTTCTTTCATATCATCTTGTTTTTATTAAATTTTGAACCAAATACAAATCAGCAGGTAACTCCTCAGCCAGGTACCGCTTTTCAAGCGGTTTGTCTAGCCCAAAGGATGTGACCGTCTCTTGTGTGTAGATGGAAATTCCCTTCACCACAAGCCGACTTGCACCCGCACTTTTCACGGTCAAGGTATAGCGAAAGGCCTCAGCTGGATACGTAATGGTCCCCTGATGCTGGCGCAGAACCTCAAATCCCAACTGCTCTTCCTGCCGATTAAAGTAAGTCACTTCCAGGAAGAAGCAGCCCTGGGGCTCTGCATCAATAGCGATCTCAAGCCAATAGCTGTGACCAGGAACCAAGAGTGGCAAACTAGGAGATGCCCGCTTGACTTGGTAATTGGTTGCGGAATCGAACCGACAAATCAATTTCCCAGACGCCATCCGCTGATTTTCAAACACAGTCCCTTCCTCGCCAAAGACTAGACTGGTCCCATAAAGATAGGCATCCTTACTATAAACCTGGTCCCACATTACCCGGTGTATCAAGTCTTTCCTCATCCATTTTTCCTTCCATAACCTTCTTCTAACAATTGCAGATACTGCCGCTGAAACCACTTATTGATGGCTGGACTATTGTCATTGTGACGCCCCTCATACCCCTTGGTGTAGACATGGGCTCCCTTATCTGCCAAGGCTGTCAGTAGCCTACTGGTTGCCTGACCATCATAATCATCATTTTCCATGTAAGCAACCGCAAAGGTTGTCTGCTCAAAGGCCGATTGGCTAAACTTATCCCAAAAGCGCTGATTCAACTCCTGCAGGTGCCAATCGCTAGTGCCGCCGGTTACATTGCGTAAAACATCGGCACTGGTTTCAAACTCATCGGGACGTTTTAGTTTCATGGCTTCAACGGTATCCCCTAGGTTGGTAAAGGGTTTGCCAATCACCACTGCATAGGGATCAAAGTCTGCTGCATAGTAGAGGGCCCCGAAGGTGCCCATGGACAAACCTGATAGAATCAAATCCTTTTTGGCAAAACCGAGATAGTCTAAAGACTCTTGAATGACCGCTACAATTTTGGCCTCCAATTCGGCAGAACCAATATAGAAGCCACCCCCCTCAAGCCGTGGATCGCCGATTAGCAAAAAGGGGCTCTGGAGTCTTTTCATATTCCGATAACCTTCAAACCCTTCTGCCGTCCGGAAACCCGAGAAGTAAACATTGAGTGGCGGCTTGAGATCACCCGGATTGAAATAGTAGATAAACTCTTGTTTTTTAGCATCACTGTACCGTTCACCCCCCAGGACAAAGCGGCCCAGGCCTAAACGGGAATAGCGCCAGTGGAGCGGTCCAAAACCCAATTTCCCCTGTCCCTTAGCCCAAACAGAAATCGAATAAAAGCCAATGTCTGGATCTTGAGGTAAGACATAGGGTTCTCGGAGTTGGTCCTCCTCTAAGAGGATTGGCGGCAAATACGTATAATTGCTACCCTGACGTAGGGGAGTAATCTCCAGCCGCACTTGAGGATTCCCTGACAGCTTAAAATGTTCTAACCAGATTTCTAGGGCGACTGGAAAGCTGCTCAAATTATAGCGGTAGGTCAACAGTGGTTGAAAGTCTGCCCCAAAATCCCCTTCGAGATGAATCGCCACCTGGCCATCGTAGGACACCTGACCTTGAAAGATCGGATTGATGTCGATATCTGCAAGTTTGAGCTTGGCACCATACTGGCTGCCAAAATGAGTCAGCTGTAAAAAATCCATTTTGAGCTGGGCATCCCCGGAGACTCCCAATGGGCGTAGGCGTTTCCGTCTAAAAATACCATCGAAAGCCCCCTCAGCTAGCCTAATTCCCTCATCAACATAGAGGCCATAGGCTTCTACCAAATTCGTCAGGGGCTCAAGCGCCGCTTCCTCGACCCACTCCGTTACAATAACGGCCGTAAAGCGCAGGTCAACCTTGGCAGGAGCTTGTCCCTCCTTTGCAGGTGGGAGAGTAGCGCGCATCTCCTCTCTTAGCTCCTCCAAGTAAGCGGGTAACTGTTCAATCCTGGTCCAGTACCAGTCCATTTCTGCTGGAACTTGTTCAACTTGATCAGCCCAGGACTGAGAGCCAATTTGTAAAATTTTCATAGCTGTGCTTCCTCATTCAGTAATTCCTGCCACTGTTCCAGAATCCGTCCACTGGTATAGTCTGCCATTTTTTGAACACTGTAGACCAAAGACTGGTTCCAATTGGCCAAACCAGCTAGGTAGAACTGGAGAGCGCTGGCTAGATCCGCTTCGGGACTCAAAATCCAGCCATTTTTTTGGTGGCTGACAAACTCTGTGGCCACACGGTTAATCTGGGGGAGTCCGGCCGATATACTCGCAATTTGCGTATAGAGATCGGGTTCTGCCCCTAGATCTAAGACCAGCCGAGCTGAATCCAGGGCCTTAATCATGTCTGTCTCGTTGGTCAACAGCTCAAAAGAAATCCGAGAAAACTCTAAAACCTCGTCTTCTTCCAATTGATTTTCATTACCTTCATCTGCTACTTGGAAGAAATCCGCGACATCATAGTGACTCTGGATTTTATGAGTCAGCCAAGTTTCCAAGTCCCCAAAATCCCGCATTCTATCAAAGGTGACCAAGGCCAAGGACACATCCTCCTGTTGCGCCATAAAGGCTAGGAGAATCTCGAGCGTAGCCTTTAATTCCTCCTGAGACAGGGGATCACTATAAAAATAGATTTTCTGTTCCCTTAGCATTTGGCTGTGACCCAGGCGCAAACGGGTATCATAAGGGGGGATCCGCAGGAGCATTTTAGGACTTCTGCCAGCAGCTACCAGTAACGGACGCAAGGCCTTTTCTTGTTTTTTCCGATCAACCACCACCAAACTCGCCTGCTCCAGCAAGACGCGAGTGGTAGGGCTATCAGTAAGCTCCAGGCGATCCCCAAAGAAAGAAAAGATCTTCTGCTGCCCTGGAAACACATCCAGAATCAACTCATTGTGCTGGGCATGACTGGCCACGACCAACTTGTCCTCTGGCCCCACTTCCGTCTGAGCTAAGACTTCCAAACGTTCCCGCATAAGGGACGGCCAATCAGCATAATAAGGCTTTTGAAAGGAGTGATCGCCAGAGGGATTTATCTCGATTTGCCCCAACTCATGAGGCTGCAGGTGTTCCCGCACCTGCCAGATCCCACCCTCATTCAAGTAATCCTGATACAACTCCTGCCCTGTGGCATCAAAGTAGAGAATCGACGAAAGAAAGCCTCGGTCATCAAAGAGGTAGTGCTTAGCGGAACGCCCTTCTTCCAAAAATTCGATAAAAAACAGATTTCCATCTTGGGCAAAATGAATGATGGCTAAATCGACACTCTCCAAACGAGCCACAACGGCAAAAGGACTGTATAAAAACTGCACTCCTGCTGGCCAGTTCAACTCCTTAAAAGAGACAGGCCGAACATGCACAGACGAGATATTCTGAATATCATCAAAGAAAGACCAATAAGGGGTCTGTAGCAGCCCTTGTTTATGCAGATAGTAGCGAAATTGGGGCTGGTAGTTCAAGACCAGCAAGCTTGCTTTCTCTTGCGCCTGATGAAACATTTTAAGCTGGTTTACTGTATCATCAAAGGTCATCTGCTCCAAGATGCGAAACCAGAGCTGGGTATTGTGGTACCAGGGCCGACTCTGATTATACCAGGAAGGGATGAAATAAAACATGACAGGTCCTTTCTAGTTTAAATGACATGGTTATACTGTTTCCAACTTTGAATGGTGTTCACTTGCTCGATCACCCCTAAGAGCAAGCTGGAAACAATATAGGCATTGTTGATCAAGAGAGCAATGCTGACAGAGCCATCCTGCTCTCCCTGAAGGAGCAAGAACAGCAAGGGTAGCCCCCCAATCACAATCACGGTCAAGGCCCCGAATTGCGCTAGACTATTGACCTTATCTTGGATAAAAAGCTTGGTCGCCTTCCCAGGCTGAACCCCCTCAATATAGTCTCCATTATTTCGCATATTTTTAGCAATATCAAAGGCGTCATAGTTGTAATAGGCAAAGCCAATCGCCAAGACGTATAAGAGAGCGATGTAGAACAGGGCTCCTGGTAGCTGGCTCAAATTTAGATTGGCCACTAGGACTTTCAAGAACTCCTGCTCTGGATAGAGAAAGCGGAGTCCATTTAAAAGATAGGCCGGCAACATCATCAAGGTCATTCCGTACATAAAGGGCAGGGCTCCTGCAGGGGTTACCCGAATGGGTAAATAACTTTTCTGGTTGTAGGAACTATTCAGTCCAACCCGCTTAATCGGAATGCGGTACTCCCCCCGATAGAGGGTTACCGTCATCAGAACCAAGGCCCCATAAACCAACAGAAACACCAGCACTTGACCGAGCAAGCTCCACGAAAAGCGCTGTACTTCCGCAAAAAAGCTAAGACCATTTTCAAGAAAGGCCAAGATCATATTGACTAAGATGAGGATGGTCATACCGCCCAATCCTCGCTCAGCATTCCGATTGCCGAGCCAGGTTAAAACGACGGAACCCGCTATCAGAATCAGAATCGTTACCCAGATAGCCGGCCCATCTCCTGACAGACCCAACAGGGTTAGTTCACGTAGGTCAGCAGTCGCTGTTAGCCCCAAACCTTGAATCGCCCCGACCACCAAGGTCAAAAGCATCCGGTAACGATAGATCTGAGCCTGGGTCTGCTGTTTAAACAGATTAAACACCGTAAAAAAGCGCCAAATAATAATCGTGGTCATCCAAGGACTCAAGCCGAGCGAGAACAGGGTCATAGCCGAAATACGAGCACCTGTCACAGTGGCCAGATTATTTAGCAAATGGTGATTGGCCACTTCCTGGCTGACAACCGCTGTCGGCACTGGTAGAAAACGCCCAATCATGTAGACCAGTACAATCAGTAAGGTCCAAATCATTTTTCTCAATAGGAGGCTACTAGCCCATTTTTTTCTGATCGTATACATTCTTTATCCATTTCTGTTTCTCATACCTCTTCTATTTCAAGAAATTAACCAAGCACAAACTGGTTCGAGTAGCATTTTCCAGAGTACAATACAAAAACAGCTCTCTGCTAAATGTTCCTACAAATAACAGAGAGCTCAAAGAAGAATCGATGTCCTTCTGGATCTTTATGACCCTTTGTTCACAAAGACGTTTAATAGATATAAATGGAAACCAGTTTGAATCTTAGTCTACTAGATCCTCTTCAGTGGTACGTTTCTTACGACTCAGCAATCCTAAGCCCAAGACACCCAAACCTGCCCAAGCAAGAGCATCTGACGATTCATCACCTGTATTTGGCAAACGATCGGCCGCGACTTTTTGAGTCATGGACTTCAATTGACTCCGTGAAAGCGACCCTCTCATCGATTCGGATACAGACTCACTTACGGGTTCAGATACGGATTCGCTTACTGAATCTGATACGGACTCGCTTACAGATTCTGATGCGGATTCGCTTACTGACTCACTTACGGATTCAGATATGGACTCGGAGGTTGGGTTTTCAACAACCTTAACCGTTACAGAAACCTTGTCTTGTGAGCCATCTGGGTAGGTCACAAGAACTGTCACTGGTTTATCACCCGCTGTACTTGTGTCTACTGGACTTTCAAACTCAACCTTGCTACCTACTGGAAGATCTCCGAGGTTTGAGATGGATTTAGATGGGTCGACTGGATCACCAACTTTAACAGTCTGGTCAACTGGACTTGGTTGGTTGCTGTCTGCTTGGGTTGGGTTTTCAACAACCTTAACCGTTACAGAAACCTTGTCTTGTGAACCATCTGGGTAGGTTACAAGAACTTTCGCTGGTTTATCACCGGCTGTGCTTGTGTCTACTGGACTTTCAAACTCAACCTTGCTACCTACTGGAAGATCTCCAAGGTTAGAGATGGATTTAGATGGATCGACTGGATCACCAACTTTAACAGTCTGGTCAACTGGACTTGGTTCGTTCCTGTCTGCTTGGCTTGGGTTTTCAACAACCTTAACCGTTACAGAAACCTTGTCTTGGGAACCATCTGGGTAGGTTACAAGAGCTGTCGCTGGTTTATCACCGGCTGTGCTTGTGTCTACTGGACTTTCAAACTCAACCTTGCTACCTACTGGAAGATCTCCGAGGTTAGAGATGGATTTAGATGGATCAACTGGATCACCAACATTAACCGTTTGGTCAACTGGGCTTGGTTGGTTGCTGTCTGTCTGTACAGATTCACTTAGAGATTCAGATACAGACTCAGACGCTGATGCTGATTCACTTACTGATTCTGATACAGACACTGACTCAGATGCTGATACTGATTCACTTACAGACTCTGATACAGATACGGACTCAGATACTGATACTGACTCACTCACGGATTCAGATACGGATTCGCTTACGGACTCGGAGACTGATTCAGACACTGATTCGCTTACGGATTCAGATACTGACTCACTCACGGACTCAGATACTGACTCGCTTACGGACTCTGATACTGATTCGCTCACAGACTCAGACACGGATTCACTTACTGACTCGGATACTGATTCAGACACTGACTCAGACACGGATTCGCTTACCGATTCTGATACTGACTCACTTACTGACTCAGACACGGATTCAGACACGGATTCACTTACTGACTCAGACACTGACTCACTTACGGATTCTGATACTGATTCGCTTACCGATTCTGATACTGACTCTGATACTGATTCGCTTACTGACTCGGAGACAGACTCACTTACGGACTCGCTTACGGACTCGGATACTGACTCACTCACGGATTCAGATACTGACTCACTTACTGACTCAGACACTGACTCGGAGACTGATTCAGACACTGACTCACTTACTGACTC
>NZ_WSRS01000024.1 GCF_009767945.1 Streptococcus danieliae | reverse complement strand
TTGAATTCCGAGTAATTTTTGAGTAACATAGTCCATATGAAGCAATTCCTATTCTGATGTTTTTTTTTCACTTATCAGTTTACTAGGAATTGCTTTTTTTTGCACTCTGAATTACAAAAAAAGTTGCATGGAGAGCAAGCTTTCCACACAACTTATTATAGAACCGTCGTAGTCTGCTTCATAGTCATATTCAGACTCGTAGAAAATCTCCTCCAAGGATCGTGCATAGCTGGCTTGGGTGACTGCAAAAATACCGATGGATAGAGCGGCTAAAGCAGAGGCGATGATTCCTAGTGCTTTTTTGCCCTTGCGGTGAATCCAAAAGGCAGTGAGGCCGAGGATTAGAGCTAGGACTCCAAAAAGAAAGGCGATATAGTTGAGCAAGGGGATCCAGGATCCCAATAAAGCAATGACAGCCAGGGTGAGGGCTACGATCCCCAGAGCCTGTGTTTCGGAATTCTTTTCCATAAAATCTCCAGTAATTGTTTGTTTTTGTAATTGATTCAAGTATAGCAAATCCTTCTGAGTTTCTCTTGTAAGATGCATCCAATCGCCAAAAATCGAAATTGTGCTTTTGGTGGGATTGCTGTTTTCAAGGAATGGAAAAGGAAACAAAGACGTTATCGTGGCTATTTCAACCCAAGAGTGAACACTTGTCTGTGTAACTCTTGGTCTTTTTTGATTGAAAATGTAAGCGTATACTTTAATTACGGCAGAACAATTAGGAAAGGAGTCGTAAGATGAATATCATCATTAATATTCTCAATTGGTTCTCGCAGAACATTCTGCAAAATCCGGCTTTCTTCGTAGGTCTCCTCGTTTTAGTAGGATATGCCCTCTTGAAGAAACCAGGCCATGAGGTTTTTGCAGGCTTTGTTAAAGCCACGGTCGGCTACATGATTTTGAACGTCGGTGCTGGTGGCTTGGTTACAACCTTCCGTCCCATCTTGGCAGCTTTGAACTATAAGTTCCAAATTGGTGCGGCGGTTATCGATCCCTACTTTGGTTTGACCGCAGCCAACACAAAAATTGCGGAAGATTTTCCGGACTTTGTCGGAGCAGCTACAACAGCTCTTTTGATTGGGTTTGGTGTGAACATCCTCTTGGTAGCTCTTCGGAAGCTTACCAAGGTGCGGACACTTTTCATTACAGGGCACATCATGGTGCAACAAGCGGCGACCATTTCCTTGATTGTTCTACTGTTGGTTCCGCAATTGCGCAATAGCTGGGGAATTCTAGCGATTGGTGTTATCTGTGGTCTTTATTGGGCAGTCAGCTCCAATATGACGGTTGAAGCTACTCAACGTTTGACAGGTGGTGGCGGATTCGCGATTGGTCACCAACAACAATTCGCGATTTGGTTTGTGGACAAGGTGGCTCCTTTCTTTGGGAAGAAAGAAGAAAACTTGGACAACTTGAAATTGCCTAAATTCCTCTCTATTTTCCACGATACGGTGGTAGCATCTGCGACCTTGATGTTGGTGTTCTTTGGAGCCATTCTCATGGTCTTGGGTCCAGAAATCATGTCGAATGCAGAAGTAATCACCTCTGGAACCTTGTATGTGGCTGAGAAGCAGTCTTACTTCATGTACATCATCCAGACTGCCTTCACCTTCTCCGTTTACCTCTTTATCTTGATGCAAGGGGTGCGGATGTTCGTATCTGAGTTGACCAACGCCTTCCAAGGAATCTCAAGCAAACTCTTGCCAGGTTCTTTCCCAGCGGTCGACGTTGCGGCTTCTTATGGATTTGGTTCTCCAAACGCGGTTCTTTCAGGATTTGCCTTTGGTTTACTAGGTCAATTGGTAACAATTGTTCTCTTGATTGTGTTTAAAAACCCAGTCTTGATTATCACAGGGTTTGTACCTGTATTCTTTGACAACGCAGCCATCGCTGTTTACGCAGACAAGCGGGGTGGTTGGAAAGCGGCCCTTTCCCTTTCCTTCATCTCTGGTATTCTTCAGGTTGCCCTCGGTGCGGTTGCGGTTTCCCTTCTTGGTTTAGCGTCTTATGGTGGTTACCATGGAAATATCGACTTTGATATCCCTTGGCTTCCATTCGCTTACCTCTTCAAATATCTTGGTATTATCGGTTTTGCCTTGGTCTGCCTCTTCTTCTTGATCATTCCTCAATTGCAATTTGCGAAAGCGAAAGATAAAGAAGCTTATTATGCGGGTCAAATTCCCTCAGAAGAGTAAGACCCACTCAGTTTGTATAAAGAAAAAGGAGAATCATTATGGTTAAAGTATTAACAGCTTGCGGAAACGGTATGGGATCCAGCATGGTTATCAAGATGAAGGTTGAAAATGCCCTTCGTGGTCTTGGTCAATCAGACTTCACTGTCAACTCTTGTAGTGTTGGTGAGGCAAAAGGATTGGCATCTGGTTACGATATCGTAATCGCTTCTATCCACTTGGTAAACGAGTTGGAAGGACGCACAAACGGTCACATCATCGGGTTGGATAACCTTATGGATGACGCAGAAATTAAAGAAAAATTGTCACAAGTTCTTTAATCGCAGGTACACAAAGGGAGCCCGGAGAATTCTCCTGCTCCCTCTTTTATAGTAGGAGGTCCCAGTATGAACCTAAAACAAGCTTTGACAGAAAACAATTCCATTCGCCTTGGTTTGAGTGCCGATACTTGGCAAGAAGCCGTTCGCCTATCTATTGATCCACTGATTGAGAGTGGAGCAGTTGAGGAAGAGTATTATCATGCCATCCTCGAATCTACAGAAGAATACGGTCCTTACTATATCTTGATGCCAGGAATGGCGATGCCTCACGCGCGTCCAGAAGCGGGTGTAAAACGTGATTCCTTCTCCCTTGTTACCCTAACAGAACCAGTTGCCTTCTCAGATGGTAAAGAGGTTCAAGTTCTCTTGGCCTTGGCTGCAACTAGTTCTGAAATCCACACCAGTGTGGCGATTCCGCAAATCATTGCCCTCTTTGAATTGGAAAATTCAATTGAACGCTTGAGCAATTGCCAAAGCCCAGAAGAAGTCTTGGCAATGATTGATGAATCTAAAAACAGTCCTTACTTGGAAGGTTTGGATTTGGAAAGCTAATCGGACCTCTATTTTTTCACACGTTGCTGCCTCTTGCAGCCTCGTTTGAATGCAAAATAGTGTTGAGTATCAGAATAAGGGAAACGGTAAACCGTTAAAGGAGAAAGAAATGACACAAATTCCAAATTTACAAGTTGCATTGGATCATTCAGACTTGCAAGGAGCTATCAAAGCTGCTGTTTCTGTTGGACAGGAAGTTGACATTATCGAAGCTGGAACAGTCTGTTTGCTGCAGGTAGGAAGTGAATTGGTAGAAGTGCTTCGCAGTCTATTCCCAGATAAAGTCATCGTGGCAGATACCAAGTGTGCGGATGCTGGGGGAACAGTTGCAGCTAATAATGCAAAACGTGGTGCCGACTGGATGACCTGTATCTGTAGTGCCACCATTCCAACTATGGAAGCAGCCTTGAAAGCGATTAAAGAGGTCCGTGGAGACAAGGGAGAAATCCAAATCGAGCTTTACGGGGACTGGACTTATGAACAAGCGCAACTCTGGCTTGATGCAGGTATTTCCCAAGCTATCTACCACCAATCTCGTGATGCCCTATTAGCTGGGGAAACTTGGGGTGAAAAAGACTTGACCAAGGTTAAAAAATTGGTAGACATGGGCTTCCGGGTTTCTGTAACGGGTGGTTTGGATGTGGATACCCTCAAACTGTTTGAAGGTATTGATGTCTATACCTTTATTGCTGGCCGTGGAATCACTGAAGCTGAAAATCCAGCTCAAGCGGCACGTGAATTTAAGGATGAAATCCGTCGAATTTGGGGGTAGATTATGGCACGTCCAATCGGTATTTATGAAAAAGCAACACCTAAGCACTTCACTTGGAAAGAACGCTTGGAGTTTGCCAAGGAACTTGGCTTTAACTTTGTAGAAATGTCGGTCGATGAATCCGATGAGCGCTTGGCTCGGCTAGACTGGACCAAGGAAGAACGTTTGGAAGTGGTTAAGGCCATCTATGAAACAGGTGTCCGGATTCCAACCATTTGTTTTTCAGGCCATCGTCGCTATCCAATGGGGTCTGCAGATCCAGTTCTTGAAGCCAAGTCTATGGAGACCATGCAGGCCTGTATCGAACTCGCTCAAGATCTCGGAGTTCGGGTTATTCAGCTCGCCGGCTATGATGTTTATTACGAAGACAAATCACCAGAAACACGGAAACGCTTTTTGAAAAATCTGCGCCAGGCCTGCACCTGGGCTGAGCAAGCACAGGTAATGCTAGCGATTGAGATCATGGATGATCCGTTTATCAACAGTATTGAAAAATACTTGGCTGTTGAAAAAGAAATCAACTCTCCTTATCTGTTCGTGTATCCAGACACAGGAAACCTAGCTGCCTGGCACAATGATTTCCACTCAGAATTTCTATTGGGGCATAACTCGATTGCAGCCTTGCATTTGAAGGATACTTATCCTGTTACGGAGACCAGCAAGGGTCAATTCCGTGATGTGCCATTTGGCCAAGGCTGTGTCGACTGGGAAGCGACCTTCCAGGTCCTAAAAGAGACCAATTATCAAGGTCCCTTCCTCATTGAAATGTGGTCTGAGAATTGTGAAACTGTAGAGGAAACCAAGGCTGCTATTCAAGCTGCCCAAGCCTTCCTTTACCCCTTGATTGAGAAAGCAGGTCTCTAATGTTATTAAAAGAATTACGCCAACGGGTTTATGAGGCTAATATTGCCCTCCCTCAGCATGGCTTAGTGAAGTTCACTTGGGGCAATGTGTCGGCCATTGACCGTGAAGCAGGCTTGATTGTTATCAAACCAAGTGGAGTTGACTATGACTTGTTATCCCCTGAAAATATGGTGGTGACAGACTTGGATGGGAATGTTGTCGAAGGCGATTTGAACCCTTCTTCAGACCTAGCGACCCACGTTGAACTCTACAAGGCCTTTCCAAATGTTGGTGGTGTTGTTCATACCCATTCAACAGAAGCTGTTGGCTGGGCTCAGGCTGGCCGTGATATTCCTTTTTATGGAACAACCCATGCCGATTACTTCTATGGGCCAATCCCAGCAGCGCGTTCGCTGACAGAGGATGAAATTGATCGAGCCTATGAGATGGAAACAGGAACGGTCATTATTGAAACCTTCCGCGAGCGTGACTTGGATCCGATGGCAGTACCAGGAATTGTGGTGCGAAATCACGGGCCGTTCACTTGGGGCAAGTCGCCTGAGGAAGCGGTTTACCACAGTGTAGTCTTAGAAGAAGTTGCTAAGATGGCTCGCTTTACCGAAGCTATTAATCCTCAGGTTGAGGAAGCGCCGCAATTTTTGATGGATAAGCATTATCTTCGAAAACATGGTCCGAATGCCTACTATGGTCAAAAGGGCCAAAGCCATTGAGAATATTTGTGACACTATCCGAAAACGGGATTGGGACAGGCTGTCCTGGCCCCGTTTTTTATTTTTTGAAATCCCTTTCTAATAGTGGTATAATATATAATATATTATCAAAAAAATTCTAGGAATATGACGGTTCTTTTAGAGTGATCGGAAGGTATCTGGGGTTCTAATTCGTGAACCCTAGAGTATTTAAGGAGGCAGGCATGGCCATTGACAAAAGTAGTAGTGCTCTTTTGCAGCATTTGTTGTATTTGACAACACCTGAGACAGTTTCAAATATGGCAAAGAATTTGGGTCAATCACGGCGGAAAATTTATTACCATCTTGATAAGATTAACGAGGCCTTGCCGGAGTCCATTCCTCCTCTGACACCCCTCTCGCGGATTGGTTTATTGCTAACGCCGGAGCAAAAGGAGGCCTGCCGCCTGCTCTTGGAACAGATGGATTCCTATTCCTATATGCTCAATAGCCAGGAACGGATTCAACTCTTGACTCTCTATATTGTAATTGCGACTGAGCGCGTGACTATTGAGAAGATGCAGCAGTTGACGGAGGTCTCGCGCAATACGGTCCTAAGCGATCTCAGCGAGATGCGTCGCCTCTTGCGGTTGGACCAGTTCCAGTTGACCCTGACAACGACCAAGACCCAGGGGTATGTCTTACGTGCCCAACCCTTTGTTAAGTTGCAATATGTCTACCATTTGCTCTATAGTATCTTCTCGGATGGTGCCGCTCCTTTTCTTTCGATTGTTAAAGAAAAATTAAACTTAGTGGACCTATTGGCTGACTTTGAACAAATCGCTCGGCAGGAATGGATTCACTTGGAAACGATTGTGGGCAAGCAGATTAACCGCCAGGAACTAACCTTGTTGACACAGATTTTTCCCTATCTGTTGCAAGCCTACCGCAATATGAATCTGGATGCGGAGCAAAAAGCAGTCCTCCAGGTTGACTTTGCCCAGGTTCATGAACGGGTAGAATACAAGGCGGCGCAATACTTTGCAGACTGCCTCCAGGCAAGCAAGGAGATTCACCTAGACTCTATTGAAGTGGAAATTCTGACCATTCTCTTGCTCTCCTACCGTAAGGATCGTGATCTGCATGCGACCAGTGAGGATTTTGTTGACCTTCGGACTACCTTGGAACACTATATTTGGTATTTCCAGAACCAATCCAAATACATTGTCGACAAGCCAGAGGAGCTCCTCAACCAGCTGACCATGCATTTCAAGGCCCTGCTCTTTCGTAAGCGCTATGGGATTTTTAGCAAAAATCCCTTGCTGGAGCAAATTAAAAGCAAGTATCCAGATCTCTTTGCCTATTGTCGCGTGACAGCCAAACTTTTGGAAGAGGCTTGGGAGGTCCAACTCACCGATGATGACATTGCCGATCTTAGCATCCAGATGGGGGGTTCCCTGAAAACACCGGTGGATAAAGGCCAGGAAATTCTCCATATTTACCTAGTTTCCGACGAAGGGATTGCCATTCAAAAAATGCTGCTGAAGCAGATTCAGTACCATCTTCCCAATGAAATGATTCACGCAGTGTTTACCACGGAGCAGTACCGCAGTGTTGAAGATCTCTTGGAGGTTGATTTGGTTATCACCACCAGCGAAGATTTTGAAGTCACAGCTCCGACTCTGCAAGTCTCCCCAATTCTGGAATCTCGGGATATCCACCGTATTCAACAGTTTATCTACGAACCAGGCCCCCTCTCCTCGGGCTTGGAACTCCGCCAACAGTTGGAAAAACTCCTGTCCCCCTATGTCAGCTCTCCAGACGACATGAAGGCCCTCCGCTACCAAATCGAAAAACTTTACGGCCAGCGTATGAACCTCAGCCAGCGGATGGAAGGGGAATAAAGGATATTGGAGAAGGGAGCGGGACAGAACGAATATCACTTCCAATCCAACCTCCTCGTGTGAAGAAAATCGAACGAGTCTAAGCTGAAAAATTAGTTCCTAGCCCACTCCCTTTTTCCTTCCCTTCCGCCTCGCTTTGGTAAAAAAGTGTTATGATAGTTACAAATAGTAGTTAAGGGAGAAGTATGAGATGGCTAAGGTAACCATTACAGACATCGCTAAAATGGTAGGAGTGTCCAAAGCGACGGTCTCCTATTATCTAAATGGCAACACCAGTAAAATGTCCCTAGCGACCCAGGAAAAAATTCGTCAAATTATTGAAGAAACAGGTTACCAGCCGAATAAGATTGCCCAAAGTTTGGCAACAAAGGATACTAAGACGATTGGTGTTGTTATTGCGGATATCACCAATCCGTTTATTTCGTCTGTGATGAAGGGGATTCATGACCAGTGTCAGGAGGAAGGCTATAGTGTCTTGTTCACTAATTCAGATGATACTCCTGAGATTGAAGCGGAGAATATTCACCGCCTTCTGCAACAAAATGTATCGGGGATTTTACTGGATCCGATTGACGCTAACTTACCCAATTTGAAACAGTTGGATCCCAAAAAAACAGTGATGATTGACCGGGAATCCAAAGATATGTTTTTGGACACGGTTGTCTCCAACAATAGTGATTCAACCCGGGAATTTTTGGCTCAGATGAAGGCCCGAGGTTACCGTGATCTTTATTTTGTGACTTATCCAATTGAAGGGATTTCTACCCGCGAACAGCGCTACCAGGGTTTTTGTGAGGAAGTTGGGGCTGATTCGGACCGCCTGCTGGTCTTGGGAGAGCAAGGGACAAGTGAGAAAATTTTAGACCTGCTGGCCGCTGCCAAGCGGGGTTTGGGTTTTTTCACCATGAATGGTCCAGTTTTGCTGGAATTTATGAAACTTATCAATGGGACTCCCTACCAATATCCGAGCGACTTTGGACTTGGCTCTTATGAAGACTTGGATTGGATGCAGGTATTGAATCCAAGTATTTCCTGTGTCCGCCAAGACTCCTATCGGATTGGGCGGGTTTCGGCTAATCATTTATTAGGCAAGTTGCAAGGAGAGGAAGAGCAAGGAGCTACCCAGCGTTTGGTGGTACCTAGTGAGCTGGTTTTGAGAAAATCCTTTTAAAGATAAGGAGCTATTTAAAAAAATACGGAGGAATAGAATGTAAACGCTTGCTATCTAATCAGAGATAGGGTATGATAAAGATATACTATTAGTGAATCGGTTAACTCGCTACTTGCATCCGATTATCGTCAAAAAATTTTGGCGATAATTATTTTGCCAGGTAAGTTAACCGTTTCACTAGAAAGGAGATCGGATGCATTTTACTAAAATTCTCGAGGATCGGCTGGAGTCCTGTTATGCTGTAGCCCGAATCCATCAGGAGGATCAGGATTATCTCTTGGTTGCCTCGGAAGTGGAAGGGGCTTGTTTGGCCTACGACCTCAATGGTGATTTGAAACAATCGGTCGTTTGGTCGGACATCGGCGGAACCATGTCGATTATCCAGGTTCCGGGGACGTTGGACTTTTTGGCAACCCAGCGTTTTTATCCAGGCTTTAATGCCCAGGATTGTCGGATTGTGTATGGACGCTTTCTTGGTGCGGGCCAATGGGCGGTGGAAGAGCTCCAGGCCTTTCCTTATCTGCACCGCTTTGATTTGATTCAGGAGCCATCGGGGGAGATTCTGTTTGTGGGTTGTACCATTGCCAACTCCAAAGCTTTTGTCGAGGACTGGTCGGATGATGGGAAAATCTTTGTGGGGCGTTTTGATCCGGAAGCGGCTTCCTTGGAGGAGCTAGAAGCTCTATCGCTGCGTCTCAAAAAAAATCATGGTTATTTTAGACCCGCGGGACAGGCCTATTCGTTAATTACAGGAGTCGAGGGTATTTTTCGTCTAGATTTTCCCTCTCACAGTGAGACTGGCAACTGGCAACTGACGCCTCTATTTGGGGAAGAAACCAGTGACATTGTCCAGTTTGACTTGGATGGGGATGGCAGGCTGGAAAATATCCTGATTCAGGATTTTCACGGCGATCGTTTTCGGATCCTTAGCGAAGATTTTGCAGAGGAGCTCTACCGTTACCCTGAGGCCACTCCCTTTGGTCATGCGCTTTGGGCGGGTCGGTTGCTTGATCAAGATCTTTTGTTCTTTGGCTACCGTGCTGGCCGCAAGGATCTCTTGGCCTTTATCTTTGAAAATGGAGCTTATCGGGAAAAGCTGATTGAAGGTGGGGTTGCCTCGAGCAACTGCCTAGCTTTTGAAAAAAATGGCCGGGCCTATGTATTTTCTGCCAATAATGGCAGTCATGAAGTTGGATTGTATCAAATCGTTTAAGGAGGATTCAGATGGCAAAGAAAAAAGTATTGGTAACAGGAATTGTACCCAAAGAAGGCTTGACCAAGTTAATGGCGGAATTTGATGTTACCTATTCGGAGGGAGAGCCCTTTACACGTGACTATGTGTTGGAACATTTGGGTGAGTATGATGCCTGGCTTTTGATGGGTCAAAAAGGCGATCGGGAAATGCTGGATGCTGGTAAAAATCTGGAGCTGATTTCCCTTAATGCGGTTGGTTTCGACCATGTGGACATTGAATATGCTAAGAGCAAGGGGATCACGGTGTCCAATTCACCGCAGGCAGTCCGTGTTCCAACTGCGGAAATGACCTTTAGTCTCTTGTTAGCAGCGACCAAGCGCTTGGCCTTTTACGATCAAGTGGTTCGCCGGGGTGACTGGATTGATCCGAGTGAACAACGCTACCAAGGTTTGACCCTGGAAGGAGCGACTCTGGGGATCTATGGTATGGGTCGTATCGGCTCAACAGTGGCAGGTTTTGCCAAGGCCTTTGGAATGAAGATTCTCTATCATGATCCTTATCGACTTCCAGAAGAGCGCGAAGCAGAGCTCGGTTTGACCTATGTGTCCTTTGACCAACTGGTGGAAAGCTCAGATGTCATCACCATCCACGCGCCTTATCTCCCATCGACAAAACATAAATTTAACTGGGAAGTGTTCAAGAAAATGAAGAATCGCAGTTATCTGATCAATGCTGCGCGTGGGCCGATTGTCTCCGAAGCGGACCTAATCGAGGCCCTACAAACCGGTGAGATTGCGGGAGCAGGCTTGGATGTCTTTGAATTTGAACCAGCCGTGGCCGAAGAGTTACGGGCCCTGGATAATGTGATTATGACGCCACATGCAGGAACAGGTACTATTGAAGGACGCCGGACCCTAGCCGAAGAAGCGGCCGACAATATTATTTCTTATTTTGCTGGGAAGCCAGTAAATGTGGTTAATCAGTAAGGAGGTGCCAGATGTTAGCAGCCTTACAAAATTTCTTCAATGTCTTTGGAGCGACGATTGTAGTTCCAGTGATGATCTTTATGGTCAGCCTGTTTTTGAAAGTCAGTCCTAAGAGAGCCTTTTTTAGCGCTCTCCGGGCTGGTGTTGGTTTGACAGGATTTGGCTGGATCATTTCCTCCTTTACTCCTTTGGTAACTAAGTACATCCAACAGATGGTTGAGACTGCCGGTTTAAATCTGCCGATTGTTGATATTGGCTGGCAAACGGGATCCCTAACAGCCTTCTCTTCTTCGATTGGTCTATCCTTCTTTGTCTTTGGTCTTTTGATTGAGCTGGTACTCTTTTTGGTCGGAATCACTAGAGTATTTGTCCCGTCCAATCTATGGAATAACTTTGGTTATATGATTTGGGGAACCATGGCCTATGCGGCAACCGGTAATTTCGCCCTGTCTTTTGCCTTTATGGTCTTTGTGTTGCTTTATTCTCTCATCATGTCCGAGGTCATTGCAGATCGTTGGTCGGACTATTATGGAGTCAAAAATGCAACCATTAACTCGATTCACAATATTGAGACTCTGATCCCGGCTCTTATCCTTGATCCACTGTGGAATTTGCTCGGTGTTAATAAGGTCAAACTCAATCCTGAGTCTTTGAAAACCAAACTAGGGATCTTTGGTGAACCCATGACTCTCGGCTTTATTTTGGGCTTGGTGATTGGGATTTTAGGAAGTTTGAAAGACTTGGCCAGTCTAGATGCCTGGGGTGGTATCCTTGGGTTTGCTATGTCGTTAGCTGCTGTTATGACAGTCTTTCCACTTATCACCGGTGTCTTTGCCAGTGCCTTTGGTCCTTTGGCGGAAGCTGTTGAGAAAAATAAAAAGCAGGAGACCGAGACAGCAGAAACTTTGGCAGACAAAAAACGCTGGTTCATTGCAGTCGATGACGGGGTAGGTTTTGGTGAACCAGCTACGATCATTGCCGGCTTGATTCTGGTTCCGATTATGGTGTTCTTAGCCTTGCTCTTGCCTGGCAACCGGGCGCTTCCAGTTGTAGACTTGATCGCGATTCCCTTCATGATCGAAGCTATGATCGCTGTTTCCAAAGGAAATATCCTGAAAGCGATCCTCAATGGGATTATTTGGTTCTCACTGGGACTCTATGCAGCTAGTGCCTTGGGACCGATTTATACCGAAGCGGTTCAACAGTACGGTTCTGTTTTACCTCAAGGTGTGGTTCTGATCATGAGCTTTAACCTCTTGGCGCATCCTCTAACAGCTCTAGTGTTTTTTGCCTGGATTTCTGGCAATCCGCTTTTGATTGGGGCTACAGTCCTTGTTTACCTCTTCTTCCTTTTCCTTTTACGTACAAAACGGGAAAGCATCTACAGTTATCTACGGAAGATGGCGGATAAAAATAGTGGCTTTGAGGGAAGCACAGAGAAAATTTTTATTGCAGAAGACTAATCTTTCTCATGGACAAGAAGTTGTACTTAAAAATGTAAGCGTTTTAAACGAAAGGAATGACTTATGAAAAAAATTGATGGGCACGCGCATATTGTTGACATGATTGCAGGTTTTAATGGCAAGGGGCGTCTCAATGCCCTCGGGAATGGCTATGCTATTTGGGACGATGGCGACCTCATTAAACTGATTGAGGACGGTTACGGGGATAAAGATTTTTCGGCAGAGTCCCTCTTGCGCTACATGGATGCTAATGATGTTGAAAAGGCTGTGATTCTACAGGGGCATTTGAATGGCTATCAAAATTACTACACCTATCTGGCCATGAAGCGCTATCCAGATCGCTTTACTGGTGCATTTTCAGTAGATCCTTATGCAGAAAATGCCATGGCCATTGTACGGCGTCATGTTGAGGAATTAGGGTTCCGAGCTATTAAGTTCGAAATCAGTCAGGGTGGTGGTATCCATGGCTATCGTGGCCAAAAAACACCTTTCCGTTTGGACACAGATCCCCATGTCAGTCTCATTTTATCCTATCTCCTAGACTATCCGGGCTTTGTGGTGACTGTCGACTATGGCAATTTTGATCAAATTAGCCACCAGCCCGATGCCATTGCCAACCTGGCTCGTCTCTATCCAAGCTTGGATTTTGTGGTCTGCCATCTATCCTTCCCACATGCGGACACTCCACATCGCTTGCGGGCAGAGTTGTCCATGTGGCAAGAGTATCCGAATATTTATACCGACCTTTCCGCTATTCAGGATATTGATAGTCCAGACAGTTTCCCATTTCCTAAATCGGAAGCCAATGTCCGTATCGCCAAAGAGGTTTTGGGTGCCAAGCGTTTAATCTGGGGAACTGACTCTCCTTGGTCTGCTACCTTTAATAGCTACGAAGACTTAGCGACCTGGTTAGAAAAACTGGATGTATTTAGCCCAGAAGAGTTGGCAGATGTCCTTTACAACAATGCGGAGCGTGTCTACTTCAAAGAATCTGCTGTCACAGCCAACCGTCAAGCGCAAGACCCTGTCACTGAGCATCTAAATCTTCAGTAAGTTTAGAAGTGAGAGGCTGGGATAAAAGTCTAGCCTCATTGACTTTGGTTAATAAAATGCCTTTGACGCAGTAGCTGATTGGGTCTAACAGCATTGTATGCTGTTAGAGAGTACCAAATCTTGTTTGCGAAGCAAACTCCAATCGTTCGCTTTTCAAGCTCGGAAGAGGACCTAATCAGCCTTGCGGGGGTGGGACTACGAACTAAATTTTTTCAAATTTAGTTCTGTCCCACTCCCCTTCCTATTTGCGGCTCGGTTAGAAAGGGGCTGGGATGAATTATTATTTGTGTATTGATTATGGCGGGACTGCGACCAAAGCGATTGTTTTTGATGAGCAGGGGCAGGAGGTTTCCAGTTCTTCCTTTGCGACCAAGCGGCAGGAAGTGGAGTCGGGCTTTTACGAAGTAGATTTGGGTGAAAGCTGGCAAGCCATTGCCCGAGCCATTGGGGAAAGTCTACGCTTAGCGGATTTGCCCGCGTCAGCGATTCAAGCTGTTGCCTGTATTGGACATGGCAAGGGACTTTATCTGTTAGACCAGGAGCAGCGGGAATTTTATCCAGGGATTCTATCTGCGGATAGTCGGGCTAGTGATTTGGCGCAAGCCTTTGAAAAACGGGTGGGTGAGATTTGGGAGTTAACCCGCCAACATGTGGTTGCTCCTCAAGCTCCAGTTCTCTTACGCTGGCTAAAGGATCATCGGCCTGATGTTTATCAGCAGGTGGGAGCGGTTTTGGCAGCTAAGGACTATGTGCGTTTTAAGCTGACGGGCTTGGTCCATCAAGAAAGGGGCGATGCTTCTGGCAATCATTGGATCAATTTCCAAACGGGAGCTTATGATCCAGCTATTTCCACCTTTTTTGGGATTGAAGAAATGGCTGTGGTTCTACCACCCTTGGTTGACTACCAGCAGATTGTAGGGGGGGTCAGTCAAGAGGCGGCGCTGCAAACTGGTTTGCTGGAGGGGACTCCGGTGCTAGGTGGTCTGTTTGATATTGATGCTTGTGCGCTTGGGTCAGGTGTTCTAGATTCGGAGACCTTCAGCCTTGTTGCGGGGACTTGGAATATCAATACTTATCCAAGTGGCAAGTCAGCTGACTTGGATAGTGGTTTGATGAACTCGCTGTTTCCAACTGGCGAGTACCTGGTTGAGGCCAGTAGTCCGACCTCTGCAGGGAACCTGGATGCCGTTTTGAAACTCCTGATGCGGGAGGAAATGATCCTATTGAAGGAACGGGGGGAATCCATTTATGAGACCCTGGAAGTTTTTCTAGCAGAAACAGATGCGACATTTTCCAAGATTCTGTTCTGTCCCTTCCTGTATGGTAGTAATGTTGGCCAGCCGGCTGAAGCTTGTTTCTGGGGACTGACAACCCAGTCGACCAAGTCAGAAATGATTCGGGCCGTTTATGAGGGGATTGTCTTTGCCCATAAGCAACATTTAGAGCAGCTAATCCATTCCTTGGGCCGGGCTCCCCAGGTCTTACGTCTGTCTGGCGGTGCGACTAATTCCGATACCTGGATGCAGATGTTTGCGGATATTTTAGAAATCCCTGTTGAGATCCCCCAAGCCAAGGAACTGGGTGGTCTGGGGGGAGCCATCGCCTGCCATCAGGCTGTGACAGGCGTGTCCTTACAGGAAGCTGTCCAACAGATGGTGACGATTGACAAGCGGTTTAATCCTCGTCCAAATTCCTATTATTTGAAAAAATACCAGGTTTATCGACGGCTGTTAGCAGCTATGGAATCTGTTTGGCAGGATCTCCTAGCTTTAAGAAGGGCGGAACTATGAACAGGCAGGCTATTATTCTCAATACGATTGTTTTTCAGGAACAATTGGAACAAGGACTGGGGCAGGCAGATCTCCTAGAGTTTGTTCAGGCGCTGGGTCTGAAGCGCCTGGAGATTCGAAGTGAGTTTCTCAGAGACGGTCAAGAGGAGTTGCGTGATATTCGTCGCCGGGCAGATGAACTGGGGCTTGCGCTCTTTTACAGTGCCAATGTTGATTTTTTACAAGGAGATAGAGTCAATCCAGATCTTGCCAAGTATTGCCAGGAGGCAGAACAACTAGGGGCTCCTTTTTTGAAGGTCAATATTGGAGACGCTGGGGCGATTTCGCGGGAGGTCTTGGAAAAATGGTGGACTTCTTTTTCCCCTAAAATGGATATTCGCCTTGAAAACAATCAAGATCCTCTAGCAGCAAGGCTGACCAATTGCCAGCGAGTCATGAAGTTGATTCACGAGGCAGATTTGCCCCTCTCCTTTATCTTTGATACAGCCAATTGGGTCTTCGTTGGCGACTCGCCGGTGGAGGCTGCAGAGTTACTCGCTTCTGTGACCACCTACCTGCATTGTAAAAATGTCAAACAGGAGGGAGAAACCTTGCAGGCATCGTCTTTCTTTGACGGGGAACTGGATTTAGTTTCTTTGATTAAGGCTTTCCCAAACCTGGAATATCTAGCCTTGGAGTATCCGGCTTCTCTCCAACAAGTTGAGACAGATTTGGTGCAGCTGGAAGAGTTAGAACTTTCTAGCCTATCTTTGTGAAAAAAATTCAGTCCAAGAGTGAACACATGTCTGTGTTCCTTTTGGGCTTTTTTGTAACCGCTTTTAAGGCTATACTAGACTTACAAAAGAAAATGGAGGATAAGTCAATGGCAAATGTGAAAGACATTACACGTGAGTCTTGGATTCTTTCAACCTTCCCAGAGTGGGGAACTTGGTTAAACGAGGAAATTGAAGAAGAAGTAGTTGCAGAAGGCAACTTTGCAATGTGGTGGCTAGGTAACTGTGGTGTTTGGATTAAAACACCTGGTGGTGCCAATGTGGTGATGGACCTATGGTCTTCTCGTGGAAAATCCACTAAGAAGGTAAAAGACATGGTTTGGGGTCACCAAATGGCCAATATGGCAGGGGTGCGTAAACTACAACCAAACTTGCGTGTCCAACCAATGGTGATTGATCCATTTGCAATCAATGAATTGGACTACTACATGGTATCTCATGTGCACAGTGACCACATGGATATCAATACCGCAGCTGCTATCATCAATAATCCAAAATTGGACCATGTGAAATTTGTTGGTCCAGTTGAGAGTGGTGATATTTGGGAAAAATGGGGTGTTCCTGCTGACCGGATTATCCGGATTGCACCAGGGGACAGCTTTGAGTTCAAAGATATCAAGGTTCATGCCGTTGAATCCTTCGACCGTACTTGTTTGGTGACTTTGCCAATCGAGGGTTACGAAGAAAATGGCGGTAGCTTGGCAGGTCTGCCGGTGACGGATGAATTGATGGCCCGCAAAGCGGTGAACTATGTCTTTGAAACACCTGGTGGAACCATTTACCACGGTGCGGACTCTCATTTCTCTAATTATTTTGCCAAACATGGACGTGACTTCAAGATTGATGTCGCTATCAACAACTATGGTGATAACCCAATCGGAATCCAAGATAAGATGACTTCGATCGATCTTCTTCGGATGGCAGAAAATCTTGGAGCTGAAGTTATTATTCCAGTCCACTATGATATTTGGTCAAACTTTATGGCATCAACCGATGAAATTCTTCAGCTTTGGAAGATGCGTAAAGAACGTTTGGATTACAAATTCCATCCATTTATCTGGGAAGTTGGTGGCAAATACACTTATCCATTGGATAAGGACAAGATTGAATACCACCACCCACGTGGATTTGATGATTACTTCTTAGAAGAGTCTAATATTCAATTCAAGGCCCTTCTATAGATAGTTGAGAGTTATCCGTATCCATTGCTAGATGCGGATAATTTTCATATAATGGATTTAGGAAAAATTGCTTTAGGATCTCGATTAGAGGAGGACACCATGTCAACATTATCCGTTAATGCTATTCGTTTTTTAGGAATTGATGCCATCGAAAAGTCTAAGTCTGGTCACCCAGGAGTGGTGATGGGCGCAGCTCCAATGGCTTATGAACTATTTACAAAAGAAATGCGTTTGAATCCAGCCCAACCAAACTGGATCAACCGCGATCGTTTTATCCTCTCAGCGGGACATGGCTCCATGCTCCTGTATGCCCTTCTTCACCTTTCAGGTTTTGAGGATGTGAGCTTGGAAGAAATCAAAAACTTCCGTCAATGGGGTTCCAAAACTCCAGGTCACCCAGAATATGGTCATACGGCTGGTGTTGATGCAACAACTGGACCATTGGGCCAAGGGATTTCCATGGCTACTGGTTTTGCCCAAGCAGAGCGTTTCTTGGCTGCCAAGTATAACCGCGATGGTTTCCCAATCTTTGACCACTACACTTATGTCATTGCAGGTGATGGCGATTTGATGGAAGGTGTTTCTGCAGAAGCAGCCTCTTACGCTGGCTTGCAAAAACTCGAAAAATTGATCGTTCTCTACGATTCCAATGATATTAACTTGGACGGCGAAACCAAAGACTCCTTCACAGAAGATGTCAAAGCTCGTTACCAAGCCTATGGCTGGCATACAGATTTGGTTGAAGATGGAACAGATGTGGCAGCTATTCAAGCAGCCGTTGCGCGTGCAAAAGAGTCTGGTAAGCCATCCTTGATTGAAGTGAAAACTGTTATCGGTCATGGTTCACCAAACAAACAAGGAACCAATGCGGTTCACGGAGCTCCTCTAGGTGCGGAAGAAACAGCAGCAACCCGTGAAGCTCTTGGTTGGAATTACGAAGCCTTTGAAGTTCCAGCAGAAGTTTATGCGGACTTCAAAGAAAATGTTGTGGATCGTGGCCAGGCAGCTTATGCCGAGTGGGAAGCCTTGGTTGAAGCTTACAAGGCAGCATATCCTGAATTGGCGGATGAAGTTGCGGCTATCATTGAAGGTCGTGACCCAGTCCGTGTCAAACCAGAAGATTTCCCAGTTCACGAAGCTGGCTTCTCACAAGCGACTCGGAACTCTAGCCAGGACGCTTTGAATGCAGCAGCAACAGTCCTTCCAACCTTCCTTGGTGGATCTGCAGACTTGGCTCACTCCAACATGACCTACATTAAAGAAGACGGCTTGCAAGATGATGCTCATCGCCTCAACCGAAACATCCAGTTTGGTGTGCGTGAGTTTGCCATGGGAACAATCTTGAATGGAATGAGCCTTCACGGTGGACTTCGTGTCTACGGCGGAACCTTCTTCGTCTTCTCAGACTACCTCAAGGCAGCGATGCGTCTAGCAGCCCTTCAAGGTCTGCCTGTGACCTACGTCTTCACCCACGATTCAATTGCCGTTGGAGAAGATGGACCAACCCACGAACCAATCGAACACTTGGCTGGTCTACGGGCAATGCCAAATCTCAATGTCTTCCGTCCAGCGGATGCGCGTGAGACTCAAGCAGCTTGGTACCAAGCGTTGACCAGCGAGTCTACTCCAACTGCCCTCGTCTTGACTCGTCAAAACTTGGAAGTCCAAGAAGGAACAGACTTCGATAAGGTTGCGCGTGGAGCTTATGTGGTCCATGAAACAGCACCAGACTTTGACCGCCTAGTCATTGCTACAGGTTCTGAAGTGGAATTGGCTGTAAAAGCTGCTAAAGAATTGGAAGCAGACGGCCTCAAAGTGCGCGTGGTCAGCATGCCATCTAGCGATGTCTTTGACCAACAGGATGCAGCTTACAAAGAAGAAGTTCTTCCAAATGCCATCCGCAAACGCCTAGCGGTTGAGATGGGAGCTAGCCAGTCTTGGTACAAATATGTTGGATTGGACGGAGATGTCCTAGCCATTGATACCTTTGGTGCATCTGCCCCAGCAGGAAAAGTTCTTGACGAATATGGCTTTAACCTTGAAAATGTAAAAGCAAAAATCTCAGCCCTCTAAGAGGATTGAGCAAAGCCGGCTCTTGCGAGACCGGCTTTTTTGCGACTCAGGACGAGGTCACTTCTTGTAAGCCCAGGCAGGATTTGATATAGTAGAATGAATAGAAAAAAGGAGAATCGGATGAATTTACAATTTTTATGGATGATGGTGGTGTTTGGTGGTTTGCTGTTCTTTATGCAACGCCAACAACGCAAACAACAAGCGAAACGTCAGGAACAAATGGCTGGTCTGGCTAAGGGGACTGAGATTGTAACCATTGGTGGGCTATATGGTGTCATCGATGAGATTGACCGCGAGGCTAACAAGATGGTGCTAGACGTTGATGGTGTTTACTTGACCTTTGAGCTAACGGCTCTCAAGGCTGTTGTCACTGCTCCAGCTGCAGCAGAGGTTGCGACCCAAGAAGCTCTTGTGGAAACTGTAGCAGAAGGAGTCCAGGAAGAGCCAGTTGAAACAAGTGACAAGTAGTGGCACGGTTTATTAATCTTTTGTAATCTTTTCGTAACGCACAGAAGATTGAAAATTTGCTATACTTTTTTTAGCTAGATTGGTTCGCTACTTGTTTTGTTAATCAGCGGACACTTAAAGGAGAAATCAAACTATGGCATTTACAACAAAGAAAAAATTAGTTACCGGAGTTGCAGTTCTTGGATCTGTAGCAGGTGCATCGGCTTTGGAAGCACAAGCAGTTACAGCTGAAACTCAGGAAGTATCTGTACAAAATCAAGTACGTGATATCATCGCAGAAGCAGTTGCTAATACAGCTGTTCCAACAATGGATGATTTGACATCTTATTTTGGTGTAACAGGTAGCCGTGGCAATGTCTTGGATACCTTTGAAGAATTTGCAGAGGAAGCAGTTACTGAAACTGAGAAAAACCCTTCTGAGAAAAACGCAGCCTTTTCTCAACTATTGATCGATGCCCTTGAAGATTCAGACTTCCGTACTGGTTTGCAAAACCGTCAGGATGCTGTTTGGCCACGTGAAGGTGCGGTCTATGCACAAGCTCTTGTAGCTGAAGCAGCAGAAGTTGCTCCCCTATCTTTCGAAGCTGTTGCAACTCCAGTAGCACCAGCTGTTGAAGCAGTACCAGTAGCTGAGGTTACAGCACCAGCCGTTGAAGTTGCAGCTCCAGCAGTTGTAGAAGCAACCCCTACGGCGGCACCTGTAGTTGAAGAGGCGGCTCCAGTGGTTGCCAACCTTGTTGCAGCTGAAACAGCAGCTCCAGCACCAGCTGTTGAAGCGCCAGTAGCAGAGGAAGCAGCACCAGTAGCTGAGCCAGTTGTTGAAGTTCCTCAAGCAGCAGAAGTTTCAGCACCTGTTGTAGAAGAGGCGCCAGCAGCAGAGGAAGCAGCCTCAGTTGTTGAAGCTCCTCAAGCAGAAGAGTCAGCACCAGTAGCTGAACAAGCGGCAGCAGAACGCCAAGCAGCAGAACAAGCAGCAGCAGAGCAAGCCGAAGCAGAGCGTCAAGCAGCAGAACAAGCAGCGGCAGCTCAGGCCGAAGCAGAACGTCAAGCAGCAGAACAAGCAGCGGCTGAGCAAGCACAAACAGGTGCGATCACCCCAACTTACAACTACAATACCTCAGGAAGCTACCCAGTTGGACAATGTACATGGGGCGTTAAAGTAATGGCTCCTTGGGTTGGCGATTACTGGGGTAACGGTGCTGACTGGGCAGCGTCTGCAGCAGCAGCAGGTTTCCGTACAGGTACAACACCACAAGTTGGAGCAGTTGCATCTTGGAACGATGGTGGCTATGGACACGTAGCTTACGTTACAGCTGTCGAATCAAACAACGCAATCCAAGTATATGAGTCAAACTACAACGGAATCCAACAAATCGGAAACTACCGTGGAACCTTTGACCCAACAACTGCACAAGGTACAGTTACTTACATCTATCCAAACTAAACTGATTAATGAGGAAACGGCAGCCAAAGGCTGCCGTTTTTTAATCTATTGTCTGATTTGGGCTCTTTGTCAAGTTGTGTGGAATCCCTGAAAACTGACAGTTTTAGGCTTTTATTATTTAGCTTTTTAATAAGGGTGTTGAGATGGTTTTAACGTCAATCCGAATCCGGCTTCTTTCGAATTTCTATGAGATGCTTTCCCTGTGGTGGGGG
>NZ_WSRS01000244.1 GCF_009767945.1 Streptococcus danieliae | reverse complement strand
AGGTATTGATACTTATCTTTATCGTAAAAATGCCCGTGCACCAAGAGGTGAGAAAGTCTATGAGAGCGTTAGTGGTCGTCGGTTCAAACGAACATCGATTGTATCAGGACAAGTGAATCATAGATTTATAGCCCCAATGATTTATCAAGGGAGCATGACCAGTGCTTTCTTTGTCGAATGGTTTAAGACCCAGCTCTTGCCTTCTTTGGAGGTTCCTCATGTTATTGTCATGGACAATGCAAGTTTTCATCCTAAGAAGATTTTAGATGAACTTTCTATTTGTAATGGTCATTTTTTTCTCCCT
>NZ_WSRS01000243.1 GCF_009767945.1 Streptococcus danieliae | reverse complement strand
GATGACTTAACAACTGAAGAGAAAACAGCAGCGAAAGCAGAAGTAGACTCTGAGGCAGCTAAGGCTAAGGACGCAGTCGATGCGGCCACCGACCAAGCAGGTGTTGATGCGGCTAAAGACTCTGGTACAAATGCAATTACAGCAGTTAATCCAGAAGCAGTAGCGAAACCAGCAGCCAAAGAAGCTATCGACAAGGCGGCAGCGGATAAGAAGGCAGCGATTGATGCTCGTGATGACTTAACAGCTGAAGAGAAAGCAGCAGCGAAAGCAGAAGTAGACTCTGAGGCAGCTAAGGCTAAGGACGCAGT
>NZ_WSRS01000242.1 GCF_009767945.1 Streptococcus danieliae | reverse complement strand
TTCTGCCTTCGGTGTAGAACCTGGCTCAACTGTTTGATCCTTAGCGACTGGAGTGTTCTTATCTGCATCTGTTGCAGGCTTAGATACCTTAACGGTCACTGAGACTTCTTCACTAGAACCATCTGGGTAGGTTACAACTACTGTAACTACTTTGTCTCCCTCACCTGTTGTGTCTACTGGCTCCTTGAAGGCTACCGTAGTACCTGCTGGAAGTTCAGACAGGTTGGCAATGGAATCTTCTGCCTTCGGTGTAGAACCTGGCTCAACTGTTTGATCCTTAGCGACTGGAGTGTTCTTATCTGCATCTGTTGCAG
>NZ_WSRS01000241.1 GCF_009767945.1 Streptococcus danieliae | reverse complement strand
TCCTTAGCGACTGGAGTATTCTTATCTGCATCTGTTGCGGACTTAGATACCTTAACGGTCACTGGGACTTCTTCACTAGAACCATCTGGGTAGGTTACAACTACTGTAACTACTTTGTCTCCCTCACCTGTTGTGTCTACTGGCTCCTTGAAGGATACTTTCGTTCCTGCTGGAAGTTCAGACAGGTTGGCAATGGAATCTTCTGCCTTCGGTGTAGAACCTGGCTCAACTGTTTGATCCTTAGCGACTGGAGTATTCTTATCTGCATCTGTTGCGGACTTAGATACCTTAACGGTCACTGGGACTTCTTCACTCGAACCATCTGGGTAGGT
>NZ_WSRS01000240.1 GCF_009767945.1 Streptococcus danieliae | reverse complement strand
TGAAGCATCTTTAGAACGTTGTCTAGTCGCCTATTTTGAAGAGTACAATTTGAAAAATGAAGACCGCTCACACAGAGGTTTCAGTGCCTGTTGCGACACCTTAGAATCGTTTTATGAATAGTTACTAAGAGCAGTTTCCCTTTTGAGCCTCATTTAGTTTAAGAGAAATTGGATATGGTGTAAAGGCACGCTTCGCTTAAAGCCTTGACACCAATCCCTATTTCTCTTGTTGTCCAACTAGGCTCAAAAGGGAAATCCTTACAATTCCTTGTCCGATTAATACACACATTCAAACTCTGCTTTGGAGTTTACACAAAATTCTTGACACACCC
>NZ_WSRS01000023.1 GCF_009767945.1 Streptococcus danieliae | reverse complement strand
TTGAAACGACGGACTGTTAATTCTAGATAAACAGGCTTATTATCGATTTCTGTTAGCTGAATTTGACGCTTTTTAGGAGTGGTACCATGGGCATAGACATCTTTAGTAGATTCCCAGATAACTCCACAGGAGGGGCAACAGCTTGGACGTTTTTCCAAAGAACCTTCAATGATTTGGGCAAGACGATTTCGCTTATCTTTACGAAAAGTAAGCCAACCTTCTCTAAAAGTAATGTTTAGGTCTTGAATTCCGAGTAATTTTTGAGTAACATAGTCCATATGAAGCAATTCCTATTCTGATGTTTTTTTCCACTTATCAGTTTACTAGGAATTGCTTTTTTTTGCACTCTGAATTACAAAAAAAGTTGCATGGAGAGCAAGCTTTCCACACAACTTATTATAGAACCGAAAGATTGGCGTGGAAGTTGTGCAGCCACTCGCTTATTTCCTGTCTAGTTAGGAGGACAAGGTCCTGAGAGTAAACTATAGAAGATACCTGCTGGGGCTTGTAGGCCTGGGCCTGGTTTTGGGCCTCTATGATCGGGTGCAGATGAAGAGTCGTCTGGAGCGGGATTTTTATCCGCTGGAGGCGGTTTTTGAGCAGGCCGGTTTGAAGGAGGAGTCTGATCAAAGCTATACGAAGGCAGGTCTAGTTCCCTGGTCCGTCCATGTGCATGCGGATAAAATTCGGAAAAATGGTTATCATTTTCCCTACGCTCATAGGGAGCAGGATTGGTTGGGCCGAGTCTACCTGCCTAAGGAGAGTTTGGAGGCTAGTCTGGGACAGGAGCTGGGTCATCAGGGGACAGAGTTGGTACTTGCGTCGCAGTCACAGGACGTAAAACAGGTGCTGGCGACGACCCGCTTGATTGCCCATGCGGGTGGGACGATGCGGGAGGCTGGTTTTTTAGTGGCCTACAGCAACTCCCTCCAAGCCCTCAAGCAGAATTATTCGCTGGGCCATCGGATTTTTGAATTTGATCTCAATCTGACTCAAGACGGTCGTCTGGCGGCTGTCCATAACTGGGAGGGCGAAGCTGTGACCAGTCAGGAGTGGGAGTCAGCCAAGACCAATGATAAGGGCAATCGGCAGGCCCAATATATCAGTTTGTTTTGGGAGGATATTCTGAAACAAATGGAAATCAATCCGGATATGATTGTTGTCACCGATACCAAGGTGCAATCTAAGAGTCGAGCGGAGGTTGAGGAGCAGTACCGGATTTTGGGCCAGGCTGTCAAAGAGTTGAATCCAGCCTTAGCTGACCGGATCTTGGTGCAGCTATACCAGCCGAAAGATTACGCCTGGGTGGAGGAACTGGGGATGTTTAAGCACTATATTTTAACCCTCTACGCCTCTGATTTAGAGGAAGAAGCGATTGCCAAGACCTTGGTGGACAAGTCCAAGATTTTGGCGGTTACTTTACCCCAAAAGGATAAGCGGTTGACGGACTCTCTGATTGATCAAATTCACGCGCAGGATCGCTTGGTATTTGTCCATACGGTGGATGGTTTTGCGACTCTGTCCAAAACACTCAACCGGAGGATTGACGGGGTCTACACCAATAATCTCTTGGCCAAGGATTTGGAACTCTACCAAGCTGTTTTGGACTCGCAAAAGTCATTTGATATCGAAGTTTACAGGAAGTAGGCAGAGATTTTTGAGGGATATGATATACTAGAGGAGAATGAACAGAATAAGGAGAACCATATGACGCTTTCAGTCATTGTTCCTTGCTTTAACGAAGAAGAGGCGCTGCCTCTTTTCTACCAGGCAATGGAAGCGATTCAGCCTCAGCTGGATCAGGAGTTTGAGTATATTTTTGTCAACGACGGCTCCCGTGATCGGACTCTGGAGGTGCTCCGAGAGTTGGCGGTCCAGGATTCAAAGGTTACCTATCTATCCTTTTCCCGAAACTTTGGGAAGGAGGCGGCTCTTTATGCTGGGCTCCAGGAGGCTCACGGGGAGCTCGTGACCGTGATGGATGTAGATCTTCAGGATCCGCCAGAGTTGTTGGTGGAGATGGTGCAGCGTTTGGAGGCTGACCCGGACCTGGATTGTGTGGGGACGCGGCGGGTGACCCGGGATGGGGAACCGCCGATTCGTTCCTTCTTTGCCCGGATGTTTTATCGCTTGATTAATCGGATTAGCCAGGTTCAGATGGTCGATGGGGCCCGCGATTTCCGGCTAATGCGGCGACAGATGGTGGATGCGATCTTGGAGGTAACCGAGTACAATCGCTTCTCCAAGGGGATTTTCTCTTGGGTTGGTTTTAAGACCGAGTATTTGGAGTACAAGAATGTCGAGCGCGTGGCGGGGCAGACCAGTTGGAATTTTTGGCAGCTCTTTAGCTATTCGCTGGAGGGGATTGTCAACTTTTCGGATGCTCCCTTGGCCATTGCCTTTGTGGGAGGAGCCTTGTCCTGCTTGCTGGCCTTTGGCTTGGCCGGCGTGGTGATTGTCCGGACCCTTTTGTACGGGGATCCAACCGCAGGTTGGCCGTCTATGGTCTCCATCATCCTCTTTTTGGGAGGTTTTCAATTATTAACAATCGGAATTCTTGGCAAGTATATTGGTAAGATTTTTATGGAAACAAAAAATCGGCCGATCTATGTGATCAAGGAGCGTTCAGAAGGGAAAGGGTAAGCAATGATTCTCATTACAGGAGCAAAAGGCCAACTCGGTACGGAGTTGGTGCATTATTTGGACGAGTTAGGGCAGGACTATGTGGCCCTCGATGTGGCGACAATGGATATCACCAAGCAAGAAGAGGTGGATCGAGTCTTTGCGGAAGTGCAGCCAAGTTTGGTCTACCACTGCGCGGCCTACACAGCTGTTGATGCGGCAGAGGATGAAGGCAAGGAATTGGATTATGCCATTAATGTGACTGGAACCGAGCATGTGGTGCGGGCGGCCGAAGCCCACGGGGCAACCATGGTCTACATCTCCACCGACTATGTCTTTAACGGAGACAAACCAGTTGGCCAGGAATGGCAGGTGGACGATCCAGCAGATCCCCAAACAGAATATGGCCGTACCAAGCGGATGGGAGAAGAGCTGGTTGAAAAACTTTCCAGCCGTTTCTACATTATTCGGACAGCTTGGGTTTTTGGGAATTACGGGAAAAACTTTGTTTTCACCATGCAGAATTTGGCTAAGAGCCACCCTGTCCTAACGGTTGTCAATGACCAGCACGGTCGCCCAACCTGGACCCGGACCCTGGCAGAATTTATGGTGCATTTAGCGGATAACCAGCATGACTACGGTTATTACCATCTGTCGAATGATGCCGACCAGGATACAACCTGGTATGACTTTGCGGTGGAGATCCTGAAAGATAGTCCCGTGGAGGTCAAGCCAGTTGATTCGAGCCAGTTCCCAGCCAAGGCTAAACGTCCATTTAACTCGACGATGGACTTGACTAAGGCCAAGGCAACCGGATTTGTGATTCCAACCTGGCAAGAAGCCTTGGAGGCCTTTTACCAGCAAGAAGTGAAATAAGTAGTTAGTAAGGGAGCGTAGATTCTATGGGAATTTTAGTGTTAGGTGGAGCGGGTTATATCGGCTCGCACATGGTGGACCGCTTGGTTTCACTGGGACAAGAGCGGGTTGTCGTGGTCGACAATTTGGTAACAGGACACCGGGCTGCGGTGCATCCAGATGCAGTCTTTTATGAGGGTGATCTGGCTGATCAAGACTTCATGCGGCAGGTTTTCAAAGAGAATCCGGATATTGATGCGGTGATCCATTTTGCGGCCTATTCCTTGGTCGCAGAATCAATGGCTGAGCCCTTGAAATATTTTGACAACAATACCGCAGGGATGATTCGTCTCCTCGAGGTGATGCGGGAAGTAGGTGTTAAGTCGATTGTCTTTTCTTCAACTGCCGCAACTTATGGAATTCCAGAAGAGATTCCGATTCGGGAAACGACCCCGCAAAAACCAATCAACCCTTACGGCGAAAGCAAGTTGATGATGGAAACGATTATGAAATGGGCGGACCAGGCCTATGGAATCAAATTTGTCCCGCTCCGCTACTTTAATGTAGCTGGTGCCAAACCAGATGGCTCACTGGGAGAGGACCACGGACCAGAAACCCACCTGTTGCCAATCATCTTGCAGGTGGCCCAAGGTGTGCGTGATAAAATCATGATCTTTGGCGATGATTACCAGACACCGGACGGGACCAATGTCCGTGACTATGTGCATCCCTTCGACTTGGCAGATGCCCATCTCCTAGCTGTTGAGTACCTGCGTGCAGGCAATGAGTCCAGAGCCTTTAACCTGGGATCAGCGACTGGTTTTTCCAATTTGGAAATTTTGGAGGCTGCCCGCAAGGTTACCGGTAAGGAGATTCCAGCAGAAATCGCCGATCGCCGGCCGGGGGATCCAGACACGCTGATTGCCTCCTCAGAGCTGGCGCGTGATATTCTAGGCTGGAAACCTAAGTTTGATAATATCGAAAAAATTATCGAAAGCGCCTGGGCTTGGCATTCGAGTCATCCCAAAGGTTATGATGATCGCGACTAGGATGGCTGAGGCTTTTGCTAGTTGAAAAAACTTGATAAAGTGAAACCGCACTTGGAATAGGAGTGCGGTTTTCTGCATTTGGACGACTTCTTGCGAATTTTTCTCCCCTGTTTTCGGTCGCAGGAAGTTGGGAAACATGGTATAATTAAGGAATGTAAACTTAGGGGAAGGAGTTTCCGGATGCAAGATGTCTATGTAATCGGTAGTCGTGGATTGCCGGCCAAATATGGTGGCTTTGAGACCTTTGTGCAAGAATTGGTAACCCGCAAGCAGGATCCTCGTATTGTATACCATGTTGCTTGCTTGTCGGATGAGGGCTCTTACCAGCATTTTGATTTCCAAGGGACGGACTGCTTCACGATTTGTCCTCCCCAGTTGGGTCCAGCCCGGGTGATTGCCTATGATACCATGGCCCTGCACTATGCCTTGAAGTTGGCGGAAGCGTCGGGGTCTGACAAGCCTGTTTTTTATATTTTAGGTAATACCATGGGGCCGCTGATTCGTTTCTTTATCAAACAGATTCACCGCTTGGGTGGACGGTTGTTGATTAATCCGGATGGCTTGGAGTGGCGGCGGACCAAGTGGTCCAAGCCCGTGCGCGCCTATCTGAAGCTGGCAGAACGGGTCATGGCCCAGCAGGCTGATTTGGTGGTTGCGGACAATCCCGGGATTGCCTCCTATTTGGATGAGACTTATGGCTCGCTGCCGGTGACAACCATTGCCTATGGGACGGATTTAGAAGCTTCGAATCTGGAGACGGATTCAGCGGCTTTCCAAGCCTTTTTAAAGGAGTGGGACCTGCTTGCGGGTGACTATTACCTGATTGTGGGACGTTTTGTGGCTGAGAACAACTATGAGACCATGCTTCGGGAATTTATGCAGACAGCCAGTCAGCGGCCCCTGGTATTGGTCTGCAACTACCAGGGTTCGGCCTACTTTGAGAGGCTGCGGCAGCAAACCGGTTTTGACCAGGATCCTCGGATTCGCTTTGTCGGAACAGTTTATGATCCGAATCTACTCAAGAAGATTCGTCAGGAGGCCTATGCCTACCTCCATGGCCATGAAGTTGGCGGAACCAATCCGGGTCTCTTGGAAGCCTTGGCCCAGAGTGATGTGAACTTAGTCTTGGGCGTTGATTTTAACCGCTTGGTGGCTGAGGATACAGCGCTTTACTGGACTAAGGAGCCGGGTGATTTGGTTTCGCTGCTTGAAAAAATTGATACTAAACGACCAAGTCATCTAGGTGAGGAAGCTAAAAAAAGAATGCGTGAGTTCTACTCGTGGGAGAAAATTGTGAAAGACTATGAAGGAGTGTTTAACGCATGACGGTTGCGATCTTGCTGTCAACCTACAATGGGGAGGCTTACTTGGCGGAGATGCTAGATTCGATTCTGGGGCAGACCGTAGAAGATTGGCGTCTCCTGATTCGCGATGATGGATCGAGTGATGGAACCCATGCGATTATCGAAGACTACCAGGCGCGTGATGGACGGATTCGTTGGATTAACCCGGATGTCCAAGAAAACCTTGGTGTGATTCAGAGCTTCTGGACTCTGTTGCAGGCGGAGGAGGTAGAGGCCTATGCCTTTTCTGATCAGGACGATGTCTGGCTCCCCCACAAATTGGCAGTTCAGCTTGAGGCCCTGGCTCAAGTAGATGTTCGCCAACCGGCCTTGGTCTACACAGACCTCAGTGTGGTGGACGCCCAGCTTCAAGTTTTGGCTGCGAGTATGATCCGTAGTCAATCAGACCATGCCAATACAAGTCTGTTGGCAGAATTAACAGAGAATACAGTGACGGGAGGGGTAACCCTGATTAATCAGGCTCTGGCCAGTCTCTGGACAGGGCAGGAGAAACACGCCCTGCTCATGCATGATTGGTACCTGGCTCTATTGGCGGCTAGTCAGGGTCAACTTATTTATCTAGATCAAGTGACCCAGCTCTATCGCCAACATGACCACAATGTTCTGGGGGCACGAACCCTGCGCAAACGGATGGCTAATTGGATTCGTCCCCAGCGTCTTTTCCAAAAGTATTGGACCTTAATCGAGGCTAGTCAAGCACAGGCTCGTAACCTT
Organism: Streptococcus danieliae; assembly: GCF_009767945.1. Lineage (GTDB taxonomy): Bacteria > Bacillota > Bacilli > Lactobacillales > Streptococcaceae > Streptococcus > Streptococcus danieliae. The sequence continues at coordinate 14,762 of NZ_WSRS01000023.1, read as the reverse complement.
CTCGAATTGCCGCTCGAGTCTGAAAACCGGGTGTTGGTGGAAGACTTTGTCACGATTTTGGAGCAGGGGCCTGTGGAACGGGTTCGCCGGATTTTTGGTCGTGGTTACCGCAAGAATCGTTGGTTCCATACCCTAGTTTTTCGAACGCTGATTATTACCAAATTATTTTACAAAAGGAGCAATCCATGAATCTGTTTCAACAGAAAAATTGGATCTTGATGAAAGAACTCATCAAGACGGATTTTAAGTTACGCTACCAGGGATCCGCGATTGGTTACCTCTGGTCGATCTTGAAACCCTTCATGATGTTTACCATTATGTATCTGGTCTTTATCCGCTTTTTACGTTTGGGCGGTGATGTGCCCCATTTTGCGGTGGCTCTCTTACTGGCCAATGTGATTTGGTCCTTCTTTTCGGAAGCGACCTCGATGGGCATGGTCTCTATCGTGTCCCGCGGGGATTTGATTCGGAAGTTGAATTTCTCCAAGGAAATCATTGTTCTCTCAGCGGTGGCTGGAGCAGGGATTAATTTTTTGATCAATTTGGTGGTTGTCTTTATTTTTGCCTTGATTAACGGGGTTAGCCTGTCCTGGCAGGTGATTTTGGTTTTGCCAATTTTTCTGGAGCTGCTCTTGTTTGCCTCAGGTCTGGCCTTTCTTTTGTCGACTGTTTTTGTCCGTTTCCGAGATTCGCTACAAATTTGGGAAGTGGTCTTGCAGGCAGGTCTTTATGCCACCCCAATTATCTACCCGATTAGTTTTGTGGCCAATCAGAATGAACTGGCAGCCAAGATCATGATGATGAACCCAATGGCTCAGATGATTCAGGACGCCCGTTATCTCCTGATTGATCCAGCTAATACAACCGTGTGGCAACTGGTCACCAATCCTTTTTTAATCCTAATTCCCTATCTCTTGCCGCTGCTGATTTTTAGTTTTGGCTATGGAATTTTTAGGAAAAATGCTAAGAAGTTTGCGGAGATTTTATAGTGAAAGAGAACAAAATTGCTGTTTCTGTTCAACATGTCAGTAAATATTTCCAACTACCAACAGAAGCAACCAACAGCCTGCGGCTGAGTTTGATCAATCGCCTCCGAGGGATCAAGGGCTATACAGAGCAACATGTCTTAACGGATATCAACTTCGAAGTCGAAAAGGGTGATTTTTTTGGCATTCTCGGGCGGAATGGTTCTGGTAAATCGACACTTCTGAAAATCATTTCGGAAATTTACCAGCCTGAGCAGGGGGAGGTCCGGATTGATGGGAAATTGGTGTCTTTTATCGAGCTCGGTGTTGGCTTTAACCCGGAATTGACCGGCCGTGAAAATGTTTATTTAAACGGAGCCCTGCTTGGTTTTACCCAGGCTCAAATTGATGCCATGTATGATGAGATCGTCGAGTTTGCGGAATTGCGGGATTTTATGAACCAGAAGCTCAAGAACTATTCCAGTGGGATGCAGGTCCGTCTGGCCTTTTCGGTGGCCATTAAGGCGGATAGCGATATCCTGATCCTGGATGAAGTTTTGGCCGTTGGTGATGAAGCCTTTCAACGGAAATGTAATGATTACTTTATGGAACGCAAGCAGTCTGGGAAAACAACCATTCTGGTGACCCATGATATGGGTGCGGTTAAAAAGTTCTGTAATAAGGCGATCTTGATTGAACATGGTTTGGTCAAGGCTTACGGCAATCCAGAGAATGTTGCCAATCAGTATAGCTATGACAATACCGCACCCCTGCAAGCAGAAGAAGCGAGTGAGCCGGCACAAGCAGAAGAGCAAGTGGTTGAGAACTTTCAGCTGGACTTGCTGTCGCCGACCCAGATTAGCCCAGGGGATGGGATCCATTTCCGGATTCAGTATGATCTTAAGGAGGAAATGGAAACTTACATCGCCCTGTCTTTGACCGATATCGATCGGAATATTTGGATTTATAACGATAATTCAATGGATGCCCATCAGGTTTCCTCAGGTCACCAAGAAATTCACTACCGTTGTTCCTTACCGACGGTGAATAATCTCAAAATGAAGTTGGAAGTAACCGTCCGGGATGCAGAAGGGAAAATGTTAGCTTTTTCAGATGCAACCCAAACCCCGATTATCATGGTTCAACGAACAGATATTGCGGCAGATGACCGATCTGCCTTGGATTCTGCAAGTGGCTTGATTCAGCGAAATGGAAACTGGACTTTTGACGAAATGGAGTGACCAATGACACAACCAGTGGTTTCAATTCTTTGCACAGTCTACAATAAGGCTCCCTGGCTTGAGCAGACCCTAGCGAGTTTTGTGGCGCAAGAGAAGAATTTTCCTGTTGAAATTCTCATTGTCGATGATGCCTCCACGGACTACTCTTGGGACATCATTCAAGCCTTCCAAGCAAAACATCCTGATAATGTTTTGATCTTTTCAAATCCGGTGAATCAGGGGATTGCTAAAACCTGGGTCGAGCTCTGTTCCAAGGCCAAAGGCAAATACATTGCCCGTTGTGATGGGGATGACTTTTGGTTGGATCCCCATAAGCTCCAAAAACAAGTCGACCTGCTAGAGGCGAATCCAGATTCGGCCTGGTCCAATAGCGATTTTGATATTTATGATGAAAGAGGTCAATTTGTCAGCGCTGCTGGCTTTGAGTCTGGGACCATTCCCCTTGCGGATAGCTATGAGAAGATGTTGGCAACCCGAGGTTTTACCATGGCCTCGACCTGGCTAGTCGAGCGGGAGTTGATGCTGGCAGCCAATCAGTGTTTGGATTTAAGCACGGCAGATGACACCTTTAATTTGCAGCTGGAGTTGTTTCAACGGACCAAGCTTAGTTATTTACCTGAGGCAACGGTAGCCTATGTTGTGAATACAGGATCGGATTCGCGACCTCGCTCCTATGCAGAGCAGAAAGACCGTTTCGAAAAACTGCTGGCAACTCAAAAAGCTTATGTCAGACGTTACCCGGAGCGAATTTCCGAAATCCTGGTGGATCTTCTTTTGGAACGGGCGAATGCCTTTGAATGGGAGTTGAGTCAGGCTGCAGCAGGCTTGGCGGGAATTGGTTTTGAATCGGTGACGGTCTTTTTCTCAGACGAGTCCTCGGGTTTTAGACCTGAACAAAGCCAATCCTTTGCCTTGAAAGAACAGGACAATCTCGAAATTGTGCTGCCAGAAAATTGTAGCCGTGTGCGGATTGATCTGTCAGAACGGCCAAGTTTTTATGATAGGGTTGAGGTCCAGCTATCCGATGGTAGGATTCTTTCTCCAAGCTGGTCCAATGGCCTGGCTTTTGGGGAGGGCCATCTATTCAAAGATCCAGATCCACAGTTGATTTATGATCTCCCTGCACAAAAACAGGAAGATAGGTTGACCTTAAGTTACAAAATGAGTCAGATTGACCAGGTTGAAGCAGCCGATTACTTGGTTAAAACCTTGCTGGACCGGTTGCTTTCTAACCAGGAAGAGTTAGAGCAAGTAAGAGAAAATTACCAATGTCTGGAGCTGGAAAATAGGATGATGAAAAATTCCCGGCGTTGGAAAATCACCACGAAGGTGATTGATTTGTTTAGGAGAAGAAAATGAAGCGACTGCTTATCTATGTTCATTACAATAAAAATCAGGAAGTAAGTCCCCACGTCCTTTATCAGTTGAAGAAGATGCGGCCGCTTTTTTCACAGGTTTTAGTAGTTAGCAATAGTCCTCTGCCGGAGCAGGGTCTTCAAGATTTGGAGGGCCAGGCCTTGGTTGACCAAGTCTGGGAGCGAGCCAATAGTGGTTTTGACTTTGCGGCTTGGCGGGATGCCATGAACAACCTGGGCTGGTCCAAGCTAAGGGAATTTGATTCCCTAACCCTGATGAATGATACTTGTTTCGGTCCCATTTGGGATTTTACACCCCATTTTTTAGGCATGGAAGCTGATGAACAGATTGATTTTTGGGGTTTGACCAACTTTCGAGCGACCAAGGAGTTCCCAGAGCACCTACAAAGCTATTTTTTAACCTTTAAAAAATCCATTTTACAGGACCAAAGCTTCTTTGATTTTTGGCAAAATGTGCAAGATTATGAAAATGTGCAAGATGTGATTAATCATTATGAGTCGGGCGTGACGACTTATTTTCTGGAGCGGGGCTTTCAGTACAAGGCCTTGTTTGATACGACGCAGGAAGCGACCGAGGGCATGTTACATCCGGATTTTACCTATTATAATCCTCGGCGAATTCTGGAGGTTGGCTTGCCCTTCCTTAAGGTCAAGGCGCTGGATGCCAATCAGAGCATTGCGCCCTACCTTTTGGATACCATCCAAATCCAAAGTGACTATCCGACTGAGTTGATTGTCTACCATATGTCCATGGTTAATCAACCAGACAGCCCCTATCTTTTGGGCCAAAAATACCTGTCAAATCTGCGGGAGTTTCGCTCGTTGAAGGGGCGTGTAGCGATCCATCTCCATGTTTTTTATACGGATCTCTTGCCAGAATTTTTGACCGTTTTTGAGCAGTTTCCCTTTGCCTATGATCTCTTCCTAACAACGGATACCGAAGCCAAGAAGGCAGAGATTCTAGAAAAGACGGGGCAGCAGGACAATCAAGAAGTTTTTGTGACAGGCAATCGTGGGCGTGATTTATTCCCGATGCTTTTGTTAAAAGAGCGATTGGTAGGCTATGACTATGTGGGCCATTTCCATACTAAAAAGTCTAAGGAAGCTGATTTTTGGGCTGGGGAATCCTGGCGTCGCGAGCTGATTCAGATGCTGGTGGAGCCTTCGGCAGCCATCCTCACCCAGTTTGAGGAACAGCCAAAGCTAGGCTTGGTCATCGCCGATATTCCAAGTTTTTTCCGTTATAATCGCATCGTAACAGCTTGGAATGAACACCAAATGGCAGCGGCTATGAATCAATTATGGGAGGATATGGGCCTCTCCAAGACCATTGATTTTGCAGGAATGGATACCTTTGTCATGAGTTACGGAAGCTTTGCCTGGTTCCGCTATGAAGCCTTAAAACCGCTCTTTGATTTGGATCTTCAGGCAGAGGCTATCCCAGAGGAACCCCTGCCCCAGAATTCGATTCTTCATGCTATGGAACGACTTTTGGTCTATATTGCTTGGAACCAGGGCTATGATTTTCGGATCTCACCTAGTCCAAAAGTGCTAACTCCCTTTATAGATAACAAACTTTTAAATTTGAATGGCGATTTGCATCCACCGACCTTTGTTGATTTTAATTATATGGGCGGGATCAAGGGAGCGCTTAAGTACATTGTACTTGGTCCGGCTAGGGCGATTAAATACATTCTGAAACGATTGGTGGCTAAATACTCATGAACCAGATTCGAGAATCTTTAAACCGACTTTATTTGGAAGCCAAGAACCTGATTATGGCCAAAAGCAGTATCCTGCTTGAGGATAGCCAAGCATTTTGGACAAAACTCCAAGAAAATTGGCGACAGGACTTTTCAGATTATGCCAAAGAAAAATACGAGTCGATTCAGGCTTGGATTAAGGGACAGGATTGGGCGGCGCGTGTTTTTGAATTAGTCTATGTCTGTCTAATGCTAGCTTTAACAGTGGTTCTCCTGTCCAATTATTTTCTTGGACAAGACCAGACTTTCCTTGGTTTAACGACGGAAGGAGTTTTGTTATTCTACCTGTTTATTGTTTTGTTTGCAGGACTCCTAACCCTTCCCTATACAAAGTTCAAGAGTGTTTTTCCTCTGTTAATCGGTTACCTGATTTATTTTCCCCTACTGTTCTTATTGGAATGGTCTCGTCAGCTCAATAATCCTAGTTTCAAGGTTCAAGACCTGTTCAGGATTCATCCCTTAACTCAAGTGCATTTTTATAGCTTGGTCATTATCCTTGTGGTTGCTTTTACGCTAAAAATTGTGCAACGGGAATTTTATGTATTCAAGAAATTTGAAGAGACCGGACTCTACCGAGCCCGCCGTTCCGTTTGGACCATGGCTTCTATGGCGCCTTTGATGCTGACGAATCCACTCTTTTTGGAATTTGTGACTGGACCGGTGACTAGTCTAGCTACAGAGAACCAGCTTGGCCCTTACCTAAGCTACATAGCGGGTCAAAGTCTATTGTGGTTTGTGATTGGTTTCCTGTTTTTTGCAAGTTACTACAACAGTCTGAGAGAAATTGGCCTGCACCATTTTGGCAGGGCCAATGCCGTTTTGTCAAGCTTGGTTTTTGCCGTGCTGTTTAACCTGCTTTTTCAGGCAGGGGTGGTGCTTGGTTCAGATTTATTAGGGAAGTTTATCTTCCCCCAAGCAACTCTTTTTCAAGTTATTTCCATTTTTTTGTGTTGCTTACTAATTTATGCTCTTGTTAATCGTTATCTTTATGCTACTTTGTTGATTGCAGTGATGGGTTCTGTTTTTTCAATTGTAAATGCGATTAAGTTCAATTATAGACAGGAGCCGTTGATTCCGACTGATTTTATTTGGATAAAACAACCAGAATTATTTGTATCCTTTGTGAATATCAATTTGTTTATAAATGTTCTGATTGTTGTATCTCTACTTTTTTATTTGGTCTGGAACGTTCAGATTTTGATGCCAACGAAGATAATCTACAGTAAATTATCTAATCGTTTAGCTATCCTTATTACCTTTTTAATCATCTTTCAAGGTACTATGGTTACGTTTAGAGCAGAGGAAAAGGGGAAAATTCCAAGTGATGTCCCTGTGATTAGTCTCCTTAATAATTTGTATGATGTCACTTGGATGGGATTGTCGACAAATGCAAGTTATAAATCGCTTGCTTATGTCTGGACGCGACAGTTAACTCAAGAAATAATAGAGAAGCCAGATGGATATAGTAAAGAGGCTATTGATAGTATTATTGAAAAGTATAGTGGAAAAGCGGCTGATATAAATCGAGAGCGATCAAAATCATTATCTGATCAAACAATCATTTATATTCTTAGTGAAAGTTTTGCAGATCCAAAAAGAATAGCATCAAATAATCTTAGTCGAAATCCTATTCCAGAAATTGATCGAATTAAGTCTGAAACAACCAGTGGTTTGATGCATAGTGATGGTTATGGTGGTGGGACAGCTAATATGGAATTCCAAAGTCTTTCAGGTTTACCATTTTACAATTTCACTAGCTCTACTTCTAACATTTTCGTAGAGATTGTTCCTAAAATGAATTTTCTTCCGTCGATTACGCGAGGGTTTACAGGAGAAAATAGTTATGTAATTCATCCGCATGGAGCTAATAACTACAATAGGAAAAATATTTACAAGGATTTAGGCTTTAGTCATTTTCTATTTTTATCGGATAGTGATGAAACACTAGAGAATGTTCAGCGTCAAGGAGTTAGTGTAAGTGATGGCAGTGTCTATAAAAATGTTTTAGGTCGCTTAGATCCTTCACAGAGTCAATTTTTCTCAGTTATTACGATGCAGAACCATGCTCCGTGGTCTTCAGGAGACCCAGTTGATTTAGTCAGCAGTAATTCACTATTAAATGAATCTCAGTTGGATTCCTTAAATAGTTATGTTAGATTGCTTTCCCATACGGATCAAGCAACTGCGAATTTTCTAAAAGAATTGGAAAAAATTGATAAGGATATTACGGTTGTGTTTTATGGAGATCACTTACCAGGATTCTATCCACCATCTGTTTTTTCAGAAAATCCGATGTTACAGTTTACGACAGACTACTTTATTTGGACAAATAGAGATTCAGCTCCTGTTTCTTTCCCACTTGTAAATTCAAGTGATTTTGGAGCTAGTGTGTTTGAAAAAACAAAGTCAAAAGTCTCACCGTACTATGCACTTTTAACAGAGATATTGAAAAATCGAAACATGTCGAATTCGGGACAATTTTCTAATGAATCTGAAGTAGAATCCGACTTAAAGATGATTCAATATGATTTAACAAGTGGAAGTGGTTATTCACTCAATGACTCTAATTTCTATAATATTCCTTAAAGAATTAGGGAATAACTTAATGTTTTTTCAATGATTCAGTGGTTAACCTAGATCTAGTGATTCTTCTATTTTTGATATGGCTTATACGGTATGACAATATTTTTATGATTGGAGCTAGAAAATGACAGAAAAAATTGCAGTATTATTACCTGCATACAATGAAGAGATGACAATTCAAAAAGTTATTTCTGATTTTAAGCGTAATTTGCCTCAAGCCGATATTTACGTGTATGATAATAATTCTCAAGACAAGACCAATGTGTTAGCTAGAAAGGCAGATGCAATAGTTCGATTTGAGCCTCGTCAAGGAAAAGGGAATGTTGTACGCTCCATGTTTCGTGAAATAGATGCAGATTATTATATTATGGTTGATGCTGATGATACTTACCCAGCCGATGAAGTTGAAAAATTGTTAGAACCACTACGAACTGGGATGGCAGATATGACTATCGGTGATCGACTTTCTAATGGAACCTATGCTAAGGAGAATAAGAGAGGTTTTCACGGATTTGGAAACAATCTCGTGAAAAATTTGATTAATTATCTTTATAAAGGAAATTATAACGATATTATGACTGGTTACAGAGGTTTTAATCGTCTATTCGTTAAAACCTTCCCAGTTTTATCACCTGGATTTGAAATCGAGACAGAGCTCTCTATTCATTCTCTGGATAAACGTTTTAAGTTGGTTGAAGTTCCGATTACTTATAAAGATAGGCCAGAAGGAAGTGAGTCAAAACTAAATACATTTTCGGATGGATTCAAAGTGTTGAAAATGATTTTCAATCTTTTCAAGGATTATAAACCACTTTTATTTTTTAGTGTTGTCAGTCTATTTCTATTTCTTTTAGGTTTGATAGTTGGTGTTCCAGTTATTAGTGAGTTTGCACAAACAGGCTTAATCAAAAAGATACCATCAGCAGTTTTGGCTACTGGACTCATGATACTATCTTCTTTAGCTTTTGTAGCTGGTTTTATTCTAGATACAATTGTTCGCCAGAACCGTATGCAATATGAGGTTAAGGTTTATGACTATTACGAGAGACAGAGGTAGAATTTTCAATGGTATACCTGCAGAATGGCTTTTTTTGATTATAGCGCTTATCTTTGGGTTCCTATTTATTCTTATTATTCCACCAATGACAGCACCAGATGAAATAGGTCATTTTGCAAAATCCTATGCATTTTCACAAGGCAAAATTGTTCCGTATTTTTTAGAAAGTACAGAAAACCCTTTTAAGACTTGGAATCAGTATGGCTTTAGCTTACCCTCTTCTATATCGGAATTGAATCAAAATGTTATTGGGATTGGATATAATCCGAGTGAGAAATTTGATTACAGTAGTCTTATTGCTACGAATTTTACAAACTTTAATAATGTATTCATTCCTTTAGGTGGCCAGTTAAATTATTCATTTTTTCAGTATGTACCTCAGATTTTAACGATAAGTATTTCGAAATTATTCGCTTCGTCAATGTTATCGGTATATTATGCAACACGAATTGTTAATTTTCTGAGTTCCGTTTTTATTCTTTTTCTGGCTGTCAAATGGACTAGATTTGCAAAGTGGGGATTCGTATTACTAGCGTTAAATCCAATGTTTTTACTGTTAGCTACTTCAACTAGTGGAGATGCGTTTACCAATGCTATATCATTTTTATTTGTAGCTATCTTATCGACTTTGATATCCGATGAAGAGATGGATAAAAAGAAGCTCTATTTTTCATTTGGATTAATGATTATGATGATCCAAATGAAGCCGACTTTAATTATGTTTGGTTTATTATATTTTCTAATCCCTAATAGGAAATTCTCTATTTGGTCTAAATGCTTATATGGTATTTCTATACTTGGTTCTTCCCTTACAATTTATTATTTATGGGGGAAGCTATTTCCAAGCCAAGATATCATGTACATTGATTTTGCTAGTCCATCTGAGCAGATTCGTTTTCTTTTAGAAAAACCATTAGACTTTGTGACGGTGATACAAAATACTATAGATGAACACGGTGAATTTTTATTTCACTCTTATACAGGAAAATTTGGTCTTTTAAATCGAAATATTCCTTTTTGGATTGTTTTGACCTACTATTTGTTTGTTGTATTTGCAGTGTTTATCAGAGAGTATAATCAGCTTATTATTAGCAAAATAATGAGATTGATATCTGTTGTCTTTTTATTTGGATATGTGTTACTGACCTTTATTGCTTTATATCAGATTTGGTCACCACTGGGAAGTTCGATTATTCAAGGTCTTCAAGGGCGTTATTTTATTCCATCAGGTGCTTTTGCGTTATTGGCTATAACGCCTAATAAAGATGTCATAGCTAAAAAACTAGCTGTTCCTATTGTGATGAGTGGAGTAGTATTATTCCTAGGGTATGTTACCTATTTCTTGGCAAACTCCTATGGTTTTTAAATCTTTAGTATATTGGATACTTTTAATTTCAGTCATCCTTCCTGAGTAATATTCCAGATAAACGTCTCCTCTTTCCAGGTAATGGTTAGAGGAGTTTTTGTCAATTCTGCTCATAGCAGTACGATCTATTTAAAAGGTAAATGTGTATGAATAAAGTCTCAATATTGCAGATTGGTAGCCCAATGTTTCAGTTCCAGTGGAATCAAAAGATACAGAGTTTGAGTTCTGTTGACTGTCTCATCTGGTTTCTAGAATTTCTAGATATGCCTGTGGAGTTAATCGACGATCAACAGGAGCTGCAGCGTCTCTTGAATGCCTTTCATCCTGATTTAGCGCCCCATGATCGTTTTTGGAAGCAGCTGGTCAAGACAATCCAGCAAGCCTTTCCTCAGAATAGCCTGGACCAGGCGGGACTGCTCAATCGCCAAGTACATCAGTTACGCTACCTGATTTCGACCCAGCAGGCTCAATATGTACGCAGGCATTTTCGGGATCCGGGAATGACTGATCGCCAAGCCCTAGCCCGCTACTTAAAGGGTCGCTTTTATACCCTGTGGGATCGTGGCCGGCTGCATCAGAAGCTTTCTTTGGTTGAAGGGAAGAGGAATTATCCGGATAACCAAGCCAGTGTGAACCTAAAAGTTCTTTACCGGCAGCGAGTTGAGTTTATTTTAGACAGCCAGGGCCGCTTTTTGAATATCCTGGATCCAGAAGGAAGCTCGGAAGCAGGTATCATTAATGGTGCTAGTTTTAACTACGGTGGTTTCTGCCGCCACAAGGATTTGGACATCGCCCCAATCGGTCGGCACGATCCCCGCTTCCGACGTAAAAAACTAAGAGGCTACCGCTCCCCTAGTAAGAAGCGGTGGGGCTCAGATGACCGTTCTTTTTGGTCAGCCCAGGGGCCCTATTCCCAAGCGGGCCGCTCCCTCGCTGGTCTGGTAAAAGACCAAGCGCGTGACTTCCGCCGCTTGGTACGGAAGAGTTAGGAGGTGAAAAAGGTCTGGGAGACCTTTTTCACCCAAGCCCAGAGATAAATGAGCGAGGTAAAAAACGCGAGTTTAAAAAATTCCAAAGATCCTTGTAAAAGATCTGAAGAGAATTATGATATGGCTGATATAAAGGACTTGGATTGAATGGGCTAGGAAGAAAGGAAATCTATAAGGGTGAAATTGATGGGAGTACAGGAGAAGTAATCGTTGTTTTAGAATCTAACTACGATATAGAACTTGGTTATCCTTATTTTGCAAATAAAGCTAGAGGAGCTGCAAAGCAAATGTGGGACACGGGTGACTTATCTGATGAAAAATTTTTAGCTTGGTTCTAGATTGAAAAAAAGATTTTTCGCTAAACATTGAATCTCTCGTGATATAATTTAAATGAAGATAGAGGTTGAGAATCTGTCACCAATGCGCCGTTGTCTAAACGGGTCAGAAATGCAGGAGAACCGACAGTCCTGGCCATCTTAAACATTTAAAAATACACCCTAAAAGTTGGATACGACATCTAACGATTGGGGTGTATTTTTATCGATTTTCTTAAATAATGTTCCCTGCAGGAATCGAACCTGCAACGACTCCTTAGGAGGGAGTTGTTATATCCATTTAACTAAGGGAACAAAGAAAAGGAGCCGAGGCTCCTTTTAATCCTCTTAACGGCGGATTTCTTTGATACGTGCAGCTTTACCTTGTAGGGCACGTAGGTAGTACAATTTCGCACGACGTACTTTACCGTAACGTACAACTTCGATTTTTTCAACACGTGGAGTGTGAAGTGGGAAGATACGCTCAACGCCAACACCGTTAGAGATTTTACGAACAGTGTAGTTTTCAGAGATTCCTTGACCTTTACGAGCGATAACAACTCCTTCGAAGAGCTGTACACGTTCGCGGTTTCCTTCGACAACTTTCGCGTGAACGCGAACAGTGTCACCGGGGCGGAACTCAGGGATATCAGTACGTAGTTGACCTTCAGTCAAGCTTTGAATTAATGGATTCATGTTTTCTCCTATCTTGCTAATCATAAACGCGAGGGAGCAGCGGATTAGCCGTTTATTTTTGCGTGTCCATCACACACAGGGAATATCTTATCAGTTTTTTGACAAAAAGTAAAGGAAAATGCGAATAACTTGAAGATTTTTTAATCTTTGGTATACTACTACTAATTATTAGTAAAAAGGAGAAAAGCAGATGGGGCTTTTAGTAGATGGGCAATGGGTGGATCAATGGTATGATACCCAATCAACGGGCGGAAAATTTGTGCGAACTGTGACTCAATTTCGGAACTGGATTACACCGGACGGCCAGCCGGGTCCGACAGGTCAGGGTGGCTTCAAGGCAGAATCGGGTCGTTATCACTTGTATGTGTCACTAGCTTGCCCTTGGGCTAGTCGGACCTTGATTATGCGGAAATTGAAGGACTTGGAGGAGCATATTTCGCTCTCCATCGTGAATCCCTTTATGCTAGAGAAGGGCTGGACCTTTGCTGAGGGACCAGGAGTCATTGAGGATAGTCTTTTTCAAAGCGACTACCTCTATCAGGTCTACCTCAAGGCAGATCCTCACTATACTGGTCGGGTAACCGTTCCAGTTCTGTGGGACAAAAAAACCAAGACCATCGTCAGTAATGAATCCGCTGAAATTATGCGGATGTTCAACTCAGCCTTCAATGACTTGACAGGCAATCAGGAGGATTACTATCCCGAAAATCTACAGGCCGAAATTGATGCTATGAATGACTTTGTCTATCCAAACATTAATAATGGTGTCTACAAAGCTGGCTTCTCCACTAGTCAAAGTGTTTATGAGGAAGAAGTGAAACAGGTCTTTGCGGCCCTAGATCAATTGGAAGTACACTTGGAGAACCAGGACTATCTGGTTGGCAATCGTCTAACCGAGGCAGACATTCGCCTCTTCACAACCCTGGTGCGCTTCGATGCCGTCTACTTTGGACATTTCAAATGTAATATCAAGGCCCTAGTGGACTATCCAAATCTTTGGGACTACACTAAACGTCTCTATCATCATCAAGACATCGCAGCTACCGTTGACTTTGACCATATTAAAAACCATTATTATGGGAGTCATAAAACCATCAATCCAACCGGGATTGTCCCTGTCGGACCTAACTTGGACTGGAGTCTTTAAGTCCCCACCAACCTTGGAATCAGCGAATTCCAAGGTTTTTTAAATCCGTTCTTTTGGTATAATAGGAAGTAGAAAATATCTGAAAATTTGGGAGGATGAGTGGATGATTAAACTATTAGCTTTAGATATGGACGGCACCTTACTGGATCAAGATAAAAAATTGCTACCAGAGACCCTGGTTGACTTGGACAAGGCCCGCGCAGCAGGAGTCCTGCCTGTAATTTGTACAGGTCGTCCCTTATCTGGTGTCCTTCCTTATTTAAAGGAATTAGGCTGGCAGGGAAAAGAAGGCTATGTTATCATTAACAATGGCGCAACCATCTATAGTACCAAGGATTTGTCCATCCACTCCTGGTCTGGCTTGTCTCAAGAAGAACTAGTCTTGTTAGACCAAATTGCCCAGGAATCGACCGCTCAACTAACCGTCTTTGACGAACAGGATTACCTAGTCGTCGGTGAAGAGCCTTCGGAGCTAGTGATAATGGATGCCGGTTTAGTTTTCACCAAACCCAAACGAGTAGAGTTGAAGCAGCTTTTGGAGAGCCAAGCCAAGATTTTCCAAGCCATGTACTTGGATGAGAAAGAAGCATTGGATCGCTTTGAGGCGGAGTATGGTCCGCAATTGGCCAAGCATTTTGAAGTGGTCCGCTCGCAGGAGTATATCTATGAGTGTCTCCCCAAAGGAACCAACAAGGCTACCGGCCTGTCCTACCTAGCTCAGGATCTCGGGTTCGGCAATGACCAAGTCATGGCTATTGGAGATGCCAACAATGATTTGGAAATGTTGGCCTATGCCGGCTGGTCTGTAGCTATGGGCAATGCCAATGAGGCTGTGAAAAAGATTGCCAAATTCCAAACCGGACCGCACACAGAAAACGGAGTTGGTCAAGCCATCCGTGAGATTCTCTTACCAGCCAACCAGGCCTGAAAATTTTATTGGAGGAAGCTTGAAAAAGTTCTTGCCTTCCTCCACAAGTTTTGGTATACTTATTGAGTTGCCACCCTTAGTGTAATGGATATCACGTAAGATTCCGGTTCTTGAGATGGGAGTTCGATTCTCTCAGGGTGGATGAAACTATAACAAAAAAGGGTTCTATAATAAGTTGTGTGGAAAGCTTGCTCTCCATGCAACTTTTTTTGTAATTCAGAGTGCAAAAAAAAGCAATTCCTAGTAAACTGATAAGTGAAAAAAAAACATCAGAATAGGAATTGCTTCATATGGACTATGTTACTCAAAAATTACTCGGAATTCAAGACCTAAACAT
>NZ_WSRS01000239.1 GCF_009767945.1 Streptococcus danieliae | reverse complement strand
TTCGCATCCACTAAACCAATCTCCTCTACTCATGTTTTCTGAGACTAGTATAGCTAGATTTCTACTTTATCGGAAGATACCTTGTTATTGGGCGCTTACTTTTTTTGTAATTCAGAGTGCAAAAAAAAGCAATTCCTAGTAAACTGATAAGTGAAAAAAAAAACATCAGAATAGGAATTGCTTCATATGGACTATGTTACTCAAAAATTACTCGGAATTCAAGACCTAAACATCACTTTCAAAGAAGACTGGCTTATTTATCGTAAAGATAGACGCAATCGTATGGCTCAAATCATCGAAGGCTCCTTAGAGAAACGCCCAAGTCATTGTCCCTC
>NZ_WSRS01000238.1 GCF_009767945.1 Streptococcus danieliae | reverse complement strand
CCCCCACCACAGGGAAAGCATCTCATAGAAATTCGAAAGAAGCCGGATTCGGATTGACGTTAAAACCATCTCAACACCCTTATTAAAAAGCTAAATAATAAAAGCCTAAAACTGTCAGTTTTCAGGGATTCCACACAACTTGACAAAGAGCCCTTTTTCTTTATGTTAACCCGAATTATTCATAGATAACTAAAAAACTTCCAGAATCCCTGGTAGATCAAGGTTTCTAGAGAGAGTGTACAATGTAAGCGCCCAATAACAAGGTGTCTTCCGATAAAGTAGAAATCTAGCTATACTAGTCTCAGAAAACATGAGTAGAGGAGATTGGTTTAGTGGATGCGAA
>NZ_WSRS01000237.1 GCF_009767945.1 Streptococcus danieliae | reverse complement strand
ATAAACAGGAACCATATCCCTTAAATTATCCAATTCTTTAAGGAATTGAGCTACTTTTTCGGGATCTTGTTCGTAGTAGGTAGTTCTCTTTTTTTTCGAGTATATCCCATAGCTTTAAGAGCATAATGAATAGCTGTTGGATGACAGTCAAACTCAGCAGCTATTTCAGTCAAATAGGCATCTGGATGGATTTCAAGATAACTCTTTAACTTATCTCTATCAACTTTTCTTGGGGTGGTCCCTTTAACTTGGTGATGAAGCTCTCCTGTTTTCTCTTTTAATTTAATCCATTGATAAATGGTATTACGAGAAATTTGGAAAACAGTTGCTGCTTCAGAAATACT
>NZ_WSRS01000236.1 GCF_009767945.1 Streptococcus danieliae | reverse complement strand
AGATTGGTCACAAGTGAAGTAACCTCATAGAAGAGCTCTCCTTCCTCTCTTTGTGAAAATTGGCAAACACGACGAGCGTGATCCCAAGATTTTGCTTGATAAACAGTCTCGGAATAGGAAGAGTGGGGTAAGATGGTTAAATTCTCATCTTCATGATTGGGTAAACTGAGATCCCCGAGACGACTAAGAACAGGGTTTCTTTTAAGTTTAATGAGATAACTTTCTCCACTCTCTTCAATGGAATTGTAGATTTGTGGGGAGGCAAACCCGCTGTCCATGCGGAAAAGTAACCGGTTGAAGCCTTCTAAAATAGGTTGAAGGAACTCTACTGCTCCGTCAGAACAAT
>NZ_WSRS01000235.1 GCF_009767945.1 Streptococcus danieliae | reverse complement strand
TTTTTTTAAAGTAAGATTCACTTGCTTCAAAGCAGCCCAAACAGAGGGAATACTGCAAGAAAAATGCTCTGCAATCTCCCTTAAAAAGGCATCTGGATTTTCCTTAACAAAGTTTTTTAATTGATCCAAAGGGATTTTTCTAGACTTAGCTACACGCTTCTTGCGTTCTAAATGTCCCTGTTCTCGTTGTTGCTTTTCCCAGGTGTATAAAGTATTCGTGCTAATATTAAATAGTTTTGCAGTTTCTTGACGTGTATGTCCCTCTTCTACGTAAGCGAGGACACGTTTTCTAAAATCAATTCCGTATGCCATAAGACAAGTATATCATATACGGTTTATAAGCTAAAC
>NZ_WSRS01000234.1 GCF_009767945.1 Streptococcus danieliae | reverse complement strand
GAGGGAGACAAGTCAGCTGTTGTTGTAGTAACCTATCCAGATGGTACCCGTGATGAGGTTCCGGTAACCGTTAAAGTCGTTACTCCAGATGCGGATAAGTATACTCCAGTCGCTAAGGATCAAACAGTTGAGCCAGGTTCTACACCGAAGGCAGAAGATTCCATTGCCAACTTGTCTGAACTTCCAGCAGGTACTACGGTAGCCTTCAAGGATCCAGTAGACACGACAGATGCAGGCGATAAACCAGCTACAGTAGTGGTAACCTACCCAGATGGTTCGAGTGAAGAAGTCCCAGTGACCGTTAAGGTAGCTAAGTCTGCAACAGATGCAGATAAGAACACTCCAGTCGCTAAGGA
>NZ_WSRS01000233.1 GCF_009767945.1 Streptococcus danieliae | reverse complement strand
CTATAGGAAGTCTCATCTGCGTGGAGAACAGATTGTTCTCTCAAGATATCTGAGAGTAGATTATAAAGAGGTTTAAGGTAATATTGAGCAGACTTAATATGCCAGTTAGCGATCTCTTTCCGACTAATTGGAAGACCTAGTTTTTCCCAATCGGATTCCTGTCTATAGTTTGGAACCTTCAAGTTAAATTTTTGATGAATGGTATGAGCTATGATAGATGCAGACCCTAGACTATGGGCTAGTGGGGCTTTCGGCACAGGAGCTTTAAGGATTTTATCCTTATCTGACTTCTCACTACAAGTCAGGCATTTATAGGCATGTTGGATATGATCAAGCCGTTTAAGTTGAGCAGGAATA
>NZ_WSRS01000232.1 GCF_009767945.1 Streptococcus danieliae | reverse complement strand
ACTTTAACGGTTACCGGAACCTCATCACGAGTACCATCTGGATAGGTTACAACAACAACAGCTGACTTGTCTCCCTCACTTGAGGTATTAACAGGAGCCTTAAAGGCAAACTGGGTGCCCTCAGGTAAGCTGCTCGCATTCTCAATGGAATTTACTGCTTGTGGAGTTTCATTCGGTTTAACCGTCTGCGTCTTCCCTGCTGGCGTATACTTGTCCGCATCTGGTGCAACAACCTTAACAATTACTGGAACGTCTTCCTTGGAACCATCTGGGTAAGTTACTTCAACTGTTCCTTGCTTATCTCCCTCAGTTGAGGTGTCAACCGGAGTTTTAAAGCCAACTTTGGTCCCTTGTGGAAG
>NZ_WSRS01000231.1 GCF_009767945.1 Streptococcus danieliae | reverse complement strand
AAATTTTGAGGTAAAAATTCTGAGCTCCGACTTTCTCGAATCAAATCAAAGAAATAGTCGGCATTTCTATCCTTAAAATAGCCAAGTAATAGCTGATAAAACTCCCAGGTTTCCTTCAAAACAGGGCTGTAATTGGCTAGCTCCAAAGCTATGTCTTGAGCTGATATATAGCGATCAAACAAGGGGTAATACTTGGATTCAGAGGACAGACAGCTATAGTCTTTCTGTGAAAGTCTCCAAAATCGCTTTAAACGACGATATTTCTTGGCCTCTTCACCTGAGTGACGGTTTAATTTATTCATTTCCTGAATCCGAATCATCTTGAAGGCATTGGTCAAGTGCTGTACAATGTGGAAACGATCG
>NZ_WSRS01000230.1 GCF_009767945.1 Streptococcus danieliae | reverse complement strand
ACCACATCAGATGTTCGTTGTCCAAAACTATCCAAAGTCTCTGAGACACCATAACCATCAAATTGAATGTTATTTGCCTCAGACTTACCACGATCAGCCAATGCTTTCTCATAAGCAGCTAGCTGACGATCATATTCTGCTTTTTTCTGTGCATTTGTCGCACTAGCGGACTCCTGAGCTAGTTTATTGCGTTCAGCAATTGCCTTGTTTTCATCCTTGATTTTTTGAGCATTAGCAAGTTGAGCTTCATATTCTGCTTTCAACTTATCATTCTGAGCCTGAGCTTCTGCCTGTTTTTGATCATTTTCAGCATCTACAGCCTTTTGGCCAGCTTCATTTTCTTGAGCTACCCGTTCAGTCTCAGCTTTATTTTCCGCA